>JBDTVJ010000149.1:0-6189 GCA_040007275.1 Terracoccus sp.
CGCCACGCCGACTGGCCGCTGCGGCTCGGCGCAGAGGGCACTGACGCCGTCGTCGAGAGCCACCAGATCGCCTGCTCGCACTTCGACGCCTACCGTTTCTTCACTCCGCCGGCCGTGCCGCTCAACGCCCTGTCCCCCACGAGGGAGGGCCAGGCGGCATCCGAACAGCCGGGCTGCCTGCACGCCGGCATGGACCTCTACAAGTGGGCCCACAAGCTGGTACCCGCGGTGTCGAGCGACCTGGTGATGGACTGTTTCGACCTCGCCCGCGAGATTCGCGGCCTCGACATGCGGGCGGCGCCCTACGACCTGCGCGAGCTCGGGTACGAGCCGTTGCTCATCGAGACGCCCGAGGGCAAGGCGCAGTATGCCGCCGAGCAGCGCGACTTTGCCACCCGCGGGCTGGCGCTGCGCCGGCGTCTGGTGGCGGCGGTCGATCAGGTCTGGTCTTCGGCCGTGACGGATCCGGTCGTCACAGGCGAGTCCCCCGCGTCGGTTGACGTGCCCACGTAGAGGCAGAACGGGCGCCGTGCCCAACTGTCGATCAACGCGGAGCTGGCGAGGTCCAGGTTGCCACCCGCGGGCTGCGGCTGGGCGCCGTGCCGCTCCTTGTCGAGCACGCGCTCACGCCTCAGCCCCGCCATGGCGGCGACCCAGAGCGAGGCCGGACAGACTGAAACGGTCTTGACGTGGTTGATCACGGGTCGTGCCGTGTCGCAGGCGCACGTACCTGCGTGGGAGGGTCAGGCATGGTCACCTCTGACGAGAACGAGCTCGACGCGTTCTGGGCAATCGCCCGCGAACACGCGGGTCTTGCCGGGGTGCCGGTCTACACCGGCGAGAACCCGGTGAGAACGCTACGCCCTCCCGCGTGGGCCTTCGGAGCGACCGCCGAGCAGGCCGACGGGTTGCTCAGACTGGTCCTGGACGGGACCAAGACGGCGACCGCGAGCTCGCACGCTGACTACGAGAAGGAGGGCGATGGGCTGCCTGCGCCCGGGCTGCTGGGCATCGTGTTGGACGGTGCCGGCCACCCGCGTGCCCTCATCGTGACGATCGGGGCGCGGATCGTTCCGTTCGACCAGGTGGACGCGGACCATGCCCGGGATGAGGGGGAGGGTGACCGCAGCCTCGAGAACTGGCAGGCGGTCCACGAGCGGTTCTTCACCGAGCACGCCGAGGGTGGCTTCTGGCCAGAGATGCCGGTCGTGCTCGAACGCTTCCGCGTTCTCTACCGGTCGACCTGACCGCACGCTTCCCCCGGTGATCACTCTACCTGGATGAGTTTGGCCCCGAGAGCACAGGATTCAGACGGATGGGTACCGGTTCGGCGACCCCGGGTCGGTGCTGCTCTCCTGCGCCGGCATCAAGATCCACAGCACCGGGTAGATCAGCAGCTGGCTGCCTGGTACGACCACCAACAGCAGCACGAACAGCAGCCGCGAGACCCACGGTGTGAGTCCGAAGCGGCGCCCGATACCGGCGCAGACCCCACCGAGGATCTTGCCGTCCCGGCGGCGGACGAGGCCCTGTCGAGCGAAGGTGGAGCGGATGTCGGTCATGGTGATCCTTCGGTTGTTGGACTGGTAGGTCCAGCGTGCGACCGGAAGGCCACCCCGACCATCAGGGATGGTCCTGCCCCGACCCCTGATCAACCCTGACCCGACCCCGGCCCGGAGGCCAGGCGAAAGGGCACGATGTTGTCAGCGCGAACCCTGGAAGCGGCGGCTCACGGCAGCGAGCAACGTGGCGGGTCTGTCGTTGGCCGGTGGAGTCGCGGCGTAGAACACGAAGATCCGCCGCCGGACACCTCTTGATGGACACGTGCTGCATGGTCGATGTTGATCCCGAGCGATTCGAGGAGATGGTGAGCGAAGCGCTCGAAGGTATACCCGCCGAGCTCGGCGAACTCATGGGCAACGTCGCCGTCACCGTGCAACTCGACAACGGCCCGGCCGGCCTCGTGGGGCTCTACCAGGGAGTGCCAGGTGTGCGAACTCAGATGGTGAGTCGACCGGCAACATCTGTCGGCGAAGCGGTTCCCTACCTCTTGGGCCTTCACACCGTCGACGGAGCAGGGGAGCAGGGGAGCAGGGAGCTTGCCGGATGAAGGGCGGGACGGTATCAACCGTCGCCGACGGCGCTCTTGCAGCCAGCAGCCGTCGCCGTGCACCCCGAAGGAGGATGCCGGTCGAGGCCGATCCGACAGCGGACCCGAGGCGAGCGAGGAGATTTCAGATGGCGTCACGTCGAACGACGGTGGCAGTGATCCTGCTGATCGGTGCAGGACTGGGTGGATGCGGCAACGTTGACGATTCGGCCACCCCGGGCGCCGTCACGCAGGCGGCCTCGCTGGTGCCGACCGACCTGGCCCGGGCGACCTCAGGCGACACCAACCTCGACGGCAAGGCCGACGCGGGCAAGGCCATGACCGCCGACGAGCTCTGCGGCTTTCTGGCCACGGAGACACCGAAGGTCATCGACCTGCAACCTGCCGAGTACGCCTATGCCACCTTCGGCGGTGCGCTCCTGAGCTTCTACAGCGGCAAGGGCCTACTCACCGACATCGATGGCGCCGACATCGACGCCCTCGCGGCCAAGGGCTGCCCTGAGAAGGCGGCCGAACTGCTGCCGGTACTGGGGGCGAGCAGCTTCGAGAAGCTGCTCTCGCAGTAGACAGGTCCGAGCGTTCACCCCGCTCCCGGCGTGCGCGGGCCTGATGTGACCGGTGAGGACCCCCGGACTCGTCTCATCGAGGACCGGTGCCAGGCCGACCGACTCCGGGCACCTGCCGTGTATCAAGCAGGCACGTCCCGACTCTGAGGGGTGTCGACGAAGGTGCAGGCACGCGCGATCGACAAGACATCCTTCGGGAAACGGTGCTGGGCGGGGCCTGAACCGCCCAGCACCTCACTGCGTGCACCCCGGAACGGGCCGCGCGACCAGACCGGCCACAATGACAGCCAGGCCCGTCTCGAACGACTTCACTGCACCGGCTGCGGATGCCGCTCTAGCGGGCTCAGCGGCATCCACGGCATCGGTGCGGCACGTGACCAACACTCCCGCATTTCGTCGATTTTGCTCTGCGGCAACCGATCCCAGTACGTGATGGACAACGAGATCGACCACGGCGTCACGCTCGCCCTGCCCAGGTAGGAGACGGCCAACTGCTCGCGACAGCTCTCGCAACAGGTGGATCGAAGCCGGGTCGACAGCGCAGGCCACCCCCACCACGTCGGGCCCATCAGGAACGCCCGCCACCGCCTCGCGCAGCGCCGAGGCGAGCCACGCCACGGTCTCTGCAGGTGGCAGATCCGGGCTCGGGTCGCCGATCTCGCAGAGGAGCACCTCGGCCACCTGGACGACGAGGTGCTGCTTGCTCTCGACGTGCCAGTAGATCGCGCCCGGCGCCACACCCAGCTCGCGGGCCAGGCGCCGCATCGTCAGGTCGGCGAGACCGTAGCGGCGCACGAGGTCGACGGCTGCGCCGACCACCTGCGAACGCGAGAGCGACACGCCGTCTCCCTCCGTGTGGTGTGGATGCGGTGTGGTGTGGTCGAGACTGACGCGCGGGCAGAGACAGCCAGAGCGACAGTGCCCACGTTGACAGCCGAGGGCGGGCACTCGGCATACTGAGGACAGAACCAGTTGAACACCGTTCAGTGGCCGCGCGCAAGGAGCCCCATGATCCGCCGTTTCGATGACCTCGCCAGCGCCGTCCTGGCCGGTACCCGCGCCTCAGCCGATGATGCGCTCGGGGTGCTGCGCGCGACCGACGACGAGCTGCTCGACCTCGTGACCGCGGCAGCCCGCCTGCGACGCCGTTACTTCGGCAACACGGTCAAGGTCAACTACCTCGTCAACCTCAAGTCAGGTCTGTGCCCCGAGAACTGCAGCTACTGCTCGCAGCGCCTGGGATCACAGGCCGACATCCTCAAGTACACCTGGCTGAAGACCGACGAGGCGATCGCTCAGGCCACCGCCGGGCTGCGCGGCGGCGCCACGCGCGTCTGCATGGTCTCGAGCGGTCGCGGCCCGACCGACCGTGATGTCGAACGGGTGGCCGGCATGGTCGGAGCCCTCAAGCAGGAGCACCCGCAGGTCGAGGTGTGCGCCTGTCTCGGCCTGCTCAAGGACGGCCAGGCGGAACGACTGCGCGAGGCAGGCGTTGACGCCTACAACCACAACCTGAACACGGCCGAGAGCCACCACGACGAGATCGTCACCAGCCACACCTACGCCGACCGGGTCGACACGGTGACCAAGGCCAAGGGCGCCGGGCTCTCTCCCTGCTCGGGCCTCATTGCCGGGCTGGGTGAGAGCGACGAACAGCTCGTCGAGGCCCTCTTCGCCCTCGAGGCGCTCGGTTCCGACTCCATCCCGATCAACTTCCTCATGCCGTTCGACGGCACGCCCCTCGAAGGCACCTGGGACCTGACCCCCACCCGCTGCCTCAAGATCCTGGCCATGGCTCGGTTCGTGTGCCCCGACAAGGAGATCCGCATCGCGGGCGGTCGCGAGATGCACCTGAGGTCGCTGCAGGGTCAGGCCCTCCACGTGGCCAACTCGATCTTCCTCGGCGACTACCTGACGTCTGAGGGGCAGGCCGCCGAGACCGACCTCGAGATGATTCGTGACAACGGTTTCGTGGTGCTCGGGTCAGACGACGACACCAGCGACCTCGAGCTGGTCGGGGTCGGCGTGCACGTCGGCGCCGAGGTCGGACTGGCGTCGCACGACCCGGCCAAACGTCGCCGCGGAGCAGGTACAGATGCCTCCCCCAACGCGTGAGCATGCTTGACCTGCAGGCAGTCTCAGCACCGTCGCTGAACGAGCGCGACCGAGGGCTCGTCTGGCACCCCTACGCGCCCCTCGACGGGCCGCGGCCGTATTCGGTGACGTCGGCCTCCGGCGTTCGGCTCGGCCTGACCGCGGCTGACGGTTCGACCTACGAGGCGATCGACGCGATGGCCTCGTGGTGGTGCGCCGTTCACGGCTATCGTCACCCAGCCCTCGACGCCGCCGCCCATGCCCAGATCGACCGGTTCAGCCACGTCATGTTCGGGGGTCTCACACACGAGCCGGCGGTGGCCCTCGCCGAACGGCTGACGGCCATCGCGCCCGGGCCGATGTCGCACGTCTTCTTCGCCGACTCGGGATCGGTATCCGTCGAGGTGGCCCTCAAGCTGGCCCTGCAGTACCAGGCGGCGCAGGGCCGGCCTCGCCGGCAGCGTTTCCTCACCGTGCGGGGCGGCTACCACGGCGACACGTTCGCGGCGATGAGCGTGTGCGACCCGGTCGACGGCATGCACTCGGCCTTCCCCGGCATCCTCGCGCGTCACGTCTTCGCCCTTCGCCCCCCGCCCGCCCGATTCACCCCCCTCCCCAGCCAGCTGAACGCAGCGTTCGTTCCCGAAAGCCGGGTTACAACACTGAGTTCGACGACGAACGCTGCGTTCGATCGGCGGGAGGGGTGCGAAGGGTGGGAGGTCGACGAAACGGCCCTGGCCGAGTGGACGGCAGCCTTCCGTCGTCTGGCGGCCGAGCACTCCGACGAGCTCGCGGCTGTCGTCGTCGAGCCGGTGCTCCAGGGGGCGGGCGGCATGTACGTCTACCACCCCGCGTGTCTGCGCACCATGCGTGAGGTCGCTGACGAGCACGGCCTGCTGTTGGTCGTCGACGAGATCGCCACCGGCTTTGGCCGCACCGGACGGCTCTTCGCCACCGAATGGGCGGGCGTCTCGCCCGACGTGATCTGCGTGGGCAAGGCCCTGACCGGTGGATACCTGACTCTCGCAGCGGTCCTCACCACCCAAGCGGTCGGCGAGGCGATCACCCGGTCACAGTTCCGCACGCTGCTGCACGGCCCGACGTTCATGGCCAACCCGCTCGCCTGCGCGGTGGCGGCAGCCTCGCTCGACCTGCTCGACCAGCACTGGGCCAACGACGTGCAGCGCGTCGGTGCCGCTCTGGCGACCGGGCTGGCCGGCGCTCGCGAGCTGCCGGTGGTGCGCGAGGTGCGCACTCTCGGCGCGGTCGGGGTCGTGCAGCTCACCGAGCCCGTCGACGTGGTGGCACTCACGCGCGCCGCCCTCGACCGGGGAGTCTGGGTGCGCCCCTTCCGTGACCTCGTGTACACGATGCCGCCCTACCTCTGCACCGACGCCGAGATCGCCACCATCACCGCCG
>JBDTVJ010000150.1:0-6177 GCA_040007275.1 Terracoccus sp.
GTTCGACGAGGACTGGCACGTGCAGACCCTGTCGCTCGCGTGGGACGAGAGCCGCTCGCTGATCGTCATCGAATGCCACGACCACGACCCCGACGAGGTCGTGACACTCGATGACGGCCCGTCGGCCGACCCGGGTTCCAGCGGGTTGCCGGGCGGGTTGGGTCGCAACTCGCTGCGAGTCAGCCTGACCCCGGCCGCGGCCCGAGCGTTCGCGCGACGCACCAACGCCCTGGTCTCGGCCGGACGCCCGCCCTGCCCCTTCTGCGGAGGCCCGCTCGACCAGACCGGGCACATCTGCCCGCGCGCCAATGGTTACAAGCGCTGAGGCGCACCCTCCCGACCCGCCCGAGATGGTCGATCTCGACGGCGAGCTGGAGGTGATCGGCCGGGTCGCTGACTCGTCCAACCTCGCGATCCTGGCCCGTCTCGCCCCCCCACTGGCTGGCACCGCAGAGCGCCACGTCATCTACAAGCCGGTTCGCGGCGAGCGGCCCTTATGGGACTTCCCCGAGGGGACCCTGGCCGGTCGAGAGGTCGCCGCCGGGGTGGTGTCGACCCTCGGTGGCTGGGACCTCGTGCCCCCCACCGTGATGCGTGACGGCCCGCTCGGCCCGGGGTCGGTGCAGCTCTGGGTCGGGGACCCCTTCGCGCCGGTGTCGAGTGACCTCGTCGTCGACCTCGTGCCGACCGGAGCCGCCCCCGCGGGATGGTTCTCGGTGTTCGACGGTGAGACGCCGACGGGGTCGGGGGTCACGGTCGTGCACTCCGGCGCCGGTGACGTGCGTGCGCTCGCCGTGCTCGATGCCGTCATCAACAACTCCGACCGCAAAGGCTCGCACTGCCTGCGTGACGAGAGCGGGCGGCTCTGGGGCATCGACCACGGCGTGAGCTTCTCCCCCGAGCCCAAGCTGAGAACGGTGCTCTGGGGGTGGGCCGGTCAGGCGCTCCGCGAAGCCGACCTGGCCAGGCTGCACCGGTTGGCCGCCGCCCTGCGCGAAGAGAGGGTGCAGGCCACTTTGGGCGCCCTACTACCCGAACGTGACCTCGCGGCCCTCGCGGGCCGCGTCGAGCGACTGTTGTCCAAAGGCCGTCATCCACGCCCGAGCGGAGGCTGGCCCGCCGTTCCCTGGCCGCCGCTCTGACGGGTGGCTCAGCGCGGAACGTCGTCGGGGCGCGCCGGCTGCGGGCCACGCATCGAGGTGGAGGCGACCCACTCTTCGAGACCGGTGCGCGGTGACGGGCAGGTGCCGGCCGGAGGGGGTCAGGGCTGCGGGTTAGAGTCTGCGGGTGAAGAGTTGGCCCACGCCGTTCCTGCCCGAAGTGCCCGGAGCCTCGCCCGAGGTGATGGTGCGCGACACGGCATCCGGTCAGCTGGTGCGGGCGGCATCCGGAAACACCGCGACGCTCTACGTCTGCGGCATCACCCCTTACGACGCCACGCACCTCGGACACGCGGCGACCTACGTCACCTTCGACCTGCTCGTGCGCGCCCTGCGCGACAGTGGCGTGAGCGTGCGCTACGTGCAGAACATCACCGACATCGACGACCCACTGCTCGAGCGTGCCGAGCGTGACGGCATCGACTGGCGCGAGCTCGCCGTGCGAGAGATCGGGCTGTTCCGCGAGGACATGACGGCGCTGGCGGTGATCCCGCCCGACGAGTACCTCGGTGCGGTCGAGAGCATCCCGACCTTCATCGCCCCGATCGAGCGGCTGGTGGCAGGGGGCTGGGCGTACACCGTTCCGGCCGACGACGCGACCCGGCCCGGCGGGGCTGACGTCTACTTCGACGTCGCCCGCGACCCCGAGTTCGGCCACGTCAGCCACCTCGACCGAGCGGGCATGCTCGAGGTGTTCCAGGAGCGTGGCGGCGACCCCGACCGGGCGGGCAAGCGCAACCAGCTCGACGCGTTGCTGTGGCGGGCGGCCCGACCTGGCGAACCGGAGTGGGACGGCGCCTCGCTGGGCCCGGGGCGGCCCGGCTGGCACATCGAGTGCGCCTGCCTGGCGCTTGACCACCTGGGCGTGCCCATCGACATCCAGGGCGGTGGGAGCGACCTCGTCTTCCCGCACCACGAGATGAGTGCCTCTCACGGCCGGGCCCTCAGTGGCTCCGACTCGTTCGCGGGCGCGTTCGTGCACCAGGGGATGGTGGGCCTGGGCGGCGAGAAGATGAGCAAGAGCAAGGGAAACCTGGTGCTCGTGTCGGCTCTTCGCCGCGAGGGCGTCGACCCGATGGTGATCCGGCTGGTGCTGCTGGCCCGGCACCACCGTGACGACTGGATGTACGACGACGGGCTGCTGGTGGCGGCCCAGCAGCGGCTCGACACCTGGCGAAAGGCGCTCTCGGGCAACGGCGGGCCCGTGGCCGACCAGACCGTCGATGACATGCGGGCCGCTCTGGCCAACGACCTCGACAGCCCACGGGCGCTCGAGGCGGTCGACCGCTGGGCGAGCCAGACCCTCAGCCGCGGTGGCGACGACCTGGGGGCGCCAGGCGTGCTCGGCAGGGCGCTCGACGCCCTGTTGGGCGTGCGCCTCTGAACCACCGGCGGCTGCGGTGGCTGCGGTGAATCAGACTGCGGATCAGTCTGCGTTTGGTGTCGCCCTGACGACTACGGATGCCGCTTGATCGGCCGCTTGATCTGCAAGCGGGATGGGACTGATCAGACTGCGGATCAGTCGGCGGTCATCGGGCCGGTGGGTCGTCGTCGCGCCCACGCAGGTAGCGCTCGAACTCCCGTGCGATCGCATCACCGCTCGCCTCGGGCAGCTCAGCCGTGTCTTGGGCCTCCTCGAGCGACTGGACGTACTCGGCGACCTCCTCGTCGCTCTGCGCCAGCTCGTCGACGCCGCGTTCCCACGCGCGCGCGTTCTCCTCCAGGTCGGCGTGCGGCACGGTGACGCCGAGCAGCGACTCGAGACGGCGCAACAGGCTGAGCGTGGCCTTCGGCGATGGCGCCCCGCCCGCGTAGTGCGGCACGGCGGCCCAGGCCGACAGGGTCACCAGGCCCGCCTCGTTCGCCGTGTGACTCAACACGCCGACGATGCCGGTGGGGCCCTCGTAGCGGCTCGCCTCCACGTCGTACCGGTGGATGATGCCTTCGTCTTCGGCTGTCGCCGTGACGGGGATGGGCCGGGTGTGTGGAACGTCGGCCAGTAGGGCCCCGATGGTCACGATGGTCGTGACTCCCAGGTGCCGGGCCAGCTCGAGCAGCTCCATGGAGAAGGCGCGCCACCGCATCGACGGCTCGATGCCCTGCACGAGCACGACGTCGCGCTCGAAGCCGGTCTCGGTGGCCACCAGGATGCGCGTGGTCGGCCAGGAGAGCACGCGCTGGCCATCGTCGATCATCACCCGGGGCCGGTTCACCTGGAAGTCGTAGTAGTCCTCCGGGTCGAAGGCCGCCACGACCTCGGCCTCCCACACCTCGCTGAGGTGACGCACGACCGAGGAGGCCGCCTCACCGGCGTCGTTCCAGCCCTCGAAGGCCGCGACGAGTACGGGGTCGACCAGCTCTGGGACGTTCTCGAACTCCAGCACTCGGTCTCCTTCCCACGGGCACGACGAGTGACACCGCCGCATCGGACCAGACTATGTCGTGCGACCCCGCACCGGCCCACCCGGCGCGCGGAGAGTGGGGAAACGGCGGCCGGCGGGAGGCTGGGCAGGAGGGCGGCGTGTCGAAGGGCGAACGGGTGAACAGCGAGGTCTCGCACCTCCGTAGAATCGAGCGGTCCTTGCCGTCCACGGTCTCCAACCGGAGTGGGACGACGGAGTGGGACCAGGAGGAGTCACGATGACTGAATCGGCGAAGCAGCGCCCCGACGCGACCGGGGCGCTCACCACGACGCTGCGTCAGCGCATCATGGTGCTCGACGGCGCCATGGGCACCGCGATCCAGCGCGACCGGCCCGACGAGGCCGGCTACCGCGGTGAGCGTTTCGCCGACTGGCCGAGCGATGTGCAGGGCAACAACGACCTCCTGACCCTGACCCAGCCCGACATCATCGCGAGCATCCACCGCGAGTATCTCGAGGCCGGCGCCGACATCATCGAGACGAACACCTTCAACGCCCAGGCGATCTCGCTCGGCGACTACGGCATGCAGGAGCTCGCCTACGAGATCAACCTCGAGGCGGCCCGGCTCGCGCGGCGCGAGGCCGACCTCATGGAGTCCCGAACGCCCAACCGGCCGCGCTACGTCGCCGGCGCGCTGGGCCCGACGACGCGAACGGCATCCATCTCGCCCGACGTCAACGACCCCGGCGCCCGAAACGTCAGCTTCGACCAGCTCGTCGCGGCCTACCACGAAGCCGCCCAGGGTCTGGTCGACGGCGGCGCCGACCTGCTCTTCATCGAGACCATCTTCGACACCCTCAACGCCAAGGCGGCGATCTTCGCCGTCGAGACCCTCTTCGAAGAGCAGGGCCGGCGCTGGCCCGTCGTCATCTCCGGCACGATCACCGACGCGTCGGGCCGCACGCTCTCGGGTCAGGTCACCGAGGCCTTCTGGGACTCGGTGCGGCACGTGAAGCCGCTGGCGGTCGGTCTCAACTGTGCCTTGGGGGCCAAGGAGATGCGGCCCTACATCGCCGAGATGAGCCGCCTCGCCGACACGTTCGTGTCGTGCTATCCGAACGCGGGCCTGCCGAACGCCTTCGGCGAGTACGAAGAGGCGCCCGAGGAGACCGCGGCCATCGTGGGAGAGTTCGCCGAGGCGGGCTTGGTCAACCTCGTGGGTGGGTGCTGCGGCACCACGCCCGATCACATCGCCGCCATCGCCAAGGCCGTGGAGGGTCAGCCGGTCAGGGTGCCCTCGACCGTTGCCCCGGCTATGCGCCTGTCGGGCCTCGAGCCGTTCACCATCACCGACGACAGCCTCTTCGTCAACGTCGGCGAACGCACGAACATCACCGGTTCGGCACGCTTTCGCAAGCTGATCAAAGACGGCGACTTCGACGCGGCCCTGTCGGTCGCGACCCAACAGGTCGAGAACGGCGCGCAGGTCATCGACGTCAACATGGACGAGGGCATGATCGACGGCGTCGCCGCCATGGACCGGTTCATGAAGCTCATCGCGAGTGAGCCCGACATCAGCCGGGTGCCGGTGATGATCGACTCGTCGAAGTGGGAGGTCATCGAGACGGGCCTCAAGTGCGTGCAGGGCAAGTCGATCGTCAACTCGATCTCCATGAAGGAGGGCGAGCAGAAGTTCGTCGAGCAGGCCCGGCTGGTGCGCAAGTACGGCGCCGCGGCCGTGGTCATGGCCTTCGACGAGGAGGGTCAGGCCGACTCGCTCGAGCGGCGCAAGGAGATCTGCGCCCGGGCCTACCGCATCCTCACCGAGGAGGTGGGCTTTCCGGGCGAGGACATCATCTTCGACCCGAACGCCTTCGCCCTCGCGACGGGCATCGAGGAGCACGCCGCCTACGGGGTCGACTTCATCGAGGCGACCCGCTGGATCAAGGCGAACCTGCCGGGCGCGCGGGTCTCCGGTGGCATCTCGAACGTCTCGTTCAGCTTCCGCGGCAACAACCCGGTGCGCGAGGCGATCCACGCCGTGTTCCTCTACCACGCGATCCGCGCCGGGCTCGACATGGGCATCGTCAACGCGGGAGCGCTCGCCGTCTACGACGACGTCGAACCTGAGCTGCGCGAGCGCATCGAGGACGTCGTGCTCAACCGGCGACCGGATGCCGCTGAGCGCCTGCTCGAGATCGCCGAGACCTACAACCGGGTCGGGCAGGTGGCCGAGGTCAGCGAACAGGAGTGGCGGTCGCTGCCCCTTCGAGAGCGCATCACGCACGCCCTCGTGAAGGGCATCGACGCGCACGCCGAGAGCGACACGGAGCTCCTGCGCCTCGAGATCGAGCAGGCCGGCGGCCGGCCCATCGAGGTGATCGAGGGCCCGCTGATGGACGGGATGAACGTCGTCGGTGACCTCTTCGGAGCCGGCAAGATGTTCCTGCCCCAGGTGGTCAAGAGTGCCCGGGTGATGAAGAAGTCGGTGGCCTACCTCATCCCCTTCATCGAGGCGGAGAAGGCCAAGGACCCCGCGCTCGCCGCCGCGAAGGACACCAACGGCACCATCGTCATGGCGACCGTCAAGGGCGACGTGCACGACATCGGCAAGAACATCGTCGGGGTGGTGCTGCAGTGCAACAACTACGAGG
>JBDTVJ010000151.1:0-6101 GCA_040007275.1 Terracoccus sp.
AGCCGTCGCCGTCGGTGAGCAGGCTGGTCAGGTTCGCCATCGTCGGGTTGTGCCCAACGACAAGTACCCCGACCATGTCACCGGCATCCTCGCGGATTGTCTCGAGAGTCTGCTCGACACCCCCGAGGTACACGCTGCGGCGGAACTCGACGAACTCCGCGTTGGCCCCGCCATGACACGCCTGCTCCCACGTCTGGCGCGTGCGCACTGCCGTCGAGCAGATCACGAGGTCGGGCACCAGCCCCTCGTCGCGCAGCCAGCGGCCCGCGGCGGAGGCGTCGCGGCGTCCCCTGCCGGACAGCTCCCGGTCGTGGTCGGGCTGGCCCCGCCCTTCCTCAGCCTTGGCGTGGCGCATCAGGACGAGGGTCTTCTCTCGCGCGGCGTTGCTCATGGTCTGAGCATGCTCCCTCGGCCGATGCTTGTCAGCCGCTGGAACGAGGTCAGAGGGCGAGCTCGGGCTTGATGCGAGCCGGTGTCCAGACCCGGGAGCGGCGCGCGGCGTAGGTCGAGAGCGCGAGGGCGGCGAGCAGGAAACCCGCCAGCACGGCGAGGTCGCCGAACGCCGGGCCGAGGGAGGCGCCGTACATCAACCGTCGCAACCCGTCGATGGCGTAGCTCATGGGGACGACCTGGTGGATCGCCTGGAGCGGACCGGGCAGGGTCTGCCACGGGAAGGTGCCACCCGCACTGACGAGCTGGATGACCATGAATACGAGGCCGAGGAACTTGCCGATGGCCCCGAACCGCGCGGCCAGGGCGTGCAGGATCGCGACGAACGCGAGCGAGACGAAACCGAGGAAGAGCAGGGCGAGCACCGGGTGCACGACTTTGATGCCGAGGACGAGCGTGATGACGAGGTAGAGCACCACCGTCTGGGCGATACCGATCGCAACGGGCGCGAGCCACCCGCCGAGGGCAGTGTGCAGCGAGCGTTGGCTGGTGGCCAGGGCTCGGGTCGAGAAGGGGCGTACGAGCAGGAAGAGCACGTACGCGCCGATCCAGAGCGCCAGGCTGAGGAAGAGCGGAGCCAGCCCGGCGCCGTAGCTGCCGGCCGACGAGAACGAGTCGGAGCTCACCCCGACGGGAGCCCCCAGCGTCTGGGCGACGGCCGCTCGCTGGGCCTCGGTGGGGTTGGGCACCGCGTCCCGTCCCTTGGCCAGCTCGGCCATCAGGGTCGTGGCGCCCTTGGTCAGCTCGTCGAGATCCGACTTCAGCTGCCCCGCGCCGGTGGCCAGTGAGCCGGCACCGGTGGCCGCCTGGCCCGACGCGGTCTGCAGCTTCGCGGCGCCGCTGTCGAGGGAGCGCAGGCCGGTAGCGAGCGCAGCCGCACCGTCTCGCACCTGCCGGGAGCCGGATGCCGCGCTGCCGATGCCGCTCGTGAGCGCGGGTGTCGCGCCCGCCAGGGTCTTGGCCCCGGCGGCGACCCGGGTCGCGCCGGAGGAGAGCGCCGTGAGGTCCTTGGACGCCTGCTGGATCCGCCCGTCGGCATCGGAGCTGAGACCGTCGATGCGGTCGAGGCGACTCTCGACGATGGCGATCTGGGCGTCGTCGAGCCCGGCGGCTCGAAGGTCCTTGATGAGGTCGGCGCGCTGCTTCGCGAGGTCGGTGCCGAGGGTCGTCGATACGCCTGCGACGTCCTTGCCGATACCGGCGATCTTCGCGTTGCCGTCGGCCAACCGCTGGGCCCCGTCGGCGAGCTGCTTCGTCTGGGCGGGAAGCCCGGCCGTCTTGGTCTGCAGGGTGTCCAGGCCGGTGGCGAGGGTGCTCGCCCCCGACGTCAACGCATCGGCGCCCCTCACAGCATCGGTCGTGCCCGTGTGCAGCGCGGTGACGCCCTGGTCGAGGTCGCGCAGACCGGTCGCCAGGGTGTCCGCACCGGTGACCGCCTGGCCTGCGCCGGTGTCGGCCTTGACGATGCCCACCCGCAGCTGCTCGGCCCCGCCCACCGCCTTGTCGAGCTGCCCGTGGATCTCGCTGATACCACCCAGCAGCTGGCTCGCCGCCGTCTGGCTCACCTGGGCGGCTACCGAGGTGGTCACCTCCTTGATCACGGTGTTGCCCATCAGGGACGTCAGGTAGTTGTTGGCGTCGTTCGTCTCGAGCTCGATCTTGGCTTGCCTCGGGGTGAAGTCACCGGAACTGGCCAGATCGGCCGAGAAGGTCTTCGGTACGAGCACGGCGAAGGAGTAGCGACCGCTTTCGACCCCGTCGAGCGCTTCCCGGCGTGACACCTGGTGCCAGTCGAACGACTCGGAGTCCACGAGATCCTGGGCGACCTGCTCACCGACCTGAAGCTTCTCACCGGTGCGCAAGGTGGTGCCGGCGTCGTCGGTCGCGACCGCGGCGGGAACCTGCGGCAGGGCCGCATACGGGTCGTGGTTGGCCCATAGGTAGAGACCCCCGTAGAGCGTCGGGATGACCGTCAGGGCGATGACGCCGAGGGTGCCGAGGCCGGTGGAGGTGAGACGACGCAGCTCGGCGAGCGCCAGCCGAAAGGAGTTCATGAACCAGCCTTCTGGTCGGTACCGGACGTGAGCAGGGACACCGTCGCCGGCGAGCAGATGACGATGATCGTCAGGCCCCGCTCGGCGAGGCGGTGGGCGAGGGTGAGCCACGGGCCCGGGTCACCCCCGTGTCGGTCGGGCCCGGTCAGCACGACGACACTGGCGCTCGGGTGCCACGAGCCGAGCTCGAGCAGCAGGCGCGTGCGGATGCCGGCCGGCAGGCTGTCCCATCGATCGGCGGCCCGGCCGGTCAGCTCGCGCTCGGCGAGGAAGTGCGCGACGTCGCTTCGCGACCACGGGCGCTCGGCGAGCGCGAGCTCCTCGGAGATGACGTGGGCGACCTTGAGAGACTCCTCGGGCGAGGTGATGTCGGCCACGTCGACCAGACGGGTGTGCGACTGCAGCATCTCGCGTGCTCCCGAACCGGCGATGGTGACGCTACCGGAGAGCAGGTCGACCCGTCCGCCGATGGCGAGTGCGAGTGCGACCTGACCGTAGCCGGGGTCGACGGACACGAAGGTGACCTCCCCGACCGCCGCGCGGAGGTCGAGTTCGGTGAGGACGGTTCGTGGGTGCCTGCGACGGCAACCTGCCGACCGATGACGTCTCTGCTGGCCACCTGAGGCTTCTTCGGGCAGGTCCGTCCCGCCCGGGCACCAGTATGCCCCGATACACATCTGTACTCAATACGACGCCGTATTCGATACACCTGCACACTCAATACGACGTTGTATCGTGGCAGTATGCCGAGTCTGCCCACCGCCCCTCGCCCCGTCAGCCGTCGCCGCAGCGAGACCCGCGCCCGCCTGCTCTCGGCAGCTGGAGAGGTGTTCGGCGAACGAGGGTTCCACGGCGCGAGCGTCGAGGACATCTGTGAGCGAGCGGGATTCACCCGGGGGGCCTTCTACTCGAACTTCGTCTCCAAGGACGAGCTCGTACTCGAGCTGTCGGCGCGGCACACAGCACAGGTGGTCGCGCGCATCCGCGAGGCGGCAGACCGGCCGGCCGCCGAGCCCGACGACGTGGTGCGTGAGGTCATCGCCTCGCTCGCCGACGACGCACCTTCTCACGAGAGATGGCTGGGCCTGACGACCGAGCTCACCCTCCACGCCCTGCGCGACCCCGAAGCGAGGACCGCCTGGGCCGCCGAACAACGACGAATCCGCTCCGCGATCGTCGAAGCGGTCGACAAGGCGGTGACCCGGCGTGGGGCCGCCCTGGCGCTGCCCACCGAGCTGTTCGTGCGCGCAGCGCTCGCCCTGGTGAGCGGTGCCGTGACCCAGCGTCAGCTCGAACCGGGCAGTCTGGCGGCCGGCGAGCTGGAGTCAGCCGTACTGACCGTGCTGCTGCGGTCAGCTCCCTGAAGGCCGGTCGGCTCAGCCCCCCGACACCGCGTTGACGATGTGCACGCGGGCCCCGCTCGGTACGACGGTCTCCACGCCACCACTGCGGGTGGCGTCTTCGCCGTTGACGAACACCTTGACGTGGCGGCGGATCTCGCCCCGCTCGTCGCGCACCTTCCCGTCGAGGATGCGGTACTGCGAGAACGCGCGGTCGAGCAGCTCACGAACGGTCTGCGACTGCCCACCTGCGTCGACCTCGATCTCGGACACACCACCCGCGAGGTCACGCAGCATCCCCGGCAGGATGAGTCGAACGGGTGCGATCGGCATCCGGAATCCTTTGTTCTCAGGTTGTTTCGCGACAAGGAACCTGCGCCGCCCGCACCACGAGCACGTCAGGCAGCTGGGTGACGATGCGCTCGAACGACTCGCCCTCGTCGACCGAAGCGAAGACGTCGCCATTGCGGGTGCCGAGGTAGACCCCCACCGGATCGGCGGCATCGGTGCAGGCGGCGTCGCGAAGCACGCAGGTGAAGCTGTCGGTGGGTAGGCCCTGGGCCTGCATTCGCCAGCTGCGGCCGGAGTCGTCGGAGCGCTGGACCTGCAGGTGGGCATCGGGTGGGATGCGCTCACCGTCATCGGCGACCGGAACGTTCCACACGACGCCGGGCCGACGGGGGTGAGCCAGGATCGTGAAGCCGAAATCGGTGGGCAGCCCGTCGGCGATCGACTGCCAGCTCTGGCCGCTGTCACCCGAACGGTAGACCCCCCTGTGGTTCTGGGCGAAGAGCTCACCGTCGACTCCGCGAGCCACCTTGTGCACGCATTGGCCGAACTCGGGATACTCGTCGTCGGGCAGGAAGTAGGCCCGGATACCAGGGTTGCTGGCTGACCAGGACTCTCCCGCGTCGCTCGAGCGGTAGACCCCGCCAGCACTCATGGCGACAAGCAGTGCCTCCGGGTGACCTGGCTCGGGCACGATGGTGTGCACCGCCCCGCCGCCGAACCCCGGCTCCCAGCGAGGCCGGTGGGGATGGTTCCACAGACCCCGCACGAGGTCGTAGTGGCGACCGCCGTCGGCGCTGCGGAACAGGGCGTGCGGCTCGACGCCGGCCCACACGACGTCATCATCGTTGGGGTCCGGTGTCAGCTGCCAGATCCGTTCGAGGGCCGTCTCGGTGTCGCTCGGGAACGCCACGGCACGGTCGGCGCTCTCCGTGAAGGTGCGCCCGCCGTCGTCGCTCGCCTGCACGGTCGGGCCCCAGTGCCACGACTTGACGCCCGCGAGGACCGTGCAGCGCCCTGCCCTGGTGTCGATCGCCACGGAGGCGACCTCGCTCATGAGGAAGTGCGGGCCTTCGACCGACCACGTGCGACGGTCGTCGCTGCGAGCGATCCACAGACCCTTCCGGGTGCCGATGGCCACGATGGACTCTGTCGATCCGCGCATGTTCACAGTGTCCACTAACGCTCTGACACTGACAAGGGTCAGGTCAGGGGTTCACCACGTTGGTGAGCGGCTCACCATCTCGCAGGGCCTCGACCTGGCGTCGGATCAGCGCCAGCGCCCGTGGCCGCATCGCCGACGTCGCTCCCCCGACGTGCGGCGTAATGAGCACCCCCCGCGTGGTCCAGGCCGGGTGGTCTGCGGGCAGCGGTTCCGGGTCGGCCACATCCAGGGCCGCTTTCAGTCGACCCGAGGCGCACTCGGCCAGCAGGTCGTCGGTCACCACCACCGGCCCGCGGGCGACGTTCACCACCAGGGCCTGGTCGGGCAGGCGCGCCAACAGCCCGGCATCCACGAGCCCTCGGGTCGACTCGCTCAGCGGCACGATGACGACCAGCACGTCGGTGGCGGCGGCCAGCTGCGGCAGCTCGCCGATACCGTGCACCTCGGCCACGAGCTCGTCACCCTCTCGCGCCCGCGACGCCACGACGGTCACCTCGACCTCGAACGGCACGAAGCGCCTGACTATGGCGCGGCCGATGTGTCCATAGCCGAGCACGAGCACGCGCTTGTCGGCCAGGGCCGGCCGGATCGTGGTGGGGACCCATTGCGAGCGGGACTGCGCCTCAACCAGCTCCGGGAGGCCGCGCAGCGAGGCGAGCACCAGGGTGAGCACGAGCTCGGCCGTGCTCGCGTCGTGAACACCGGCGGCATTGCACAGGGCGACGCCCGGCGGCACGTCGGCCACGTAATGGTCGTAACCGGCGCTCTGCAGCTGAAGCACCTCGAGGGCGGGCACCTGCGGCA
>JBDTVJ010000152.1:0-6052 GCA_040007275.1 Terracoccus sp.
GTGAAGATCCCGATGATCGGCCTGCTCAAGCGCAAGGCCGAGAAGGTGATCATCGACACCGCCCTCAAAGGGCTCAAGAAGCGCGTCGAGGCGTGAGCGGTCCCTCTGACTCCGACCCGACCGACGGGCCACCGAGATCGGTGGCAGCCGAGGCGGCGCTGCTGGTCGAGCTGTTGAGCCAGCGTGGTTCGTTCGGGGGCCCGTCCGCTAATTACGGCACCAGGTCCGGCAACGGGTCCGGCAATAGGTCCGGCAATAGGTCCGGCCCACACACGGAGCCGGACACCGGTTCGGCCGCCTTGCCCGACGATGGCGAATGCACCTGCGGGGGAGTCGCCCCTGCTGCGTGTCGCGTCTGTCCGGTGTGTCAGGTGATCGCCTTCGTGCAGAAGATCAACCCTGAAACGATCGAACGGATGGCCGACTTCGCCGCCTTCGCGGCGACAACCCTGCGAGAAGTGGCCTCGGCGCAGCGAACGAGGTCGGGCCGGGAGACCGAAGCTCGGGAGGGCGCCGAACCGGATGGCGATGACCCGGGACCCGCGACGGGAGACCGACCATGAGCGCTCGTCTGGCCATCGGAATCGACATCGGTGGTACGAAGGTGGCCGGGGGAGTCGTCGACGAGGCCGGCGTCATCGTCCACCGGACGCGGCGCGATACCCCGCATCGTTCCACCTCTCCCTCCGTCGTCGAGAACACCATCGTCGAGGCGGTCGATGACCTGCTCGCGAGAGTGGACCATGACGACGTTGTGGCGGTCGGGATCGGCGCGGCGGGCTTCGTGGCCGTCGACCGCGCCACGGTCGTGTTCGCGCCACACCTGTCGTGGCGCAACGAGCCGCTCCGCGACGCGCTCGCCGCTCGGATCGCGTTTCCGGTGACGGTCGACAACGACGCCAACGCGGCCGCGTGGGCCGAAGCCGTCTACGGCGCGGCCCGGGGCGAGTCGCACGTGGTGATGATCACCCTCGGTACCGGCATCGGCGGCGCCCTGATCATCGACCATCAGGTACAGCGGGGTCGAAACGGGATCGCCGGTGAGTTCGGCCACATGCAGATCGTGCCGAACGGCATCCGGTGCGAGTGCGGCAACCGGGGGTGCTGGGAGCAGTACGCCAGCGGCAACGCCCTCGTGCGAGAAGCGAGCGCCATGATGCATGCCGGGTCACCGGTGGTGGCCGACCTGCTCGCGAAGCTCGACGGTGACCCTGCAGGTTTGACCGGTCCCTTCATCACCGAGGCCGCGCACGGCGGTGACGCCATGGCGCGTGAGCTGCTCGCCGACATCGGTGAATGGCTCGGCATCGGCATGGCCAACCTTGCGGCCGCCTTCGACCCGGGACTGTTCGTGATCGGTGGGGGAGTCAGCGCTGCTGGCGAGATGCTCATCGGCCCGGCCCGCGAAGCGTTTCGACGGCAGCTGACCGGTCGTGGTTACCGCCCCGAGGCTCGGATCGTGCGCGCCGTGCTCGGCGGCGATGCGGGGCTCATCGGGGCAGCCGAACTGGCCAGAGCCGACCACTGACGCTGCCGGGCCCGTCTCGACGTGGGCGCTGCGTCTCGACCCGATGACGAGGTCAGATCCGGGTGCCGTCATCACTGGGGTCGCGCTCGGTGCCACCGCGCAGCACGAGCAGGATGAAGCCGACTCCGATCATCGTGAGCGCGGTGACGATCCACCAGCCGCTGCCATCACGGTCGAACAGGAGCAGGTAGAGCATCAGCAGCGGCCCGCCGGCCAGACCGACGACGATCGCCCAGAACATCGGGTCGTCCTCGGCCGAGGGCAGGTCCGTCTCCGTCGGCGGAATGAAGTGGTCACCATCGGGGTCATCGGAGGGCACCGACTCGAGCGCGATGTCGTCGTCGTGGTGTGGTCGCGCGGTGCCGCGCCACACGTGACCAGCCCCCGGAGCGATCGGGAACCCGAGTACGCCAGCAGGTCCGGGCGATTCAGGGGTATCGGTCGGTCCGGGGTCGCCGGGCCGGGTCGGTGCGTCGGGGGTCTTGGGCTGGTCACCACGTTCCGTCTCGATCGCAGAGGTCGCCTCCGAGGCGGCATCCGAGCCAGCCTTGGTGCCGGTGTCGGTCGTGGTCTCGAGACTTGGCGTGGCTTCGTCGGCCGATCGGACGGCAAAGGTCGGGTCGGGTGCCACCGCATCCCATCCGGCGATGATCCGCTCGAACTCGGCGTCGAGGTCTCGCTCGTTCACGAGCGGCCTGCCGCGACGGCCGTCTCGACCGCGACGAGGCCGGCGATCGGGCCGGTGTGTCCGTCACGGGTCGGCACGGCGGCCGAGCAGACCTCGGGAAGGGCGGTTTCGGGGTTGCGGTGGACCGGCACGGTTGACTCCTGGCGGCGTCGGGGGACACTTCTTGAATCCTCGCACGCCGGCCTGTGGCCCGCGAGTGCCGTAGAGTGCTCGCCGTCACAGTTGGAGGTGGACACGGTTGTTCTACTGGGTTCTCAAGAAGGTCATCCTCGGCCCGATCATGAAGCTGCTGTTCCGTCCCTGGGTCGAGGGCGAGGAGAACATTCCCGACGAGGGGGCGGCCATCTTCGCCTCCAACCACCTGTCGTTCTCCGACTCGGTGTTCTTGCCGCTCGTGGTGTCCCGACGGGTCACCTTCCTGGCCAAAAGTGACTATTTCACCGGGCGGGGGATCAAGGGCCGGCTCACCGCTGCGTTCTTCAAGGGCGTCGGTCAGCTGCCGGTCGACCGTTCTGGGGGCAAGGCCAGCAGCGCGGCCCTCAGCTCGGGGCTGCGGGTGCTGAACCGTGGTGACCTGCTCGGGATCTATCCCGAGGGCACCCGCTCTCCCGACGGTCGCCTCTACCGGGGCCGAACCGGCATGGCCCGGATGGCTCTGGAGGCAGGCGTGCCCGTCATACCGGTGGCAATGATCGGCACCGACAAGGCCCAACCGACCGGCAAGGTCATCCCGCACATCATGCGGATCGGGGTGCGTGTCGGCAAACCTCTCGACTTCTCCCGCTACGAGGGGATGGAGGACGACCGTTTCGTGCTCCGCTCGATCACCGACGAGGTGATGTACGAGCTGATGCTGCTCTCCGACCGGGAGTACGTCGACATGTACGCCACCTCGATGAAGGATCGTCTCGTCGCCGCCGCGAAGGCCAAGGCCCGTGAGCTGCAGGAGGCCGCCAAGCCCGGTTCCGCCGCCCCCGAGCTGGAGGAGGCGCTCGACGCGGCGGAGGGTCGTCACCCCACGTCATCTCCGCAGCCGGTGACGGTCGCGACCGGGCCGGATGTCGGTGAGACCGCCGGCACGCTCCCCCTCGACCAGGCGTCAGGCGGGACGGCATCCGGCCAGGACTTGAGCACCGATGACGAGCCGGGCGCCGGCGCACGCGGCGAAGTGGCCTCCTGACGGTGGCCGTCACGCCGCTCACGTCCACCACCGCTCGGGACGATCACGCGGTGGTACGCGGTCTGTGGCGGGCTGTCGACGTCTACCGGTGCCTGGCTCTCGTGTACGCCGTCTACGGGGTCTGGCACCGTCGCGACGAGATCGTGGTGCCGATGGCCGCAGTGGTGGTGCTCACCGTGCTCACGGCGTGGACCATCGCGCAGACGCTTCGACCGATGCGCACCGTGCGGGCCTATGCCGTTGAGCTGGTCATCGCCTGCGTTGCCATCCTGATGACCCGGGTCATCGACGACGAGGCGGTCATCACCGCGGGCGCCAAGACGGTCCCGTCGATCTGGCCTGCGGCGGCGGTGATCGGCATCGCGATCCTGCTCGGGTGGCGCGGGGGGCTGGTCGCTGCCGCCATCGTGACCATCTGCATCCTCCTCGAGGTGGGCACCCCCACTGGCAACACCGTCACGAACTCGGTCTTCGTCTTTCTCCTCGGCGGGTGCGTCGGCTACTGCGTCGACCTGGCCCGAGCCAGTCACGCGGCTCTCACCGAGGCCATGCGACGCGACGCCGCCCGGGCCGAGCGCGACCGGCTGGCGCGCACGGTCCATGACGGGGTGCTGCAGACCCTCTCGTACATCCATCGCAGGGCCGGAGACCTCGGCGGTGAAGCCGCGTCGCTCGGTGCGATGGCGGGTGAGCAGGAACGCATCCTGCGCACTCTCGTGAGCCAGCACGACCTCGAGGTCGTCGACCGTGCAGTGGCCGGTGACGCTGACCTGCGCGCAGCTCTGCGCCACATCGAGGGGGAGCAGGTGCAGCTGGTCGCCCCGGCCGCGCCGATCATGCTGCCCCGGCGGGTGAGCGACGAGATGGTGGCGGCCGTCGAGGCGGCCCTCGACAACGTCCGCAAGCACGCTGGCGAGTCGGCCCGCACCTGGGTACTGCTCGACGACGACGGCAAAGACGTGAGCGTGACCATCCGAGACAGCGGCCAGGGCCTGCAGGAGGGCCGCCTGGAGGAGGCTGCGACAGAGGGCCGACTCGGCGTGTCCTCGAGCATCCGGGGCCGCTTACAGGACCTCGGAGGCACGGCCCGGATCAGCTCCGGGCCGGCCGGAGGCACCACGGTCGAGCTGCGACTGCCGGCTGGAACGTCATGAACGGCGAGGCGGATGCCGACCCGCCGGCTGCCGTGCCGGAGATGCCGGACCGCATCCGGGTCGTGGTGGCCGATGACCACCCGATGTGGCGCGACGCGGTGGCGCGCGACCTCGTTGACGCCGGTTTCGAGGTGGTGGCCACCGCCGACGACGGGCGGGCCGCGCTGGCCCGCACCCGGGCCACGGAGCCCGACGTACTGGTGCTCGACCTCAACCTGCCTGCTCTGTCGGGACCGGAGGTGTGCACGGCGCTGGCCGCGGCGGGGGTCGATACCCGGATCCTCATCCTGTCGGCGAGCGGCGACCAGCAGGACGTGCTCGACGCCGTCAAGGCCGGTGCGCTCGGCTACCTCGTCAAGTCAGCCGGCCGCGAGGAGTTCGTGGCCGCAGTCCACGCGACGGCAGCCGGTGAGCCGGTGTTCACCGCCGGCCTGGCCGGGCTGGTGCTCGGGGAGTTCCGGCGGACGCGGTCCGGCGTCGCGGCCGACGGCCGCGTCATCCCCGAGCTGACCGACCGTGAGACAGAGGTGCTCAAGTACGTCGCGACGGGGATGGGCTACAAGGAGATAGCCGGGCTGCTCTTCCTTTCGCACCGCACGGTGCAGAACCACGTGCAGAACATCTTCGGCAAGCTGCATCTGCGAAACCGGGTCGAGCTCGCCCGGTTCGCTCTCGAGCGCGGTATCGATCTCCCCGACCCGGCATCCTGACCCGTGTCTGCACCTCGTCCGAGCGTCCGCACACGGTAAATTCACAGGATGAGTCACGATGACGCACGGCCCCGCTTCGCTGCTCGCGTCGGCGCCGCGGAACACCCCGACCTCCACCTGTTGGTTCGGTACGCGATCGATGCCCAGATTCACGCCCTGGGCACGGTGGCGGTGAGAGCCGGGGGGTGCTGCTCGGGCAGCAGCGCCATGGCGATCGAGCAGCTGGTGAAGGGTCTGCGGGCTGATCGGAGGCTGCTGGATGAGCACTGGGCTGTCGACGGCCCGACCACCTCCTTGGGGCCGGACCACCCACCGCGGTCGCGCGCGTGTGGAGAAACACAGCCCTGCCAGCACGCGCTGGCGCTGGCCAAGAGGTACCACGTGAAGCGCTCCGCCGGAGGTACCGGGATGCGGACCCGTGCCCGGTGATCATGCGCCCGGCGTCTAGGCTGGGTGGGTGAACACGAGGACCGCCACCTCCGACCTCGGCCAGGTTTCGGTCGACGGGTCGCAGGCCGTCGCCGAGCTCAACGCGGCCGCCGTACGGCTCGAGGCCGCCCAGCAGCCCAGCTGGCCCGATACGGCCGCGCTCGCCGAGGTGACCGCCACCCTCGCCTCCTACCCTCCGCTCGTCTTCGCGGGCGAGTGCGACATCCTCACCGAACGGATGGCCTCCGCCGCGGTCGGCGAGGCGTTCGTGCTGCAGGGCGGAGACTGCGCCGAGACCTTCGCGTCCGCCACGGCCGACAACATCCGCGACCGGGTCAAGACGATCCTGCAGATGGCAGCGGT
>JBDTVJ010000153.1:0-6020 GCA_040007275.1 Terracoccus sp.
ATGGCCACCACCGGGCAGTTCTCGTGACCGTCACCGGGCAGGTTTCACGACCGCCTCTGGGCAGAAACCATGGCCCTTGACAGGCTGGTGCGCAGTCAAGGACGCCACCGTCCTCGCTGACACCTGCATCGCCCGTGTCAGCGCCGCGCGCGGGTCACTGTGGCACCCCATCGACCTGTCTTGCGGCCGGTACCGCAGCGCGCACTTCGGTGGGGCCTCGTTACACGGGCGCCGCTGGGTGACCGGACTCGTGGCTGGGGGCTCAGGTTCGGGGGTGCGGGGGCTAGGTGACGTCCCCGCCCGCGGTGACGGCGCGGCCGCGCTGTAGGTTCCCGCCCGACCTGTCACAGGCGCGAGCCCCTGACCTGCAACGCGACAAGATGCCGGGACGACTCTCGTCCCACTAACTTGTCCGGATCCTCAGCAGGCACGTGTTTCCGATGGTCGGACGTTGCCCGATTGGCTAGTCATGCATCGGTGCGGATGACTGCTCACCGAGACAGTCGCCAGACGTTGGGTCGTGGTCATCGGTCGAGGACGCGAAGGGCGACGTATTGGAGCGCCAGCCTTGGGGCGTGGACGACCTCGTAGAACGTCCCGTATAGGGACAGTGAGCGGGATCCTTCACCGAACCGGTCTTACGGGGCACCCCGGAGGTTGGTGGTTGACCTCGGGCCGGTGCGTCTGCGTCTGTTGGTGTGCGGTGAACGTTCGTCATTCGACGGTCGGTCTTCTCGACAGAGGATCTAGGGGCCGCCGCAGGTTCGGGGATCTAGGGGCCGCCGCAGGTTCGGCCAAGCTGATTCCAGATAGCGCGGCTGTTGTGTTGGCCCCGGGGATGGCCCGGGCCGGTGTCGAGATTTCTACGGGTGGGGAATCAGTGTCGGGCTGTGCTTCACCTACTCGTAGTCGGCCGTCTCGGAAGGTTCAGTCAGCCCAAATTTCAGGTGAGCTTTTCAAGAGTGCTCATGGGTTGGGTGCCTGCTTTGAGCAGCACGTGGGCGAGACGCACCCGGGCTGATGTCCGAGCCGGGGATCGGCCCAGGAGATCGGTGGCCAGGTGCGTCAGGGCGGGGTCCGGAATGGTGATGTCGGTGCCTCGCTTTGCGGCGACGGCGACGGTGGCTCCGCGGGCCGAGCCGACGTGGCGGCATATGGGGCTCGTAAGACGACCGGCCGCGCGTGATGCGACGCGCTATTGCGCGAGGGCAATGGCGGTGGGAGAGTTTGGCTACCTTCCGGGTGGTCACTCTCAAAGGAGCAACATATGTTGCTACGCAAGGCAGTTGCGTTGATCGTCGTTCCCGCCGTCGCGGTCGTGGTCGCGCAGGGGAGCGTCTCGCAGGCCGATGCCGTGGTCACGACCTCGCCGCTTGCCCCGACCACGCGGATCGTCCATCAGAAGGGAACCGCCGCCTATAGGCCTGTTGCTGCGGGCGGCGGGGCACTGGGTGCGCTGGCGACCGAGATTCCTCGAGCGTTCGGGGCCGATGGCCAGGCGCCGAACGCCCGCAGTGGTAACCGTCCGGTCGGGCCGAACCGCAGCTTCGCCTCCGAGCGCGGCCTGAGTGCGGCCGTCACGGCTCGCGCCGCGGCAGCCGCCGCCTCCGAGGCGCCCGCGGCAATTATCCGTAACGGTCCGCAGTTGGTGCGCAGCTTCGCCGGGCTCAACGCCCGCGACCAGCGGACCGCGAACCAGGGGAACCAATTTTCGGTCGAGCCTCCTGACCAAGGGCTGTGTGTGGGCGGGGGTCATGTCGTCGAGGCGGTCAACACTGTTCTTCGGGTGTACGACACCCACGGTGGCGGCCAGACGGGCGTCGTGGACCTCAATACTTTCTACGGTTACCCAGCGCAGATCGACCGCAGCACGGGGGCCCAGGGCCCGTTCCTGACCGATCCCTCCTGCCTTTACGACCCCACGACCAAGTCGTTTTTCCTGGTTGTCCTCACTCTTGATGTCGACCCGGCGACGGGCGCCTTCACGGGCACGAACCATCTCGACATCGCTGTGGCTGCAGACCCGACGGCCACTTGGAAGACCTACAGCCTGGCGGTGACCAACGATGGGAGCGACGGCACTCCGGTGCACCCAAACTGCCCCTGCATCGGCGACTACCCGCACATGGGCGTCGACTCGCGTGGCTTTTACGTCACCACCAACGAGTACTCGTTCTTCGGCCCCCAATACAACAGCGCGCAGGTATACGCCTTCTCGAAGCGGGCGCTCTCCCGGGGTGACTCGAACGTGCTCGTCACCGAGTTCGACACCACAGCCGCCGATCGGGGCCTGAACGGTTTCACCATCTGGCCGGCTCAGTCACCGTCAACGTCTGACTACCAGCGCGGGAGGGAAGGCACCGCCTACTTCCTGTCATCCAACGCCGCTGAGGAAGCGACCGGGACCAGCGCCTACGTTTCGAACAGCGTTGTGACCTGGAGCCTGACCGGGACCAACACGCTCGACTCGCGCTCACCGCATCCGCGACTGACCAACACCCGGGTGCCGGTGGCGACCTACTCGCTGCCACCGCTGTCCAACCAGAAGACCGGACCGGCGCCGCTGCGGGAATGCCTCAACCGTGACCCCTGCGCCACCCTGATCCTGGGCAGCCCGAATCCCTACAAGCCGGAAGCGTTGGCACCACTGGACAGCAACGACACCCGGATGCAGCAGGTGACGTACGTCAATGGGCGCCTCTACGGCGCGCTCGACACCGCCGCGAAGGTCGGCGGGGCCACCAAAGCCGGCATCGCCTGGTACGTCATCCGTCCGCAGAGCAGCCGCGCCGGCGTGAACGCCCGCCTGCTCAATCAGGGACAACTCAGCCTGGCGGGTAACAACCTCATCTACCCGGCCATCGGGCTGAACACCAAGGGTCAGGGGGTGATGGCGTTCACGATCGTGGGCAAGGACTACTACCCCTCCGCCGGATATTCGAACTTCGACGGTCGCACCGGGGCCAGCACGATCTACCTCGCAGCGGCGGGCCTGGGACCGCAAGACGGGTTCACCGGCTATAAGGCGTTCGGTAGCCCCGCGGGCACCACCCGGCCCAGGTGGGGTGACTACGGCGCGACCGCGGTCGATGGCTCGAACGTCTGGATCGCTAGCGAGTACATCGGTCAGAGTTGCACGCTGGCGCAGTACAGGGCCACACCGTTTGGATCGTGTGACGGCACCCGGGTGGCGTTGGCAAACTGGGGCACCCGCATTAGCCTCGTGCGCCCACGGCCATGACTTGACCGCCGGGTCGTCGGCCCCTCCTCAGGACCTGACTACTCAACGTGTTCCGTTGACGGCACAGAGTTTCCGCTCATCGGCAGGACCAACGACACAGCAGCGGGCGTACCTGTAGCCCAGCCTCTACCGGACCCCGCCTGTCCCGGTCACAGTTCTCGACACACGCCGGTGCGCGAGGGACACGGGAAGAAACGTGTTGGGCTCGTCGTTGCCCAGCCATGGCTCCTCTTACCGACCGGACGATCGACGCGCTCTCCGCCGAGCATAAGATCCTCGCCGCGACCGTCCGTGATCTGACCGATGATCAGCTGACCTTATCGTCCGCTGCCGCCGAGTGGACGGTGGCACAGGTGCTGTCCCACCTAGGCAGCGGCGCCGAGATCACCACGGCCGGCCTGCAAGCCGCGCTGGGTCGGCGGACCGCGCCAGACGAGAATTTCAACCCTTCGGTGTGGGACCGCTGGAACGCCATGAGCCCGGTTCAGCAGCGTGCAGGCTTCCTCAAGCATGACGCGGTGCTGGTCGCTGCCGTCACCGCGTTGGATCAGCAGCAACGCGAGACGCTTCAGTGGCCTTCGACAGCTCCTGGGTCAACCCGACCCGGTCCGCCAGCAGTCGCGTGGCGACACTGCCCGCGTGGGCGATCACCCCGGTCCCGTCAGCCGTGACAGACAACTCGGACGACCACGTCGTATGCTTCACCTGCGAAGTGCCTTCCCATCGAGCTTACTGAACCGTCGAGAAGTCCAGTATCTCTTTGCGTGACAGGCACTTCCGCGCGTCCAGGCCAGGTGTCAGATCACGACATGTGAACGATCCGGGCTAGCGCGTCGCTACGCGATGAACTCCGGCCACCCTTGACCCGACCCTCCGCCAGGCTCTCGAGCTCCGCTAAGGGTTCGGTGGCTCTCCCGGACCAAGATTCTTCAAGGCTAGTCCGCTGAGCTGGGCGGCCATCCTCTTATCGACTCAATTCGCAAAGACTGATTTTGTCGACGACGGGTGAAAACTGACCCCGTATCGACGGTCGAATATTGACCCTCTCCTGAAGCCTGACCTCATCCGATGAGGCAGGAGTTGAGGAGTGTTATCAGTGCAGGACTGGGCAGAGATTCGTAGGTTGCACCGGGGCGAGGGGTTGCCGATCAAGTTGATCGCCAGGACGTTGGGGATCTCGCGCAACACGGTGCGTTCGGCGCTGGTCGCTGACGCGCCACCGAGGTATGTCCGTAAGCAGAGCAGGTCGGCGGTCGATGGGTTCGAGCAGCGGATCCGTGAGCAGCTGCAGGCGGTTCCGACGATGCCGGCCACTGTGATCGCGCAGCGGGTGGGGTGGGACCGTGGGTTGACAGTGTTCAAGGCGCGGGTTGCTGAGCTGCGGCCGGTGTACTTGCCGCCGGACCCGGCGGGCCGCACCACGTATGAGGCCGGGGAGCTGGCGCAGTTCGACTTCTGGTTCCCCGCTATCGAGCTCCCGGTCGGCTATGGCCAAACCCGGACCGCGAAGCGGCTACCGGTGATGACGTGTACCTCAGGCTACTCGCGGTGGGCCGGGGCGACCCTGATCCCTTCGCGGGACGCAGCCGACCTGTACGCCGGGTGGTGGCGGCTGTTGTCCGAGCACCTCCACGGCGTCCCGAAGACGCTGGTCTGGGACGGCGAAGGCGCCGTCGGGCGCTGGCGCGCCAAGCAGGCGTCTGACCAGTCAGGGCTGACGCTGGACTGTCAGGGGTTCCGCGGGGTGCTGGGCGCGAAGGTCTACATCTGTAAGCCACGTGACCCCGAAGCCAAGGGTGTGATCGAGCGGTTCCACGACTACCTCGAACGCTCATTCCTGCCCGGGCGCACGTTCACCAGCCCGGAGGACTTCAACTCCCAGCTGGCCGGGTTCCTGACCACGGCCAACACCCGACGGATGCGGGTGCTGGGCTGCGCCCCGGCTGATCGGGTCGCTGCGGACCGGGACGCGATGCTTCCGCTGCCGCCGGTGCCACCACAGACAGGGTGGCGACGAACGCTGCGGCTTCCGCGTGATCACTACGTGCGTCTGGATTCCAACGACTACTCGGTCCACCCCGCCGTGATCGGACGCCGCGTCGAGGTCCACGCCGACCTGGACCGGGTCTGGGTGACCTGCCAAGGCGCGCTGGTCGCTGAACACGCCCGGGTCTGGGCCCAGCACCAGTCCATCACCGAGGTCGAGCACACCGTCGCAGCCAAGCTCTTGCGCCACGGCCGCGGCGAGCTCCTGGCCCCGGTCGCTGACGCGGTGACCGGTCAGGTCATCGAGATCCGCTCGCTCGGCATCTACGACCAAGCCTTCAGCATTGAAGGCGTCATCGATGGGGCCCTGGACGGTGTCGTCGTTGATGGGGAGGTCGTGTGATGACCGCCCGAACACCCAACGCCACGAGCGTCACGACGGCCGCGGACACTGCCACCGAGTTGGAGTACCTGACGAGGGCGTTGAAGGCCCCCACGTTGCGTGAGGCCGCTGCCCGCCTGGCCGAGCGGGCCCGGGAAGAGTCCTGGACCCACCAGGAGTACCTCGCAGCGTGTCTGCAACGTGAGGTCACCGCGCGTGAGGCTCACGGCGGTGAGGGCCGTATCCGCGCCGCACGGTTTCCCTCACGCAAGTCCCTCGATGACTTCGACTACGACCACGCCCGCGGTCTGAAACGCGAAACCATCGCACACCTGGGCACCCTGGACTTCGTCGTGGGCAAGGAGAACGTGGTCCTGCTCGGTCCGCCCGGGACCGGGAAGACCCACCTGG
>JBDTVJ010000154.1:0-6017 GCA_040007275.1 Terracoccus sp.
CCCTGGCCGCCGAGCCCATCACCACCTACTCCTCCGAGCACTCCGGGGCCAGCGCTTACCGGCAGCTCGCGCGCGAGCTCATCGCGCGTGGTGGCGCGGCCTGACCCTCATGCCGGGCCAACACTCCGCCGAGTCTCTGGTGGCCGTCGCTGAGCCGAGCGCTGCCCACCAGCCCGTCGACGAGCCCCTCGACGAGCCCCTCGACGATCGTGGCAGCGCACCGACCCTGCCCGCCGCCGTCTCGAGCCAGGCGTCGATGGTGCCCGGGGGAGTGATCACGAGGCGCACCGGCGCTCCGTTCGAGGTGCACCTCGACGTGTTCTCCGGGCCCTTCGACCTGCTCCTCGGCCTGATCAGCAAGCACAAGCTCGACATCACCGAGATCGCCCTCGCCAAGGTGACCGACGAGTTCATCGCCCACATCAAGGCGGGCCAGGCCATCGACGACGACTGGGACCTCGGTCAAGCCTCCGAGTTCCTCCTCGTGGCCGCCACCCTGCTCGACCTCAAGGCCGCCCGCCTGCTGCCAGGCTCCGGCCCGCAGGACGACGACGACCTCGCGCTCATCGAGGCCCGCGACCTGCTCTTCGCCCGATTGCTCCAGTACCGCGCCTACAAGCAGATCGCGAACACCTTCCGCGACCGGATGGTGACGGCCGGCCGACTCACGCCACGTCGGGCCGGTTTGGAGCCGCAGTTCGCCACCTTGCTGCCCGAGCTCGTGATCTCCGTCACGCCCGACCAGTTCGCCATGATCGCCGCACGCGCCATGATGCCGCGCGTCCCGCCGACCGTGGGGATCGACCACCTGCACGCTCCCCAGATCAGCGTGCGCGAGCAGGCGACCATCATCGTCGACCGGCTCCGTTCCCGCGGTCACGCCTCCTTCCGCAGCCTCGTCGCCGACGCCGAGAGCACCCTCGTCATCGTGGCCCGCTTCCTGGCCGTGCTCGAGCTGTTCAAGGAGTCGGTCATCGTCTTCGAGCAGGCCGAGGCCCTGGGTGAGCTCGACGTCCGATGGACGGGTGCTGATGCCGGTGAGGTCGCGATCGACGACGAGTTCGACGACGACGAGGCCGACGATGCCGACGACGACGAGACTGATGACCTTGACGTCAATGGCGACGGAGACGGCGCGACGCACCAGTCCGGCGACGCCGGATACGACAGGGAAGGCGACGACGCGACCGACCAGGGCAGGGGCAGCGATGAGTGAGTCAGTAGAGCAGGCCGAGTCGGCTCGTCGGCCGGTGGTTGAATCGTCTCCTCAGGGCCGTGCCGTCGATCCCGACGAGCAGCTCGCTTTCGACGTCGACGCCTTCCCGGGCGGCGTGCGGTCGGCGCTAGAGGCCGTGCTCATGGTGGTCGACGAACCCGTGGCCGAGCTGGAGCTTGCCGCCGTGCTCGAGCAGCCCGTCGAGAACATCCATGACCACCTTCTGGCTCTCGAGCGGGAGTATGCCGCCCAGCAGCGCGGGTTCACCCTGCGCCACGTCGCGGGGGGTTGGCGGTTCTACAGCCGCTCGGAGTTCGCACCGGTTGTCGAGAAGTTCGTGCTCGACGGGCAGCAGGCCAAGCTCACTCAGGCCTCGCTCGAGACGTTGGCGGTCATCGCCTACCGTCAACCCGTGGCACGCTCGAGGGTCAGTGCGGTGCGCGGCGTCAACGTCGACGGCGTCGTGCGCACCCTCGTCTCTCGGGGCCTCGTGGAGGAGGTCGGTGAGCCGGAGGAGAGTGGCGCCGTGCTCTACGGCACGACCACGTACTTCATGCAGCGCATGGGCCTGGACTCGCTCGACGACCTCCCGGCCCTCGCGCCCTATCTGCCAGACGTCGACGTCATCGACGAGCTCATCGAGGAAGGACACGTATGAGCGAGCACTCGAGATCACCCCGCCAACCGCGCAAGGCAGGTCGGCCCGGCCAGGCGGGGGGCGGTGCGGGCGGTCGCGCAGGCGGCAAGCACGCCAAGCCCGCCGACCGCCAAACCGGACGCGCCGGAAACGGACCCCGGTTCGCCGGCTCCACCAAACCGAGTCAGCCCACCCGGCTACCCGAGCGCCGCGCCTCCTCGACTCCACCCGTCGACGTGCACGACCCCGATGGGGTGCGCCTGCAGAAGCTGATGGCCGCCGCCGGCGTAGGTTCGCGCCGCGTGTGCGAGAACCTCATCGCCGACGGACGCGTCGAGGTCGACGGGCAGGTCATCACCGAGCTCGGTGTGCGCATCGACGCGAAGAAGCAGACCGTGCACGTCGACGGCGTGCGGATCAACCTCGACGAGGACCGCGTCTACCTCGCGTTCAACAAGCCCAAGGGAGTCGTCACCACGATGCACGACGAGCTCGGGCGGATCTCGCTCGAGGACTACGTCGGCAACCGCGAGGAGCGACTCTTCCACGTCGGTCGCCTCGACGCCGATACCGAAGGGCTGCTGTTGCTCACCAACGACGGCGACCTCGCGCACCGCCTGCAGCATCCGTCGTACGGCGTGCTGAAGACCTACGTCGCCACGATCCGCGGGCCGGTCAAGGGTGACGTCGGTAAGCGGCTGCGCGAAGGGGTCGAGCTCGAGGACGGGCCGGTCAAGGCCGACTCGTTCCGCATCATCGACCACCAGCCGGGCAAGGCCATGGTCGAGCTGGTGTTGCACGAGGGCCGCAAGCACGTCGTGCGACGGATGTTGGAGGCGGTCGGCCACCCGGTGCTCGAGCTGGTGCGCACCGAGGTCGGCCCGATCCGTCTCGCCGACCTCAAGCTGGGGCGGATGCGGCGTCTCAACAAGGCCGAGGTCGGCGCTCTCTACAAGGCCGCCGACCTCTGACCCACCGACCCGCCCTGCCCGATTCGAGGTGAGCCGACGCGGCGGGTCGCGGTGGGGCACCACCAACCGGAGAACGACGCGGCGGTGGCTGCGTGGGGGTCGCTAGGGTGATGACGTGAGTCACATCCACATCGTCGGTACCGGGCTGATCGGCACCAGTCTAGGGATAGCGCTGTGTGCCAACGGAACCCGGGTGACCCTCGAGGACCCTTCGCCGACCGCGGTGCGTCTGGCGCGTGACCTGCTCGCGGGTGAGCTCGAAGGCCAGGGTCAGCCCGACCTCATCGTGGTGGCCGCACCACCCGACGTCGTCGCCACCGTCGTCGTCGCTGCGCTGCGTCGGTGGCCCTCGGCGGTGGTCACCGACGTCGCGTCGGTCAAGGAGTCGGTGCTTGGTGACGTGCTGGTGGCTGGAGCGGCCGACGACGCGCTCGACGTGACCCGCTACGTCGGAAGCCACCCCATGGCCGGTCGCGAGCGGTCCGGTGCTGCGGCAGCCCGTGGTGACCTGTTCGACGGGCGCGCGTGGGTGATCGTGCCGCACGACCGCTCGTCGGATGCCGCCGTGCGAGCAGTACGTGACCTGGCCACGTCCGTGGGCGCCGCCGTTAGGGTGATGCCGGCCCATGAGCACGACGCGGCGGTGGCGGCCGTGTCCCACGTGCCGCAGCTGGCGGCGAGCATCGTCGCTGCCTGCCTGCGCGACCTGCCTGAGTCGGCGGTGAGCCTCGCCGGCCAGGGACTGCGCGATGTGACCCGTATCGCGGCCAGCGACCCACGGTTGTGGACCCAGATCATCGCGGGCAACGCCGTGGCCGTGCGCGACGTGCTGCGCCAGGTCAGCAGCCAGGTCGGCCAGGTCGTCGGGGCGCTGGACACGCTCATCGACTCCCACGGCGAGGGGTCGCTCGGCACCCTCAGCCGCGTGCTCGAGTCGGGCAACCTCGGCCACGCCCGTATCCCCGGCAAGCACGGGTCGGCGCCGGCGGTCTACGAGGTCGTGTCGGTGGTCGTGCCCGACGAGCCCGGAGCCCTGGGGCGGTTGTTCGGCGACATGGGCGCGGCCGGTATCAACCTCGAGGACCTCCAGCTCGAGCACGGCTTCGGACAGGCCGTCGCCGTCGCCGAGATCTCGGTCGTTCCGGCTGCCGTCGAACCGCTGCGCGCCGAGCTGGCTCGGCTCGGCTGGCGTGTTCACGACTGAGCTCAGCGGCATCCGGCCGACGTTTGCGCTGGCGGCAACCGGTGCGCGACCAAGGCTGGTCGTGGTGTCGTCGGCAACGCGTCGGCGGATAGGCTGCCGCCCATGCCCGACCCCGAAGCGACCATCCCCGACTCCTCCGGCCGCCCGGTCGGTGACGCGCCTCTCGAGGGTTTCGTCATCGCCATCGACGGGCCCTCGGGCTCTGGCAAGTCGAGCGTCAGCAAGCAGGTGGCTCGCACGCTGGGCTACGGTTTTCTCGACACCGGGGCGATGTATCGGGCCCTGACCTGGTGGTGCCTCGAGCGATCGGTCGACCTGACCGACGAGAGCGCCGTGCTCGCGGCCGCCTACGACTTCCCGCTCGTGATCGGTACCGACCCCGACGACCCGAGCGTCGCGGTCGACGGAACCGACGTCGCCGCCGCCATCCGCGAGCCGCAGATCTCGACGCAGGTCTCGAAGGTCGCGGTCGTCGTGCCGGTGCGCGTGGTGCTGCGCGACCTCCAGCGCCGCCTCATCACCGCGGCATCGGCCGCCGCCGGGGGGGTCGTGGCGGAGGGCCGCGACATCACCACGGTGGTCGCGCCCGACGCGTCCGTGCGGGTGCTGCTCACGGCGTCAGAGGAAGCCCGCCTCGCCCGACGTTCACTCGAGCTGCACGGCGCCGACCACGCGGACGCCGTGGCCGCGACCCGTTCGCAGATCGTCGACCGCGATCGGGCCGACGCCACCGTCTCGCAGTTCACCGTGGCAGCCGACGGGGTGACGACCATTGACACCTCCGACCTCGACTTCGACGAGTCGGTCGCTGCCGTGCTGCAAGTCGTGGCGGCGGCGCTGTCGTGAACGCGGCGAGGCGGGCCAGTGCCGTCAGTGCACACGGGGCCAACAGTGCCCACAGCGTTCCCAGTGCTCCGCACCCGGTGCGGGCGAGGATTGGGCGCTACCTCGGCGTCGGCATCTTCCATACGGCCTACCGGGGCCGGGCCCGGCACGCCGACCGGGTGCCGATGAGCGGTCCGCTCATCCTCGTGGCCAACCACGCGGCGTTCCTCGACGGCCCTTTCGTCTTCTCGATGGTGCCCCGGCCGGTCAACTTCCTCGTCAAGCAGGAGGCCTTCACCGGGTTCTTCGGCGCCGTCATCGCAGGGGTCGGGCAGATCCCGATCGACCGCACCGTGGGTGACCGGGGAGCTCTCGCCACGGCGGCAGCCGTGCTCGAACGGGGCGGCGCGGTGGGGATCTTCCCCGAGGGCAACCGCGGCAGCGGCAACGTCGACGAGGTCAACCAGGGCGCGGCCTGGCTGGCCCTGCGCACCGGGGCTGCCCTGCTGCCCGTGGCCGTCATGGGCACGCGCTCCGAGGACGCCGACGTCGACGCCTGGCCTCGCCTGCGGTCTCGGCTCGACGTCGTGTTCGGGAGCCCTTTCGAGCTTGACGTGCCCGCCGGCGTTCCCGGTCGGGAACGGCTGCAGCTGGCCTCCGAGCAGCTGCGGGAGACGCTCGCGTCACATGTGCGCCTCGCACGGGTGGAGAATGGACCCTCAGCCGACTTCCACTGAGCGCGCCCCGGCGCGCCCACACGGGGCGGCACCGCTCACCGATTCGAGGACACCGTGACCGACGAGACCGCCCGCCCCACCGACGAGGGCGCTCCGATCTCGACGTTGGCTGCCGTCAACGCCAACGAAGTCAGTGACGCCAGTGATGTTACTGACGTCACTGCTGCCGCCGACGACGCTGACCATGCCGCCGTCGAGCGCGCCCTGCGCGCCGGGCTGGCTGAGTTCGAGCTCGCGCCCGAAGACGAGGCCCTGCTCGGCGCCGAAGGGTCGGATGCCGTTGACGACCAGCCGCGCGGCCCGCTGCCGGTGGTCGCCGTGATCGGGCGGCCCAACGTCGGCAAGTCCAGCCTCGTCAACCGCATTTTGCGTCGGCGCGAAGCCGTGGTCGAAGACGTTCCGGGGGTCACCCGTGACCGCGTGTCGT
>JBDTVJ010000155.1:0-6012 GCA_040007275.1 Terracoccus sp.
CGTCACGAGTGAGGGCCGGCACCCCGGCCCCACCCGCCGTCTTCGACCCGACCGTCATCCCCGAGGGTGGCCGCTGCGAGCAGCCCGACTGCAAGGGCATCATCGAGGCCGGCTACTGCAACGTCTGTGGCACCCCCGCCGACCAGCACGGCGTCGCGCTCCAGGCCGACAGCGTCATGTCTGCTGCGACGGCCCCCATGGCGGTCGCCGCGGGAGTCGCACCAGACCTGTCGACCCGGTCAGCGGCATCCAGCAACCTGGCGTCGGCGGCCCTCGGCAGCAGGCGGGCCCGCGAGGCGGGCAGCGCGGCCACCCGGCGCACCGGTGGCTCGCAGCGACTGCGCTCGGCCCGGCTTGGCGGCGGCATCACCACGGTGCGGCCGGCACCGCAGATCGACGCCGAGAAGGCGCTTTTGACGCGGCCATCGGTGTCAGAGAACAAGCGGTTCTGCCCGCAGTGCGGTGAACCGGTGGGCCGGGGCCGCGACGGCAAGCCCGGGCGCACCACGGGGTTCTGCGCCAACTGCCGCCACCCGTTCTCGTTCGACCCGAAACTGCAGGCGGGCGAGCTCGTCGCCGGGCAGTACGAGGTCGCCGGCTGCCTCGCCCACGGTGGGCTCGGCTGGATCTACCTGGCCCGCGACAAGAACGTGTCAGACCGCTGGGTGGTGCTGAAGGGTCTGCTCAACTCGGCCGACCCCGACGCCCTCGCGGCCGCCATCGCCGAGCAGCGGTTCCTGGCCCAGGTGTCCCACCCGAACATCGTCGAGATCTACAACTTCGTCACCCACGACGAGGCCGGCTACATCGTCATGGAGTACGTCGGCGGAACGTCGCTCAAGGCCATCCTCAAGCAGCGGATGCAGATCGCGGGAACCTACAACCCGTTGCCCGTCGACCAGGCTCTCGCCTACATCCTCGAGATCCTGCCCTCGTTCCAGTACCTGCACGACCTCGGCCTCGTCTACTGCGACTTCAAGCCCGACAACATCATCCAGGTCGGCGACGAGGTGAAGCTCATCGACCTGGGCGGGGTGAGACGCTCCGACGACGACGACTCGGCAATCTTCGGCACGGTCGGCTACCAGGCGCCCGAGGTGGCCGAGCTCGGCACCTCGGTCGCTTCCGACCTCTACACGATCGGCCGCACCCTCGTGGTGCTCACGATGGAGTTCCGCGGCTACCAGTCGACCTACCTCAACACCATCCCGCCACAGGACTCCAGCCCCGTCTTCCAGCGCTACGACTCCTTCTACCGGCTCGTCGCGAAGGCCTGCGCCCCGAACCGCGACGACCGCTTCGTCTCGGCCGACGAGCTGCGGTCGCAGATGGTCGGTGTACTTCGCGAGGTCGTAGCCATCGACCGCGGGTCAGGAGCCGCGACGAGCACGGTCAGCTCGCTGCTCTTCGAGTCCCCGACGCCCGGCGAGCGGCAGGATGACTGGCACAACCTGCCGAACCTGCGCCCCGACCCCCACGACCCGCAGACGGGCTGGCTACAGACCGTCACGGGTACGCCCGCCGAACGGCTGGCCCTGCTCGACAAGGCACCGTCCAAGTCGACCGAGGTGCTGCTCGAGATCGCCCGCACCGCCCTCGACGCCGGCAAACCCGACATCACCGAGGGCAGCGCCGTGGGCCTGCTGACCGCCGACCCGTGGGAGTGGCGAGCCGTCTGGATCCAGGGCCTGGAGGCCCTCGAACGCGGTGACAACCGCGCTGCCCAGGCCAGCTTCAACGCCGTGTACGGCCAGGTTCCGGGCGAGCTGGCGCCGAAGCTGGCCCTCGCTCACGCGTGCGAGAAGGCCGGCGATGACACCGTGGCCGAGAACCTCTACATCGCCTGCGCCCGCACCGACGCCACGTACGTGCCGATGGCCGCCTTCGGGATGGCGCGCGTTCGTGCCGCGCGGGGCGACGTCGACGGGGCCGTGTCGGCGTACCGTCTCGTGCCACCGCAGTCGAGCGCCTTCCGTACCGCGCGGGCCGGCCTGGCTGAGCTGCTCACGCACGCCAACCGCGGGCTGCCCGACCTCGCGGAGGCGCTGCGGACCCTCGACGACACCTCCCTGACAGCACGGCGCAAGGCCGAGTTGACCACACAGATCTACCGCGAGGCCCTCACCAGCGTCGAGAAGAGCGGCAACAAGGCCGACGTGCGCCTCGGTGAACACAAGGGCACGCCCACCAGCCTGCGCATAGGGCTGGAAGAGTCCTTGCGCGAACTGGCGCGCCGCACCCCCGACATCGACGAGCGCGTGAGCCTCGTCGACGAAGCCAACGCCGTCCGACCCTGGAGCCTCTGGTGAGCGATCTTCCGACCGACGCGCCCCTCGCGGGCCTTTCCCCGGCTGGGCCCGTGGCCTTCCCGCACCTTCCGCAGGCCTCCGCCCCCCCCTCACCGGCCGGGCCGAGCTGCCCCACCTGCGGCACCGAGAACGACGCGGGTGCCACCTTCTGCGAGGCGTGCGGTGCCGACATCGCGCCGGCCGGTTCACCGGCATCCGGCGTGAGCACCGGCGGCGCCCCCGCCAGCGGTCTCGCTGGTGGTGTCGGGGGGTTGGCCACGCCACAGACGGCGCCCACGGGTGAGGAGTCCCCGCTCGACGTCGGGTGGACCGGTGTCGTCACCACCACAGGCACCGACCCCGCGCTACCCGACCTGACCTGCCGCGCTTGCGGGCTCGGCCAGATCGTCGACGGCTACTGCGACCACTGCGGCACGCCGCCACCTGACCCTCGCAACCACGTCGTCCAGACGCCGGCCACCTGGGTCGGGGGCGTCTGCGACATCGGCAAGCGTCACAGCCGCAACGAGGATGCGATGTCGCTCAGCGCCTCAGACGCCCCCGGGTCACGCGCCGTGCTGGTCGTCTGCGACGGTGTGTCGATGGCGACCGACTCGCACATCGCCTCCCTCGCCGCCACGAAGGCGGCGCTGGCGGTGCTCGACCAGCCCTTCCCCCGCGGGGTGGGCACCCTCGACGCCTGGACCGCGGGTGCCGGCCGGGCACTGGCCCTGGCGGTGGCCGAGGCCGACGCGGCCGTTGCGGCAACCGTGACCGACGAGGTGCCGAACCCGCCGTCGTGCACCTTCGCGGCCGCCGTCGTCGAGAACGAGGTGATCGTGGCCGCCAACGTCGGCGACAGCCGGGTCTACTGGCTCCCCGACAGCGCCGCCGAACCGGCGCGTCAGCTCGGCTCCGACGACTCCTACGCCCAGGAACAGATCGACGCTGGGATGGAACGCGAGCAGGCCGAGACCGGGCCCCAGGCCCACTCGATCACGCGATGGCTCGGCAAGGACTCCCCCGACGACCTCACCCCCCACCTGACGACCGTGGTGCCGACCCCGGGCTGGCTGATGGTGTGCTCCGACGGGTTGTGGAACTACTGCTCCGAGGCCGAGGAGCTGCGCACGAAGCTGCAGTCGGCGGCCGCGGCCAGCACCCGGCCGGACGGCACGAGCGACCCGACCCAGATCGCCCAACAGCTGGTCGACTTCGCCAATGAACAGGGCGGTCGCGACAACATCACGGTTGCCGTGGCGCGACTGGCTGGGCAAGGATCGAAAGCAACGAGCGGGGTGGCCTTCGCGACAGCGCCGGCCACCTCAGAGGAAGAGGAGACGACCCATGGCTGACTTCACGGCAGAGGTGTTCCAGAACGAGTTCCTGCCCGACGGCGGCACCGACGTGCACGCCATCGTGCGGGTGACCTCGACGGGGGCCTCGACCGGCGCCTCCACGGCGGGGTCGGCGGGCACTTCCATCGCGGCGGGGTCCTCAGCCGAGGTGATTCTCATCGACACCTCCGGCTCGATGGGCCGACGCGGCGTGGCGGCGGCAGGCGAGGCCGCCAAGGCTGCGCTCAACGAGATCGTCGACGGCACGCTCTTCGCCGTCGTTTCCGGCAACGGCACCGCCCAGATCGTCTACCCGTACAGCCACCAGGGTGCGCTCGTGGCGATGTCGTCGAATACGCGCGGCGAGGCGGTGCGGGCCGTCGAGGGCCTGCGCGCCAACGGCGGCACGGCGATGGGCACGTGGCTCACCCTCGCCCGAAAGATCTTCGAGACCGTGCCCCACGTGACCAAGCGGCACGCCATCCTGCTCACCGACGGCGTCAACGAGGGCGAGACACCGCAGTCGCTGCAGTCGGCGGTGGCCTCGTGCGTCGGAGCCTTCCAGTGCGACTGCCGCGGCGTCGGTGACCAGTGGCGCGTCGAGGAGGTGCGCAGCATCGCCTCCGCGCTGCTCGGCACCGTCGACCTCATCCCGGCCCCCGAGGAGATGGCGGCCGAGTTCGAGCGGATGATGCGCGCCTCGATGGCCCGCGGGGTGGCCAACGCCGAGCTGCGGGTCTGGGTGCCCCAGGGCGCCGAGCTGCTGTTCGTCAAGCAGGTCTCACCGACCCTGGAAGACCTCTCGTCGCGCAAGACCCAGGTCAACCCGCTGACCGGCGCCTACCCCACGGGGGCCTGGTCAGACGAGAGTCGTGACTATCACGTGGCGGTGCGGCTACCGGCCCGCACGCTCGGTCAGGAGCAGCTGGCCGCCCGGGTGTCGATCGCGCTCGGGGCCGACCCCGTGGCCCAGGCCCTCGTCAAGGCGAAGTGGAGCAACGACGACACCCTCACCACCCGGATCGACCCGGCCGTTGCGGCGTACACGGGTCAGGCCGAGCTGGCCAAGGTCATCCAGGACGGCATCGCCGCCAAGGCCGCTGGACAGGACGACGTCGCCACCTCCAAGCTCGGGCGGGCGGTGCAGCTCGCGGCCCAGACGGGCAACGCGGAGATGACGACCCGCCTGAAGAAGGTCGTCGAGATCGACGACGCCGACACCGGCACCGTGCGCCTGAAGAAGGGCGTCTCGAAGATCGATGACATGTCGCTCGACACCGCGTCGACGAAGACGAGCCGGGTTCGCCGGTGAGTGCGGTCTGCCCCAACGGGCACTCGTCCGGCTCCGACGACTACTGCGACACCTGTGGGTCGCCCATCGACGCCGCAGCGCAGCCCGCGCCCACCGCACCGGGTTCGCCGCCGGCCGCCTCGACGGGGTGGCCCTCGGCCTCTGCAGGCGGTACCGGGTCGAGATCATCGCTCGACCTCGACCCGGTGCCGGCTCCGCCCGGTGCTGCGCCAAGCCCCGCCGTCACCGCTCCGAGCACCCTGTCGTGCCCCCATTGTCACACCGAGAACGCCGAGGGCGCCCTCTTCTGCGAGGCCTGCGGCTACGACTTCACCACCGGGGCCATGCCCCGGGACCCGTCGGCTCCGGCTGGAGGTGACCCCGACGGCAGGGCTGATGGCGATCGCGACATGTCAGGGGCCGACCCTGCGACGGCCGACCCCGCCACCTCCGGCCCCGCCACCTCCGACCCCGCCACCTCCGGCCCCGCCACCTCCGGCCCCGCCACCTCTGACCCATCGTCACCGGGCCCCCGCGATGGCCCCGCCGATGGCCCCGGCCATGACCCCGGCGCTGACCCCGGCGCTGACCCCGGCAATGGACCGGATGCCGGCGACAACCACTCCGCCGCCTCGACGCCGGGAGCGGGCGCGGCAGGCGTCGCAACAGGCGACCCGAGCCCAGCGGCATCCGCCTTCAGCTGGCTCGCGGAGGTGTGGGTCGACCCCGACTGGTACCAGACCCAGGAGGCAGACGACCCCTGCCCCTCGCCCGGCCTGCCGATGATCATGCCGTTGCGACACAAGAGCGTGCTGCTCGGGCGGGTGTCGACGAGCAAGAACACCAACCCCGAGATCGACCTGTCGTCTGACCCCGGCGTGAGCCGCCGGCACGCCCAGCTGACCACCGACGGTGCCCGGTGGTTCGTCGAAGACCTCGGCAGCTCGAACGGCACCTTCGTCGGCCCCGCCTCCGGACCGCTGCCGGTCAAGGCCATCAGCGTCGGCCCCAAGACCGAGCTCGACGACGACGACCGGCTCTACGTCGGGGCCTGGACCCGGGTCGTGGTGCGGCGAGCCACTCCCGACGAGGTCGA
>JBDTVJ010000156.1:0-5987 GCA_040007275.1 Terracoccus sp.
CCGATCCGGCCGGAGAAGAGCCTTTGACTGGGCTGTTGTGTCCTAAGCATGCGCGGGCGGGTTACTCGGGTGATTGTCCGGTTCGGGTGTGGTCGTGGGGCTCAGGTTGGGCGTGTCTGGCGCGGAGTCGGCGAAGGACGTCTCGTTCGCGCCGCAGCAGCTCCGTCAACAGGTAGCAACCCTTCAACTCAAAACCCGCACGCGTGGCGCTCCGGATTGGGGAGCCGGCGAAGGTATGCCGCTGGGCACCTGGGGGCACCTGGAGCGGCAGTCCGCGGTGGCCCTGTGGTGCCAAGCCGGTGGGGACGGCCGAGGCGAGGGGCCGCTTCGACGATCGCCGACCTGATGACCGCCGAAGGGCGCGTGCGAAGAACTCGAGAGCAGGCCGAGCATCTGGGTGAGCAGGTTCGAGACGAGACCCCTGACGAGCCTCGGTGAGGCGGGTCACCCGCGCTGAGTCACCTTTGGATAAGGGTCACCCGCCCCACGTCACGGTGAGCCGAACCAGGTGAGGGCCGAGCCGACGAGATTCGCCTTGTCGGACGCTGAGCCGAAGGCCTCCAGCGGGAAGGCCAGGAAGGCGACCTTGTAGGTGCCGGCAGCTACCGTGAGCCCGTCGGTGGCGCCCGTGTCGTCGGTGAAGGCCGGCTGGGCCGGAGCGATCGGGGTGACCTGGTCCTCGAAGACCGCGCCGAGGACGGAGTGGTCGATCGGCGTCTTCCCGATGGAGCCGGTCACGGGGTTGCCCGTGACGCCGGTGACCGTGGCGGTGGGCTTGTCGTTCTGCACCTCGCCGCCGTCCCAGTTGACGTGCAGGTAGTCCTTGACGAATGCGGTCGTCCCCGCGGCCTGGTCGAGGATGTCCTGGCCCGACATCAGCAGTCGTCCGCCACCGTCGAGCAAAGCCTTGAGTTCGGACTCGTAGGGGGTGATGGGGCTGGGATAGGAGTTGCCGGTCCACCACACCACGTCCCGGTGAGCCGTGAGGTAGGACTGCGGCAGGTTGGGGTCGGCCGTCAGGTCCCAGTAGCCGGACGCTCGCGAGCCCAGGGCGGCGCGGTAGATTCCTGCGACGTCCGGAGCGTTGCCGTCACCATCGACGAGCAGGATGTCGGAGGCGACCGCGATCGTCGTCAGTGTGGCGGATGCCGAGGCCGGGGATGCGCCGGTCGATGCGGCCGTCAGGGTGCTGTCCTGGCGCGAGTCGTCAGCGGCACCGGCCGGGACCTCCACCTTCACGCAGAGGTCGACTGACCCACCGGGCCCGATCCATGGCGTCTTGCTGATTCGAGCGGCACAGCCCTTGTCGTAGACGGTGGTGGGCCACGACCCGCTCGTGGTCAGAGCGTAGGAACCGCCGAGGTAGCCGGAGTTGGTGGCGTGGACCGTATAGCTCGCACTCTCGCCCACCTTGGCGCCGCCGGTCTGCTCCGTCGGTGTCAGGGTGATGGCCCGGGCAGGTGCGATCGGCGTGGTGTGCGGACTGCCCGTGGTGGTGACTCCGCCATCGGCTCGCACGACGATGCCATCGTCGACGATCGTGGTCGTCGAGGCGTTGAGGCGCGCGTCAATCTTGACCTTGAAGTGGACCTGGCGCTGCCCGCCGGCGGGGACGGTGAGGTCCTTCCAGACGACGGTGTCCCCGCGGATGGTTCCCCGCGCGTCGGTCTGCACGGCCGTGGTGTGGGCGGGCACCGGGTCGGTGAGCCTCACACCCTGCGCGGTCTCGTTTCCGATGTTTCGGACGGTGATCGTGTAGTCGATGTCCGTGCCGGGACCGACAGGCCTGCCGGAGTCGGACTTCGAGACGATCAGGGCCGGGGTGGCTCCGCGGTTCTGGAGCGTGTAAGCACTGCGCCCGTGGGTCCCTGCGATGAGGACCCCGTTGGTCGCGTCGTAGTCGAGCTGGAAGGTAGCGACCTTGGGCATCCCGGCGCCGAGCCGCTTGTAGCCGCGTCCACCGTTCGTGGACACGAACGTCCCCACGTCGGTCCCGACATAGATCGTCTTCGAGTCGGACGGGTCGATGACGATCGAGTTCACCGGGGCATCGGGCAGGTTGCCGCTCGCGTCCCGGAAGGTGCGCCCGCCGTCCGTCGTGGCGAAGACGTGGCCGGGCCTGTGGGGGGTCGCCACGCTGAAGCCACCGTAGGCCAGGTAGGCGACCCGCCAGTTCGAGCGGTCCACGGCGATCTGGTCCACCGGCCGGTTGGGCAGCACGCTGCGCCCGACGCGGGTCCAGGTGGGCGAGTCGGAGGTGACTGCGTCGGGGCTGACCGAGACGACGGCGTCGTCGGTGCCGACCCAGACGCCGTCTCCACCGTCGGCGACGCCTACGGAGGAGATCAAGCACCCACGGGCCCCGTTGGAGGCGGTACCGGTGCATCCCGTCGTGAGGTCGCCGCTGATCGGTTTCCAGGTGACGTCCCCGCTCGAGGGGGTTTCGGCGTTGTCGGTGCGGTAGAGCCGGTAGGTGCCGAGGAACATCTGGTTGGGTTTGGCCCTGTTCTGCACCCACGGGATGTAGAACTCGGCGCGGTCGGTTAGGTCGATGCCGCCATCGATCGTCTCGTTGCCGAAGAAGGTGTTCACCTTGGACGGGTCGTAGCGGTACGGGGAGATCCCGTAGTAGGTGCCGAACACCCAGGCCGGGTAGGCGGAGGAGTTCGGGTTGGCGGTCGTCTGGTCGATGATGACCTGGCCGCCGTCACCGCTCGCCTGGTCGAACCAGCGGGAGTTGACGCTCGACTTGCGCAGGGTGCCGTTGTCCTGCGTGCCGCCCCAGTACTGGCCAGGCACCTTGGGGACCGTGGCGATCGACGAGAACTGGGTGATCGCGAGGCCGGTCGAGTGGATCAGCGCCCCGGTCTGCGGGTCGACGCTGCCGTTGAGGTTCTCCCAGTCCGCCGACGAGAGGGGCTCGCCCCGGGTGCGGCCGCCTCGCGCGGACGACTGCCAGACCCCACCGTCGTTGCCGATGACGACGTGCCGGGTGTTCGTGGGCTGGAAGGCGATCGAGTGGAAGTCGGGGTGCAGGTCGTAGCCGAGGCTGAGCCAGTGGGCCCCACCGTCGACCGAGCGGTAGATGCCACCGGACTGGGGTGAGTTGCCGTAGCCGTAGGAGCCGAGGGCGTAGACGATGTTGGGGTTCCTCGGGTCGGGACTGATCGCGTTGTCGTAGAAGCACTGGGTCCCGCAGTAGCCGACGACGGAGTCGGGCCCGCTCGTCGGGCCTCCGGTGGCGTTGGTCCAGGTCGTGGCACCGTCGGTGCTCTTGAACACCTGAGCCGGGTGGTACTTGTCGCTGAGGTCGAAGTAGTCGAACCCGGTGTAGAGGGTGGCGTGAGCCGCACCGGCCGGGTGCGAGACGCCGAGCGCGAAGCGGGTGCCGCCTTCGAGGAAGTTGCCGGCCGGCAGGTCTCCCAGCGCCTTGGTCCAGGTCACACCCGCGTTGGTCGACTTGTAGATCGCGTCACCCCAGAACGATGCCCACAGGTTCCGGGGGTTCTGGGGGTCCATGACGAGGTCCGTCGCGCCGTGCAGCTCGTTAGTCGTGCCCTTGCGCAGTCGCCAGCGTGCCCCGCCGTCGGTGGACTCGTAGATGCCGTATGCCGCAGCCGTGGGGGCCGTGGTCCGGTGGTTCCCTCCGCGCCCGCGCAGGGTGGCGGCATAGACGTGCTGGGGGTTCTTCGGGTCCACGGCCAGAGCCGAAGTGGCCTGGCCGGTGAAGGTGTCGGAGACGTGCTTCCAGGTCACGCCGCCGTCGGCGGAGCGGTAGATGCCGTCCCCGTAGTAGGAGTCACCGGAGAGGGACCCCTCGCCGGTGCCCATGTAGACGATCCGGTCATTGCTCGGGGCGATGGCCAGGGCGCCGACCGCCTGGGTGTCCGTGTCCTTCGTGCGCGGGGTCCACGTGCCGGAGGCGTCGTCGTAGGTCCAGATGCCGCCCTGCGCGCCGCCCAGGATGATCGTGCCGTCGTTGCGCACGGCCAGGGCCCCGACGCGGCCACTCATCGCGGCGAAGGTGTTGGAGGTGCGTGCGACCTGGACGATCGGCGCGGGGCCGACGCTGGTCCAGGTCCCGCCGCGCGCCTGCCCGCGCTGGGTCTCGCTCACGATGCCGGAGGCCTTGCGGCTGGCTGACAGCCGGAGCCCGGCCGCCCGCTCGATGCTGAGCGGGTTGTCACCCGCGAGCAGTCGGCTGGTGTAGTAGGCGTCGCGAAGCTTGTCGAAGTTGGCGTCCTCGGAGCCGTCGTCGTGCTCACCCTTCATGGCCAGCTTGACGGGGGTGTCGTCCGCTGCCCCCACCGGGGCGGCGTGCGCGGGGGCCATCACGGGCACGAGGCCGATCCCGAGCCCCAGGACGGAGGCGATGAAAGGGACCGCGAACTTCGAGCGAGCGTTCATGCGCTGCCTCCGAGAGGATGCTGGGGTCAGTCCGGGTCTGGCGGCTTGCCTGGGCACAGTGACCAAGACGGACTGTGCTCTCGCTGTGAGGAAGATGACATAGTTCGACTGAACTGTTGCCCAATCGTTATGGCGGCGGTGGCTGGCGACGCGAGCACGGCGTGCGCATGATGATATGACCCAAGTTGGGGACAGCGCCGTCGATGCGGCGACGGATCGGCCCGGACGGGGTCGCCGAGGAGATGGGACATGTGGAGACCGGCGGGACTCCGGAATTTCGGCGAGCGGAGTGCCGACGCGCGACGGCGAGCCCTAAAGCGATGCGACGCACCCGTGCACGGCACCGGTGCTCCCAGCTGGTCGTGGGCGCCATCGCCCCCGTCCTTCTCGCGGCCGGGTGCGGTCAGGTGCCCACCGGTGCCGCCCCGGTGAGTCCGGCCGCCTCGTCAGCTCCCGCAGCGCACTCGGGCTCCGACGAGGCGCCCGACACCCCGAGTCGGATCCCCACGAGCGCGGGACCGGGGCCTAAGGGCTGTACTCCGGGCTTGCCGAGGTCGCTCTCCGGTCTCCGAGAACCGGGGACCGGACCGGCGAGCTCGCTGGTCTCGGTGGCCGTCCTTCCTTCAGGCTCCGCGCAGGGCATCAGTGCCGGCAGAGCGGGTGAAATCCTCGACGTCACAACCGAACTCGTGGTCAGGGCCGACGGCCCGCGGATCGTCCTCCGCCCCACATCCTCGGCGCTGCTGGTGCTTCAGGATGACCAGGTCGTGACCGGACGCTTGGGGGACGGCTCGGCACCCGTGCCGCTTCCGCTGGTCGCGGGGCGGCGATCTTCTGCCCAGACAGTTCCGCGGAACCTACCGATGGTCGACTGTGACGGCCAGCCACTCGAGCCCGGCAGCTATCAGCTGCGCGCTGTAGTGGGCTATGGCGAAGATCCGCTCAACGCCGGGCAGGGCCAGAGTGCGCCTGGACACTTCGTCCTGGTCAGCCCCGCCGTCACGCTGAACGTCACTGGCTGACCCGACAGGTCGGTGATCACGGTGCAGCTTTCTACGAGCATCACCCCGGCTCCGCCGACGTCGAAGTGCGGACCGAGCTGGTCCCGAAGAGCCGCTGCCGGCGGATTCGATGGACTCGCGTTTGTGGTGGTGAATCAGTTATGCCGCGCTTGTCGGTGGGCTTGGACATCCGGAAGAATTTCTCGATCTGGAAGAGCCGGTGGTAGGACCCGATCACGAAGTCACTGTTGGCGAGCTTCGGGTCGGGGTTGGTGACGTAGCCCTTGACCCCGGCCAGAGAGCGGGCCAAGGCCTTTAGGGCGCGGTTCACGCACTTGGAGCCGGTGAGTTTGACGAACCTATTGCGCTTGACCGGTGTGGCGCCCGCGACGGCCTTCTCAGCCTATGGCGACCTGCTCGTCGATGCCCTTTGAGCGTGCGCCGGGCCCGGTCGGCCGTGTACCGGTAGTAGAACGCGTAGTCCTTGCGCTGGTCGGTAGGGTCATAGCGGACCTGAGGGGCCGGCCAGGGTGGGGGGCCGCATTCCTGAGGCTGACAAACACGTGTTTTAGGTTCCGC
>JBDTVJ010000157.1:0-5981 GCA_040007275.1 Terracoccus sp.
ATCAACCTCGGGCAGGGCTTTCCCGACACCGACGGTCCGCAGGAGATGCTGGATGCCGCCAAGGCCGCCATCGACGGCGGACGCAACCAGTACCCGCCGGGGGCTGGCGTTCCCGAGTTGCTCGACGCCGTCGCGGCGCACCAGGAGCGCTTCTACGGCATTCGGCTCGACCCGGCATCCCAGGTGCTCGTGACGTGCGGCGCCACCGAGGCGATCGCCTCGGTCGTGCTGGCCCTCTGCGAACCCGGCGACGAGGTGGTCACCTTCGAGCCGTACTACGACTCCTACGCTGCCACCATCGCCCTCGCCGGAGCGACTCGGCGCACCTCGGTGCTGCGCTTCCCCGACTTCGCCGTCGACGAGGCCTCACTCCGGGCCGCCTTCTCGGCTCGCACCCGGCTCGTGCTGCTCAACACCCCGCACAACCCGACCGGCAAGGTCTTCACCCGCGACGAGCTCGAGCTGGTGGCGTCACTGGCCCGCGAGCACGACGCGTGGGTGGTGACCGACGAGGTCTACGAACACCTGCTCTTCGACGACGCCCAGCACATTCCCGTCGCCACCCTGCCCGACATGGCCGACCGCACCATCACGATCAGCTCGGCCGGCAAGACGTTCTCGGCCACCGGGTGGAAGGTCGGCTGGCTCTCGGGCCCGGAGGAGGTGGTCGCCGCGGCACGCACCGTGAAGCAGTTCCTCACCTTCGTGGCCTCGGGGCCCTTCCAGCCCGCCGCTGCCGTCGCCCTCGGGCTCGGTGATGACTTCTACGAGGGGCTACAGAGCTCGATGCAGCGAAAGCGCGACCTCCTCTGCACCGCGCTCGCAGACCTCGGTCTGCAGGTGTCGCGCCCCCAGGGCACCTACTTCGTCATCGCGGATGCCGCCCCGCTCGGCGCCGTCGACGGGCTCGAGTTCGCCCGTCGACTGCCCGAGATCGCCGGGGTGGTAGGGGTGCCGGTGTCGGTCTTCCACGACGACGCCGATGCGGCGCGAACCCTCATCCGGTTCGCCTTCTGCAAGAAGGACGAGGTGCTCCAGGATGCGAGCCGCCGCCTCGCAGCCGCGGGGACACACGTCGGCTGAGGTCAGCCCAGAGGCAGGAGCAGCACCGGCCGGCGGTCGAGGAACGACAATGGGTCGAGGTAGGCGCGCGCACGCAGCACCCCCCAGTGCAGACACGCGATGGGCGCGCAGTGGCCGGCCCCGCCCGACACCTGCGCCACCCGCTGGCCCGGCGCCACGTTCTGCCCTACCGCGACGCCGCCGACGACGGGTTCGAAGGTCGAGCGCAACCCGTTGGGATGGGCCACCACGACGACTCCACGACCGGCGAGCGACCCCGAGAAGGTGACCCGGCCGGCCGCAGGGGCGAGCACCGACTGACCGACCACCGCCCGCAGGTCGACGCCCCGATGACCCGGCAGCCAGGGCCGGTCGGGAAGGTCGAAGCCACGCTCGACACTCGGCTGGGGAACGAGCGGCCACTGCCATCTTTGCGACGGGGAGGGTTCGCGGGCCAGACCGGTCGTGGGCGCCGCCGTGATGCTGCCACCGCTCGCGAAGATAGACAGCGCCGTGCCGAGTACCACCGCCGCGACTGACTCTCCGATCGCCATGCCTGCATCGTGATCTCGCCCCCGGCAGCGCGCCACGGGCTCGTCGGTTGCTGTGCACAGCCGCAGCACCCAGCCGGGGCTGTGGACGACGGCCGCTCGGCCGGTCAGGCGCGGGGGTGCGCCTGCTCGTAGCTGGTACGCAGGCGGTCGACCGAGACGTGCGTGTAGATCTGGGTCGTGGCCAGGCTCGCGTGGCCGAGCAGCTCCTGCACGATGCGCAGGTCGGCGCCGCCGTCGAGCAGGTGGGTCGCAGCGCTGTGGCGCAGGCCGTGCGGGCCTAGATCGGGCGCGTCGGGCAGATGGGAGAGCAGCTCGTGCACGACCGCGCGCACCTGGCGGGCGTCGACGCGACGACCTCGTCGACCAAGGAAGAGGGCGGGACCGGAGCCGGCCGCGACCAGTCTCGGCCGCACGTCGAGCCAGGCGTGCAAGGCCACCGATGCCGGAATGCCGAACGGCACCATCCGTTCCTTCGAGCCCTTGCCCATCACCCGAACGAGGCGTTCGCTCAGGTCGAGGTCGTCGATATCGAGCCCCACGAGCTCCCCGACCCGGATACCGCTGGCGTAGAGCAGCTCGAGCACCGCCCGGTCGCGTCCATGCACCGGGTCGTCGTCGTCGGCCCGCACGGCGGCGAGGTCGAGCAGACGGCTTGCCTCGTCGTGCCTCAGCACGCCGGGAAGACTGCTCCCCCGCTTGGGAGCCACGAGCCTGACCGCAGGATTGAGCCGGATCCGGCCGGTGTGCTCGGCCCAGCCGAGAAAGGTGCGCGCGGCCGCGGCGCGTCGGGCGATGGTGGCCCGGGCCGCCTGCGCGTCAGCCTGGTCACCCAACCAGGCACGCAGGTCGGCCAGGCCCAGCTGGTCGAGGTCGGCCACCCCCCGGCGTGCGGCGTACACCATCAGGTGGCGCACGTCACCGAGGTAGGCGCGCTGGGTGTGCTCGGATCGTCCGCGTTCGGCACCAAGGTGGCGAGCGAAGGCCTCGAGAAGGTCGCTCTCACCAGTCAGGCCCGCACTTCCCCGCCCTGTGCCGCTCGGGTGACTCGCCTGCTCGGGCCGCGTCATGACTCCACTGTGACCCACGGCGCAGACGACAGGGCCGCGACCCGCCGCACGTGGTTCGCGGCGTCAGCGGCGAGCGGGACGGCCCCGTCGCCAGGTGCCCGAGTCGGTCTCGACCAGACCGCTCGACTCGAGGCGGGCGAGGCACCCCCGGACCACCAGCGGCCCCAGGGTGGTGACCAGCGCGATGGTGTCGAGGTCGACCGGCCCACGAAAGGGGATGGCGTCGAACACGGCCAGGTCGTTGATCGGCAGGGTGTCGGTGACGAGCGACGGACCCCGTGCTGGCTCACAGGCATCGACTCCGAGGTCGCCCACCAGGTCGACCACCTCCTCGACGCTCGTGACCAGCACGGCTCGGCCACTACGGATCTCCTCGTGGCAACCAGCCGACAGCATCGAGGTGACCGGGCCCGGCACGGCCCCAACAGGGCGCAGGAGGTCGCTGGCGTGGCCGACGGTGTTGCGCGAGCCGGATCGCAGGTCGGCTTCGACCACGATCGTGCCTCTGGTCATCGCAGCGATGAGGCGGTTGCGGTGCAGGAAGCGTGACTTCATCGGGGCGCTGCCCGGAGCCACCTCCGAGGCGATCGCCCCGGTCGCGGCTATGCGGTTCAGCAGCGGGCCGTTGGCGGCCGGGTAGACCCGGTCGACCCCACCCGCGAGCACCGCCACGGTCGAGCCGTCGACGGCCAACGCTCCGCGGTGGGCGGCCGCGTCGATACCGAACGCGGCCCCGGACACGACAGTCCAGCCCCGTGAGGCCAGGCTCGCCGAGAGCTCGGAGGCCAGCTGCTCGCCGTAGGTCGTGGCCGTGCGCGATCCCACGACGGCCACCGAACGACGCGCCGCCTCCCCCAGCGACAAGGGCCCCCGCACCCACAGGCACCACGGCGGTATCGCGAGGTCGTCGAGACCGACCGGCCATCCGTCGTCACCGGGGACCACGAGACGGGCCCCCACCCGGGCCGCGATCTGGAGGTCGCGATCGGTGTCGAGGGTGCGCACCCGGGCGGCGAACCGAGCCAGGCTGCCGTGGCCAGCGCAGAGTCGAGCCACGGTCTCGGCCGCCCCCACCTGCCCGAGCATCTGGTGGACCACCAGGTCGCGTGGTTCGGCCAGACGCGAGAGAGCGGCCCGGGCTCGCCGTTCGTTGCTCACGCCGCTGCTCCTGAGTGGTGGCGTAGCGACAGGGCAAGATCGACCTCATCGCGCCCTGGACGTTGCCGACCCGCGAGGTCGGCGATCGTCCAGGCGACCCGGAGGCTGCGGTCGTAGCCGCGCAGGCTGATGCCCCCCCGTTCGAGCGACCGGTCGAGCGTGGTCGTCACCGATGCCGGCAGCCGGAATCGGGTCGATCGCAGCAGCGATCCGGAGGCGTCGCAGTTGGCCGCCCGCCCGGTCTCGACGACCGAGCGCCACCGCTCGTGCTGGACCTCCCGGGCCGAGGCCACCCGGGCCGCGACGACGTCGCTGCTCTCACCGGGGGGCTGGCCGGCCATCGAGAGCCCCGGTGGCTGCACGTGCACCTGGAGGTCGACGCGGTCGAGCAACGGCCCCGACAGCTTGCCGAAGTAGGTGCGGCGCATGAGCGGCGAACACGTGCAGTCGAGCCCCCGCCCCCAGCCGTTGCCGCACGGGCAGGGGTTCGCCGCAAGCACCAGCTGGAACCGCGCCGGAAAGGTGACGGTCTCGTTGGCTCTCGCGATCGACACGGTGCCTCGCTCGAGCGGGGTGCGCAGGGCCTGCAGCACCCCCTTGTCGAACTCGGGCGTCTCATCGAGGAAGAGCACGCCGCGGTGGGCCGAGGTGATGGCTCCGGGCCGGATGTGGCTGCTTCCCCCACCGATGACCGCGGCCATCGACGCTCCGTGGTGAGGTGCCACGAACGGTGGCCGCACGATGAGGCGCACGTCGTCACCGAGGGCGCCGAGCACGGAATGGATGGCAGTGACCTCCATCGACTCGGGCTCGCCCAACGCGGGCAGCAGGCCGGGCAGCCGCTCGGCCAGCATGGTCTTTCCCGCTCCCGGCGGGCCGGCCAGCAGCAGGTGGTGACCGCCCGCCGCGGCGATCTCGAGCGCCAGTTTGGCCTCCGACTGACCGAGCACCTCGGACAGGCACGACCTGCGCCGGGGTGGTTCGGGCCGGACAGGCGGTACGTCGACCGGCGCGACCTCCTGGTGGCGTGACAACCGCGCGTACCGCGCCACGAGCTCGCCGACCTGACCCACCGGATGGACCCGGATGCCGGAGACGAGGTGCGCCTCGGCGGCGTTACCGACCGGAACCACGGCATGACGGACGCCGGCCTGGGCGGCGGCGTGTACTGCCGGGAGCACCCCGGGGACGGCCCGCACCGAACCGTCGAGCCCGAGCTCACCCAGGTGCACGACGTCGCGCACGACCTGCTGTGACACCTTGCCCATCGCCACCGCGACCGCGACGAACATCGCGAGGTCGAATCCGGCTCCCACCTTGCGCACTCCGGCGGGTGAGAGGTTGACCGTCACCCGACGTTGACCAACCGGCATCTCGTCGATGACGTTGGCCGCCGCTCGGATGCGCCCCGGTGACTGCGCCACCGCTGAGTCGCCCAGACCTCCGATGACGAACCCCGGCAGCCCGGAGGCGACGTGCGCCTCTGCCTCGACGACGAACCCGGTCACCCCTCGCAGCCCCACTGACAGGGTGCGCCCAAGCCCGCTCACTCGACACCGCGCAGGTGAGCCACGGTGATCGGGCCCGTTGCCCCGCGCAGGATCGACACGACGTCGATGCGTAGGTCACCGATCGACCGGGGCGAACCGGGCCAGCTCACCTGGCCCGCCCGCTGCTCGACCCAGAGCCCGGCCAGCAGCCTCAGCCGGCGCAGCTTCAGGCGCCCGACCGCTTCGAACGGCATGCCGAAGGTCTCGCTCGAGCGGGTCTTCACCTCGCACACCACCAGCGCTCTGCCCTCGACCGCGACGATATCGATCTCACCGCGCACACAGCGCCAGTTGCGGTCGACGACGAGGAATCCGTGGTCGGTCAGGTACCGGGTCGCCAGACGTTCGCCGTAGGCCCCGAGCTCGCGAGTCGTCGTGATCTCCATGGCCGTCACTCTCGACCGGTTCCGCCCCTGAACAAAGACCCGTTCTCGGCGCCTGTGGACGGGCGAACGCGGTGACAGGAGGTGTGGACGCCTCAGCCCGCCGGCGTCGGTCTCATGGGTTACAGCTCACCAGCCAACGGTGCAACCAGGCCGGCGACACTCAGCCGTCAGGCGAAGTCGCCACCGTCGGGAAGCTTGATATCG
>JBDTVJ010000158.1:0-5968 GCA_040007275.1 Terracoccus sp.
CTCTCCTTGTCCTGGTGCTGTCGCATGTGAATGCGCGTGCCCAACCAGCTCGGCCGGGCGACGGGCAACCTTCGTAGGCACACCGAGTTCGAGGTCGACCTCGCGACCCGCAACGGTGACTGTCTCCGGCGCGGCGCCGGCTCCTTCTTCCCCGGGCCCCGGTCGAAGCGTCAGGGTGACGAACTCGTCGTTGACGTGTACCTCGACCCGGCGGCCTCGCCACCGCAGCCGGAAACGCAGGCTGCGCCACAGCGGCGGCAGCCACGGGTCGAAGGTCAAGCACCCGCGGCGAACCCGTAGGCCGCCGAAGCCGAAGACGAGCACCTGCCAGGTTCCTCCGGCGGAGGCGATGTGGATGCCATCATGGGTGTTGCCCTGGTTGTCGTGCAGATCGACGAAGGCAGACCGGCGGAAGTACTGCAGCGCGCGCGTCGTGTCTCCGACGCCGAGCCCGATGATGGCGTGGATGGCCGGGCTGAGCGACGACTTGTGCAGGGTGCGCGCTTCGTAGAACTCGAAGTTCGCTCGTCGCTGTTCCGCGGTGAACTCCTCGGGCAGCATGAGCATGGCCATGAGCACGTCGGGCTGCTTGAGCAGCATCGTGTCCTCGCAGTTGAAGTGGTGGTATCCCGCCGGGTAGCGCGGCATGTCGTTCTCGTCCCACTCGACGACCGGCACGTCGAGGCGGTCGAAGTAGCCCTCGAACTGCTCGATGACCCCGTCCCGTTCACGAGCCTGGGTCAGCCCGGATGCGACGACCGCCCACTCCTGCACCTCCTCGCCACTCAGCCCGAGGGCTGAGCTCACCCGAGCCAGGGCGTCGGGGGCCTCGCGGGCCATCCGCTCGTGGAGACGAACGGCCTGGTCGAGGTGCCAACCGGCCAACCGGTTGGTGAACGCGTTGTCGTTGACGTGGGAATGGAACTCGTCGGGGCCCATGACCGTGGTGATCGAGTGCGTGCCGTCGGCCTCCTCCGGAGCCGGTTCAGCCCGGCTGACCCAGAAGCGGCTGGTCTCGAAGATGGTCTCTGCGCCGGCCCCGAACAGCAGGTCGTCGTCACCGGTGACGGAAGCGTAGGTGAGGATGCCGTACGCGACGTCGGCCGAGACGTGGACCTCCTCGTCTCGGGTCCAGAAGATGTTGGCACCGTCGGGGGTGGTGCGCGGGCACTCCTCGAGTCCGCTGTCGGCCGACTCCCACGGGAACCGGGCTCCCCGGTAACCGCTTTCGGCCGCGACCACCCGGGCCCCCGGTAGGGTGTGGTGGCGGTACTCCACGAGGCTGCGCGCGGTCTTCGGCTGGGTGTGCACGAAGAAGGGAAGCATCATCACCTCGGTATCCCAGAAGACGTGGCCGCGGTAGCCCTCGCCGGTGAGGGACTTGGCCCCGATGTTGACCGTGGGATCCTCCCCGTTGGCGGCAATCAGAAGCTGGTAGATGCCGTATCGCACCGCGGCCGTGGCCGCAGGGTCACCCTCGATCTCGACGTCGCAGTCCTCCCACATGGCCTCCCAGGCCCGGGCACTGTCGACCAGGCAGCCCTCGAAACCCCGGTGACGGGAGTCGTCGAGGGCCGCGAGGGCCTGCGCTGCAAGGTCGTCGGCGCCCTCTCGCGACGTCGCGATGGTGACGAGCTTGTCAACCACGAGTGACTCACCGACCCCCAGGCTGAAGTCGCACTCGCGGGAGATGCGCTCATATCCCTGCCGCACCGTCGAGCGCGACGGTTCGTGCGAGAAGGTCGTGGACGCCGCGTAACAAAGGGAGATGCCGGTCTGCAGGGTGCGGGCGTGCAGCAGCAGGCAATCGCCCGCCTTCGCCGTGTTCGTGGTCTCGAGGTGGCGAGCGCGGGCCCACTTGTCCCATCGAGTCTCAGGGCCGAACCGCGTGCCCTCAGGGTAGACGGGCAGGCGCTCGAGGTTGCGCCGACGGCCTTCGATCGCGCTCTCCACCGTGAGTAGCGCCGGCTCATCGAGCGGTGTCACTTCCAGCCGCAGGACGCCCAGACGGCGCTCGGCCATGCTGGCCGTACGCCACGACTGCAGGCGCGTTCGCCGCCCCTGCTGGTCGCGCAGCACGGTGGTCCGGCGCAGCACGCCGTGACGGTAGTCGAGCACGCGCTCGTGCTCGACCACCTCGCAGCTCTGCACGTCGAGTCGTCGACCGTCGCGGTGGACCGTGAGGGCCAGCCAGTCGGGCGCGTTCACGAGGTCGGCGACCGGCACCTCGAAGCCGTCGTAGACCCCGGCTAGAAAGGTGCCCGACTGCTCCCCGACGTGGCCTTCCTCGAGGGAGCCCCTCGTGCCCATCCGACCGTTGCCGACGGTCAGCAGGGTCTCCCACGTGTTCGCCGTCTCGGCCTCGAAGCCGGACTCGACCAGCTCCCACGGTGACGCCGGTGGTAAGGGTGCCTCAACCACGAGACACCACGCCGTACGTGTCGGCGATCTGTCGCTCGGTCTCGAGGAGGGGAAGGTAGCCGGTGAGCTCGGTGGCCATGCAGCGCTGGGCGCCCATGGCGTTGCCGTAGCGCGCCGCCTCGGCGATGTCTCCGTGAGCGAGGTAGCCGTAGGCCATTCCGGCCGCGAACGAGTCCCCGCAACCGGTGGTGTCGACGACGGCGGGCACTTTGAGACGGCCAACGATGTCTTCGACGACGGCCCCGTCGTCACCCCGGTGATAGACGACGCAGCCCTCCTCGTCGAGGGTGACGCACACCGCCAGCACGCCCCGGTCCAAGCAGTGCCGGGCAAAGGCTGGCAGGTCAGCCAGCGAAAGGGGGGCCGCGCCCGTCGTGGTCGGGCTGGACCCGGGCGGAAACCAGCTGCAGCCGGCCTCATCCAGGTTCATCTTGAGAATGTCGAGGTACGGCAGCCAGGCGTCCCGTTCGATCCACAGCCGGTGTCGTCGGGCCCCGCCCTCGGTGAGCGCCACCGTCGGGCCGTGCCCATCGAGCAGGATCGTGCCGTGGCCGTGCTCCTTGATGTAGCGCAACGTGTCCTGGCTGACCTGGTAGTCGGTGATCGGCACGCACACGAAGGCATCGGCGTCGATGACGAACTCGACGTCCTCCGGCCGGATCGGCGCCATGAAATGGGTTTGGCGCTCCTCGCGGCGGTTCTGGTCGAGGTAGGTCAGGTCGACCACGTCGCCCCGGTCGAGGTGGGAACGCACTCCGGTCAGATCGACCTGAGGAAACTGACCGAGCAGTGCACGGATGGCCTGCTCGTCTTTTTGCCGCACGTGCACGATGGGAGCGATGCGATCGTCTGGAGCCAGCAGGGCGGATAGGGCGGCCACCGTGTAAAGCACGCAGCCGAACTTCTCGATGACGTCGCCGTGATGGGTGGTGACCCGGTCGTAGGGGATGGGGCCCAGCACCGCGACGGTACGGGCGGGACTGTCGGGCGTACGGGACATCGTGTCCTCCTCCGTCGCCACTTCGGTGTGGCGATGTGTCACCTGGTTCGATCGATTAGACGCTTGACGGCAACATCGGGCAACCAGACGACGCGATAGATAATCCGATAAGACCACAAAATAAATGTGGGAATCTCTTGTTCATCGGAAAAAATCTGGTTACCCTTCAGATGTGACCTCAAGCACCCTCCCGTCTTCTCGCCGACACCGCTCTCGACAGCGTCTGCTCGAGGTGATTCGTCGCGAGAACGGCGCAACACGTGCTGACCTCTGCCGCCTCACCGGACTGTCCCGCAGTGCCGTCGCCACGGCCGTTCAGGACCTCCTCGACGAGCACCTGGTTCAGGAAGACGTGCTCGACCCCGGCGGTCCAGGGGCGGGTCGTGGCCGACCCTCCGCCCTCTTGGTGCCCGTGCAGGGATCAGGACACGTCATCGGCATCGACTTCGGCCACACCCACGTCTCCGTGGCACTCGCCGACTGCTCCGGCGTCGTCATCTCCGAGCAGCGCACCAAAGTCGACGTCGACTCGCAGGCCAGGGCCGCGCTCGACGTCGCGGCCGGTGTGGCGACCCGACTGATCACCGCTGCCCACGTGACGCACTCCGACGTCAAGTGCGTGGCAGCCGGCATTCCTGCCCCCATCGATGCCAACACCAAGCAGATCCGGTCAACGACGATCATGTCCGACTGGGTGGGACTCCATCCGGAAAAGGAGCTCACCGACCTCCTCGGCTGGCGGGTCGTGATCGCCAACGACGCCGACATGGGGGCCCAGGGCGAGCTGCGGTTCGGGGCCGCACGCGGCATGCGCGACCTGATCTACATCAAGCTGTCAGACGGCCTCGGCGCGAGTCTCGTACTCGACGGATCCCCCTATGGGGGGTCGAGCGGCCTCGCCGGCGAGATCGGTCACACACAGATGTCCGGCATCCAGGGCCCATGGTGCCGGTGTGGCAACCGGGGTTGCCTCGAGACCCTCGTCTCCGCCTCCTTTGTGCACGACCTCATGCGGGAGAGCCCCCTCTCCGGCGGCGACAGCGTGTTCCCGCTGCGTGGGGCCGCCGACCACCCCGCGGTCGCCCGCTTCGTCACCGAGGCCGGCCGCACCCTGGGGCGCGCCCTTGCAGACGTGTGCAACTGGCTCAACCCTAGCGGCATCATTCTCGGAGGTGAGCTCGGCACCGCCGGCGCACCACTGGTCGACGGGGTCCGCGAGTCGATCGTGCGCTACGCCCAGCCCTCCACTGCCGAGGCGGTGCACGTCAAGAGCGCCTCGCTCGGCCTGCGCTCCGAAGTCCTCGGCGCCGTCGCCGTCGCCATTCACGAAGCCGGCTACCACGTCGGCTCCGTCAGCACCGGCGCCTCAGAACAAGCCCCGGGGAAGGCCCTGCGCGTTGTTTGACCTGACGGGGCCACATCGACCTAGCCCCCTCAGATCGACCATTCGAGGCCTTGCGGGATCGAACTACGCGCACCTCATGGGGTCCCGTGCGTTGGAACCAGGTCGCCCGCGCCGCTACGTGGGTGACGAGCCCAGCCGTTCGGCCTCGGCCGGGGAGAGGACGCCCCCGGTGACGCTCGAGCAGCAATCCTGGCCAGCACAGGCAGCACCCGTCTGGCGGTCGCGGAAAGCCCTGACGCGGCCTGTGCGGTGCTCACCGAGTCCCCGGCCGGCACGGTCCGCCATCTCACCGGCGTAGTACGTCTTCAGGCCGTCCTCGACTTCGCCCATGGAAGGGGACTGTAGGCCACGGCGCGTTCCTGATCCATGAGCAGCGGTCCCCCAGCGCAAGCGCGCGTCACAAACCAAGGAGCGGTCCGCGAACGATCGCCCGGACAGTGGCATTTCAGGAAGCGTCCCCGAGTCTTCGGACGACGTACTGGTTAAGGCTCAGATGTTCTTCTGCGGCCTCGAGCGCCAGTTTGCGGTGCAGTCTTTCCCCGACGCGGAGGTTGAACTTGCCGGAGTAGGCCCGGGACGATATCGGCCCCGGGATCGGCTCGGCGGCTTCGTCCAGATCCTTAACGACGTCGCGGACGACGTCGCAGATACCGTGGAGGGCCTGGTCCTGGGTGTCGGCCAACCAGGACAGGGACGGGAACTCGAGGCAGGTGCCAACGAACTCCGAGTCCTCCGATGACCACGTGACTCGGTAGGTGTAGTGGGTCACGTCAGGGATCGTGACGCTCATCCCGTTGCCTCCTTCTTGTCGATGGCGACCAGAACTTGCCGGACGTGGTAGGCCTTGGCCTTGCCGTGGTCGTTCTGGACATTAACTCGTCGCCAGGCCACGGGGTCTTGAAGATGGCGTGGGATCCTCCGCTGGTACGCGGCGGGCCGAAGTGGTGCTCGCAGACCTTGAGGAGGTCGTCGTAGCGGACGTTGCGTGGATTGGCTCGCATGTCGGCGAGGAACCGGGCAGCTGAGGGCACGTGTTTATGGTACCGTGGATGGTACCGAGCGGCCAGCCTGCAGAATGTCCGCTATTCGGCATGTGGTGACGTTCGTTCGTCCTCTTGCCCAACCGGATCGGGCAAGGGATG
>JBDTVJ010000159.1:0-5925 GCA_040007275.1 Terracoccus sp.
GTGCACGTCATCGACTGCGCGACCCTCGAGCCGGGCCGCGACCCGATGACCGACCTCGACGTCATCGAGAAGGAGCTCTCGCTCTACGTTCCCGACGCCGACCTGGGGGGCCGCCCCTTGGCCGAGCGCACCCGCATCGTGGTGCTGAACAAGGCCGACGTGCCCGAGGCCCGCGAGCTCGCCGAGATGGTGCGCCCCGACCTGGAGGCGCGTGGCATCGAGGTGTACATCATCTCTGCCGTGGCTCACCAGGGCCTGCGTGAGCTGACCTTCGCCATGGCGCGCCACGTCGATGCGGCCCGGGCCCAGCTCGAGCAGGTCGTGCCCCCGCGGGTCGTGCTGCGACCGCGCTCGGTCGACGACCATGGCTTCGAGGTCAAGCGCGAGAGCGGCGCCGGAGGCGAGATCGAAGGCGACTTCTATCGGATCACCGGGGTGCGACCCGTCCGGTGGGTGCGCCAGACCGACTTCTCCAACGACGAGGCTGTCGGCTACCTGGCCGACCGGCTGGCCCGCCTCGGGGTCGAGGAGGCGCTGTACAAGGTCGGTGCCGTGGCCGGAGACACGGTCGTCATCGGCGCCGGCGACGACGGTGTCATCTTCGACTGGGAGCCGACGCTCCAGGCCGGGGCCGAGCTGCTCGGCAGCCGCGGCACCGACCTGCGTCTCGAAGAGCCGTCGCGGCCGACCCGCGACGAGAAGCGAGAGGCCCAGGCCAACCGGTACGCCGCCCGCGCCGCCACCCACGAGGAGCTCGAGGCCGAGCGCCGCTCGGGCCTGTGGCAGCTGCGCCGGCACGACGCCGATGAGGACAAGCCGACTCCCTGACGACGCCCAACCGGCGGCCGCGAGGACTGGTCGGCCAGTCGACCGGGACGGGGTCGGCCAGGGGACCGGCATCCGGGACGGTCGGTCGACGGGCCGCAGTGTCCGCGTGTCCTAGGGTGACCGTCATGAGCTCGTGGGGCGCACTGCTGCGCCGGGGACACCTCGGCACCGAAGCCGACCGAGCGACCTATCGCACCCTCCACACGGCCCTGCTCGCCTCGCCGCCGCTGCGCACCGGGCTGCATGCCGCCTCGGCAGAGCGCTCCCTGAAGCACCTGCGCACCCTGCTCGGGGCGCCCGCCCTGGCCATGACAGACACGACGACACTGCTCGCCTGGGAGGGCAGCCGCGCCCACCACGCACCCCAGACGACCGTCATCGCGGCGCCGACGCTCGAACACGGACGCACCACGGTGCTCGACGGCAAAGACATCGCCTGCCCCGAGCCGTCGTGCACCGTGCGTCAGACCGTGGTCGCGCCCCTTGACGTCGACGGGCTGGTGGTCGGCACCCTGCAGGTGTTCACCGATCGCGCCTCGGCAGGGCTGGTACGGGCCACCAACGAGGTGGCCCGCTGGGTCTCGGGCCAGCTCGAGCTCGCCGAGCTCGACGCCTCGCGCACCCGGTTGATGGAGGCCGAGGTGCGCGCCCTGCGGGCCCAGATCAGCCCGCATTTCATCTACAACTCCCTGACGGCGATCGCCTCCTTCACCCGAACCGACTCCGAGCGGGCCCGCGAACTGTTGCTCGACCTGGCCGAGTTCACCCGCTACTCCTTCCGGCGACACGGTGAGTTCACGACGCTTGCCGAGGAGCTGCGCTCGATCGAGGCCTACCTGGTGATCGAGAAGGCCCGCTTCGGAGACCGTCTCACCGTGACCCTGCGGGTGGCGCCGGAGGTGCTCCCCGTCGTGGTGCCTTTCCTGTGCCTGCAGCCGATCGTCGAGAACGCGGTGCGGCACGGGCTCGAGGGCAAGGCCGGGCCCGGCGAGATCAGCATCCTGGCCCACGACGTCGACCGCGACTGCGTCGTCATCATCGAGGACAACGGCGTCGGCGAGGACCCTGAGCGGGTGCGTCGGGTGCTCGCGGGCGACGACGGGGCCGACTCGGTGGGTCTGGCCAACGTCGACGAGCGGCTCCGGGCCACCTTCGGAGACGACTACGGGCTGGTCGTCGAGACCGCCCAGGGGGCCGGGACCCGCGTCACCGTGCGGCTGCCCAAGTTCCGCCCGGGAGTCTACGTATGAGCCCCCCGCCGGTACCAGGGCCGGACGGGGGCGGCGCGACCGCGCTGCGCGTGCTTGCTGTCGACGACGAGGCGCCGGCCCTCGACGAGCTGGTCTGGATGCTGGGCCGTCATCCCCAGGTGGGCCGCGTGCTCTCGGCGGGCTCCGGCGAGGCGGCGCTGCGGGTGCTGCACGAGCAACGGGTCGACGCGATCTTCCTCGACGTGCAGATGCCCGGCCTGAGCGGTCTCGACCTCGCCCGGGTGCTCTCGCGTTTCGCCGCCGCTCCACCCGTGGTCTTCGTCACCGCCCACGAGCAGCACGCGGTCGACGCCTTCGAGCTCAACGTCGTCGACTACGTGTTGAAGCCGGTGCGCGACGAGCGGCTGTCCGAGGCGGTCCGCCGCGTCGTGCGCGCCGTCGAGGGCAGAGAACATGGTGGCGCGAGTGGCGATGGCGCCACGAGCGACGACGAGACCATCGTCGTCGAGCTCGGCGGCGTCAGTCGTCTCCTGCCGAGGGCCGACGTGATGTGGGTCGAGGCCCACGGCGACTACGCGAGGCTGCACACGGCGTCCGAGAGCCACCTCGTGCGGATGCCGCTGACAACCCTCGCCGACGAGTGGCACGACTCCGGCTTCGTTCGCATCCACCGCAGCTTTCTCGTCTCGCTCGGGCACATCGCCGAGTGGCGCACCGAGGCCGGGCGCACGACGGTGATCGTCGGAGGCCAGGAGCTCATGGTCAGCCGGCGGCACACCCGCGCCCTGCGTGACCTGCTCGTGCGTCGCGCCCAGCCGCGTCATCGAGGTGGCGGATGAGCTCCGACGAGGTGCGGGCCCGGGTGCGGGTGGTGAGCCCCCGCACCTCGGCAGCCCGCACCCGGACCACGTCGATCGCCTCGGAGATCGACGAACAGACCCGGCTCGGCGAGGTGTACATCGTCTCGTTGATGCGCAGCCAGCTGCGCCTCGCGATCGGGGTGCTCGCCGTGCTGGCGGTGACGCTCGGCGGGCTGCCCCTGCTCTTTCACCTCGTGCCGCAGATCGGGCGCGTCGAGCTGCTCGGTGTGCCGCTGCCCTGGCTGCTGTTGTCGGTGTTCGCGTTCACCGAGATCATCGGGCTCGGCTGGCTCTACGTTCGCCAGGCCGAGAAGAACGAAGACGACTTCAGCGATCTCCTGGAGGGCCGGTGAACCCCGCCGCCACGATCGGGGCCATCGTCGTGGTGTCGATCGCCTCGCTCGCCGTCGGCGCCTTCGGGCTGCGGTTCTCACGCACCGTGAGCGACTTCTACGTCGCCTCACGCGGGGTCGGCCCGTTGCTGAACGCGTCGGCGATCAGTGGTGAGTACCTGTCTGCCGCATCGTTTCTCGGTGTTGCCGGCCTGATCCTCGCCCGCGGGGTCGACATGCTCTGGCTGCCCGTCGGCTGGACGGCCGGCTACCTGCTGCTGCTCGTGTTCGTTGCCGCGCCGTTGCGCCGGTCCGGTGCCTACACCCTGCCTGACTTCGCCCAGCTACGCACCGAGTCGCAGACAGCCAGACGGGTCTCGAGCGCCCTCGTGGTCGCGATCGGCCTGCTCTACCTGATCCCGCAGTTCCAGGGGGCCGGCCTGACCCTGCGCACGCTGACCGGGGCCCCGTCGTGGGTCGGCCAGGTCGCCGTCGCCGTCGTCGTGTGCCTGGCCGTGCTGCCCGGTGGCATGCGCAGCGTCACCCTCGTGCAGGCCTTCCACTACTGGCTCAAGCTGCTGGCCCTGTTGACGCCGGTCTTCTTCCTGCTGGTCGCCCTCGCCGCCCGGGGCGGAACCGACGCGGTCGGCACCCTCGGCACCGTCGACGTCACCGACTGGGTCGAGCCACTGGCCGGCGACCACGCGCTCTACCTGACGTACTCGCTCGTGCTCGCCACCTTCTTCGGCGCGATGGGCCTGCCGCATGTCGTCGTGCGCTTCTACACCAACCCCGACGGGCGGGCTGCCCGACGCACCACCCTGGTGGTGCTCGCGCTGCTCTCCGGGTTCTACCTGCTGCCGATCCTCTACGGCGTGCTGGGGCGGCTGCTGGCCTTCGACCTCGTGGCGGCCGGACGCACCGACTCGGTGGTGCTCGAGCTGCCGAGCCGGGTGTTCGACGGGGTGCTCGGCCAGGGCTTGACCGCCCTGGTGGGGGCCGGCGCGTTCGCTGCGTTTCTGTCGACCTCCACCGGGCTCGTGGTCTCGGTGGCGGGAGTGCTGAGCCAGGACCTGCTGCGGTCGGGGCCCGGCCACCGACACGGCATCCGCACCTTCCGGATGGCCACCGTCATCGCGGTCGCCGTGGGGGTGGCCCTTACCTTCTTGTCGGTCAACGTGCCCGTCGCACATGCCGTGGAGCTGGCGTTCGCGGTGGCGGCCTCGACCTTCTGCCCCCTGCTCGTGCTCGGAATCTGGTGGCGAGGGCTCACTGCCGTCGGCGCGGTGGCCGGTCTCGTCGTCGGAGGCGGGCTGTCGGGCTCGGCGGTGATCGCCACCACGTTCGGCGTCGACCGGGGTGACTGGCTCGGCGTCGTCATCTCCCAACCGGCCGCGGTGACCGTGCCGACGGCCTTCGCCACCATGGTGCTGGGCTCGTTGCTGACCCGCAGCCATCGCCCCGAACACGTGGCCCAGACCATGGTTCGCCTGCACGCGCCCGAGCACCTGGTGCTCAACCGCGGCTCGTTCCACCCCGAGCGGACGACCGTTCATCGCGCCGACCCGACCGCTCGGCGCGGCTAGAACCGCATCCGGCGACTCGTCGCCGCCGCTCGGCGACGAGACCGCTGTGCCCCCTATGCCGGCGCACGTCGTGGCTCCTACGGTGGCACCGCCGGGCGAGCACTGGTGCCCGGAAGGTCAACGGCCGCAAGGTCCCCGGCGGCGCAGTCCGCCGCACCGACATCGCGACCCAACCCAGCGCCCCCGGAGGTGGCCTCAGTGAGCAAAGAAGCTCTCGAAACCGAAGATCCGAATATCGCCCTGCAGAACTCCGACGACTTCATCGAGCTGCGCACGAAGTTCCGCAGGTTCGTCTTCCCGATGACCGGGGCCTTCCTGGCCTGGTACTTCCTCTACGTGCTGCTGGCGGTGTTCGCGCACGACTTCATGGGCACCAAGACGATCGGCAACATCACGTGGGGCCTGATCCTGGGCCTGCTGCAGTTCGTGACGACCTTTGCCATCACCATCGTCTACGTGCGCTGGGCCGGCCGTGAGTTCGACCCGCGGGCCGAGGCGCTGGCCCAGAAGATGGGGGCGGTCAAATGAGCGCGATCACCGCTCCCGCGCTCCTGCCGGCCGCGACGACCGTCGGCAACCCGGCGATCAACATCGGCATCTTCGCCCTCTTCGTCGTGGTCACCCTGGCCATCGTCATCCGCGTCTCACGCAACAACAACACCGCCGCGGAATACTACGCCGGCGGGCGGGCCTTCACAGGCCGGCAGAACGGTATCGCGATCGCCGGCGACTACCTCTCAGCCGCCTCCTTCCTGGGTATCGCAGGCGCTATCGCGATCAACGGCTACGACGGGTTCCTCTACTCCATCGGCTTTCTCGTCGCCTGGCTCGTGGCCCTGCTGCTGGTGGCCGAGCTGCTGCGCAACGTCGGTAAGTACACGATGGCCGACGTGCTGAGCTTCCGGCTTCGCCAGCGCCCCGTGCGCATCGCCGCGGCCATCTCCACCCTTGCCGTCTCGTTCTTCTACCTGCTCGCCCAGATGGCCGGGGCCGGTGGGCTCGTGGCTCTGCTGCTGGGCATCGAGGGCGACCTCGGGCAGCGGCTGGTCATCGTCGTCGTCGGCATCATCATGCTCTTCTACGTCATCTTCGGCGGCATGAAGGGCAC
>JBDTVJ010000160.1:0-5884 GCA_040007275.1 Terracoccus sp.
GCGCATCTCGAAGTGCTCGCGGCTGTCCTTGTACTTGTGCGGCGACCGGATGACGACGAAGACGTTCTTCTCCGTCGGCAGCGGAACCGGGCCCACCACGGTCGCGCCAGCGCGCGTCACCGTGTCAACGATCTTCCGGGCCGAGCTGTCGATGACCTCGTGGTCATACGACTTCAACCGGATGCGGATCTTCTGTCCCGCCATCTGAAGTTACGTCTCTCTCTCGCCGTACTCGTACTGCCGGTTCCCTTGGCCCTGCCGACCCCCGAGGTCGGGCGTGTCGCGCCCGCTCCGCGGTGAAAAGTTTGCACCTGAGTGCTACTTCATTGGTGGAGTGCCCGGCCGAACCGGGCTGCCTGCGCTTCCCTCGGGCCTCGAAATGAGTCCGGCGGCGGAAACCTGCGTGCAAACCGAACACACAGTCTCTCAACCACAAGGGGTGGCGTGGCCGACATGGGTCAGCAACGCGCGTCAAGCAACCTGGTCAGTGTGCCAGAGGCCGTGCGCATGTATCAAATCGACGCCACTCCGCCCTGCTTGCCAGGGCGTCCCCCACGGCCGCCCCCCACCTCGAGGGAGTCGTCGATGAACCTCATGCGCACCCCAGGCCGCGTCGTCACCGCGGCAGCCGCTGTGCTTGCCCTGAGCGGAGCAGGCGTCGCCATGGCCGCAGACGGGGCGGGCCCGGCCAACCCATCCTCGACCACAGCCGCGACCAAGAATGCGGGTAAGGCCCGCGCCGGGTCGACGGCACTGCCAGCCGCACTGCCCTCGGGCAGCGAGCTCAAGCTCGTGCCGGTCGCGCCGTGCCGGCTGCTCGACACCCGCGTGGTCGGCGGCGTCGTGAGCAACGCCGCCCGGAACTTCTCCGCGTCAGGAGGGCTGAGCTCCCAGGGGGGCGCGAGCGGCGGGTGCGGCATCCCCGCCTACGCCAAGGCGCTGGCGATCAACGTCGGCGCCATCTCCAGCGGCGGTTCCGCAGGCTATGTCAAGGGCTACGCCTATGGTGCGGCCGTGCCAGCCGCGTCGCTCGTCAACTTCGACAAGTCCGGTCCGGTCGCGAACATGGTGACGCTCGAGATCAGGGCCGGCAACCCGTCATTCGTGCTGCGCACCGGGGGATCTGCCCACCTGTTCGCCGACGTGGCCGGCTACTACGTCTCCAGCCCCTACGTGGCGGTGGCCTCGGACGGGTCGATCTACTCCGGCATCGCGTCGGGTGTCGTGGGCACCGCCCGCACCGGGACGGGCATGTACACGATCACGTTCGACCGTGACATCACCACCTGTGGCGCGGCCACGAACTCGATCACCTGGGCCAGCAACAACGACCCCTCGGCCGACGTGGGAGCAGGGGGCGCCAACCAGGTCGTCGTGGGGGTCGCGAACGAGTCCGGCGCCATGGTTGACTCCTTCTTCACGCTCGCCCTGTCGTGCTGAGCCGGGCCGACGCACCCTGACGTCGTGCCGGCCCGGAGGCCGATCCGCACCCTGCGGGTCGGCCTCTGCCGTGCCCCCACGCGTTCAGCCAGGCACGGGCCTCGCCGGTCGTCACCCCCGCCGCGGTGTGGCGCACGCCGGCGTGCCCCCCGGCAGCTGGTGACGGTGCGCGGCCACCCAGGTGTAGGCCCGGCCTGCGACGCGGCTCACCCCGGGCGCCATGATGAGGTAGCCGACGGGCCGCCAGCCGTAGGCACCGTGCGTGGCGGCGCTCGCAATGGCTCGATGCCCCGAGCGGATCGAGCCGGATGCCGTCACGAACTGGGCGGCCGCCTCGCAGTCGTCGGCGCTGAGGCCGACCGCTTCGAGGTCGAGCTCCTGCCACGGCCGCACCTCGTAGCGCTCGCGCCGGTCGACCCAGCGCTTGGTGAACCGGGCAGTGCTCGTGCAGAAGGCACAGTCACCATCGAAGATCAGGGTGGGGCGGGTGATCGACCCGAGCGGGCTCACGCGGCCATCATCTCATTGCACCGGCGATATTCCGCAAACGAGTCGTTCGGTACCGGACGCGCCGGCACACCACGGTGTTCGGCCGCTGGCACCGCGTTCGACCCCTCGGACCGCGCCCGGATGCCGTTCAGCGCGTGGGCGCCAGGAAGGCTGAGAGCGCCGCGGCGTACATGGCCGGGTCGTGGGCACCACACAGCTCGCGAGCGCTGTGCATCGAGAGGGTCGCCGCGCCGAAGTCGACCGTCGTGGCGCCGGTGAGCGCGGCCGTCATCGGCCCCACGGTCGAACCACACGGTAGGTCGCTGCGCGAGACGAAGGTCTGCATAGGAACCCGCGCCTGCTCGCAGGCGAGCCGGAACGCCGCCGCACCGACCGAGTCGGTGGCGTAGCGCAGGTTGGTGTTGACTTTCAGCACGGGCCCGGCGTTCACCGCGATGTGGTGCAGTGGCTCGTGGCGGTCGACATAGTTGGGGTGGGTGGCGTGGCCCATGTCGCCTGAGGCGATCACCGTCGCGGCCAACGCTCGCCAGTAGTCCTCTCGGGAGCCGCCGCCCGCGGTGACGATGCGCTCGAGCACCGAGGGCAGCAGCGTCGACATGGCGCCCCGTTCGGAGGTGCTGCCGATCTCCTCGTGGTCGAAAAGCACGAGCACCGGCACCTGCGGGAGCCGCATCGAGCCGTCCGACGCGATGGCGTCGACGGCGTCGACGAGCGCCCGGGTGGCGGCGTAGGAGGTCGCGAGGTTGTCCAGGCGTGGCGCCGCGATCAGCTCACGATGGCGGCCGATGCGGGCCGATGGTTGCACCGGGTGCGTCATGACGTCGCTGCCGAGCACGTCCTCGCGATCGACACCGACCTGCTCGGCGAGGTATCCGGTGATGTCGCCCGGCTCGTCGCCGACCCCCCAGAGCGGCTCCATGTGCTGCTGCTTGTTGAGGTTGAGCCCGTCGTTCTGGCTGCGGTCGAGGTGGATGGCGAGCTGGGCGACGCGAAGCAGCGGCTGACGGTCGTGGAACAGCCGGGTGGCAACCCCGATGTCCCCGTCAGCAGTTCGCACGGCGACCCGGCCCGCGAGGCCGAGGTCGCGGTCGAGCCACGAGTTGAGAATCAGGCCCCCGTAGGGCTCCACGGCGAGCATCTGCCAACCGGCGCTGACGTGGTCGGTGTGCGGCTTGAGCCGCAGGTTGGGGCTGTCGGTGTGGGCGCCGACGACGCGGAACCCGGCTGCCGGGCCTGCCCCGGTGGCGTGGGCGCCACGAGTGTCCCAGGCGATGAGGGAACCGCCGCGCAGCAGGTAGTGCGCACCCGGCCCGGTCAGGAACGCCTCGGTCTCGCGCACCTGCGTGAAGCCCGCCGCGGAGAGCAGCCGAGCCGATTGCTCGCAGGCGTGGAAGGGGGTGGGCGAGGCGTCGACGTAGTCGATCAGGCCCTGGGCTTCGGTGTCGGTCTCGAACGAGTGCGCCATGGTTCCCGACCCTATCCGGCCGCCGCGGGCCGGCATCCGGCACGCCCGTCGCCCATGGCCACCACGTTGGGGGGCCCGCCGGGTAGGCAGTCGGGCGTCGCCGTGGACGAAGGCCCGCACCCGCCCGGGGCGAAGAGGTCGGTATCCACCGCCGGGTAGGTGGGCAGTACGGCCGGCTCGACCTGCGGACGACCAGCTTGACGTGACGTGTTCTCTCGGTGGTCAGTCGCCACCTGGCAGGGCAGCTGTGTCAGGCACCCTGATGAAGCGCTGCCGTGTCGGCGTCATCTGACCTATCCCGCAAACTGACCTCGAACAGCACACTGGACCGGGCTCAGAGGAGGACGATGGCACCATGGATGCCGCTGCGCGACGTGATCGAGTCGCTGCCCTCTTCGACCAGCTCGCCGCCGGCTACGACCAGGGCGGCGTGCCCTGGTTCACCCCGATCGGTTCGCGGCTCGTCGAGCTGACCCGGCCCCGGCCTGGCGACCGCGCCGTCGACATCGGCTCGGGCCGAGGGGCAGCGAGCTTCGCGCTCCTTGCTGCCGTCGGCCCCCACGGCCACGTGAGCGCCGTCGACCTGTCACCGTTCATGGTCGACCGGCTGCGGTCGGAGGCTGACGAACGCGGCATCACCAACCTCGACGCCCAGGTCGGCGAGGCCTCTCCCGGGCGCCTGCAGCAAGCTTCGTTCGACGTGGGCACGGCATCCCTCGTGCTCTTCTTCGACCCCGAACCCGAGCGCACCTTCGCCGGCTGGCTGTCCCTGCTGCGACCTGGTGGCCGCATCGGGCTCAGCACGTTCGGCGCGACGGATGCGGCGTGGACGGCAGCGGAGGCGGTGCTGCTGCGGTACGCGCCACCCGCGCTGCTCGACGCCCGCACCTCGGGAAGAGTCGGACCCTTCACGAGCACCGCAACCATGTCTACCCTGTTCCACAGCGCCGGGGCGCTCGACGTCGACAGCCACGACGAGCCCCTCGAGGTGGTGCTGCCCGATGCCCAGGCCTGGCGCGCGTGGACGATGACGCTCGGTCTGCGCCAGCTCTGGGAGGCCGTGCCGCCGGCCGAGCTCGACCGTGCCCTCGCCGAGATCACGGCGGCTCTCGAAGCAGACCGCGGCAGTGACGGCCTGCTTCACCTCACCCAACAGGTGCGCTACACCATCGGCTCCGCTCCCTGAGCCGGATGGCAGGCAACAGGGCCCGGTCCGCCGAAGCGGAACGGGCCCTGCCGATGTAGCTGGTGCTGCAGGTGCAGCGTCAGATCACTTGAGGATCTTGGTGACCCGGCCGGCGCCGACCGTGCGGCCACCCTCACGGATGGCGAACTTCAGGCCGTCCTCCATGGCGATGGGCTGGATCAGCTCGACGATCATGTCGGTGTTGTCACCGGGCATGACCATCTCGGTGCCCTCGGGCAGGTGCACGACACCCGTGACGTCCGTGGTGCGGAAGTAGAACTGCGGACGGTAGTTGTCGTAGAACGGCGTGTGACGGCCACCCTCGTCCTTGGACAGGATGTAGACCTGCGCCTCGAAGTCGGTGTGCGGCGTGATCGAGCCGGGCTTGACGATGACCTGACCGCGCTCGACATCCTCGCGCTTGGTGCCACGAAGCAGCAGACCGACGTTCTCGCCGGCGCGACCCTCGTCGAGCAGCTTGCGGAACATCTCGACACCGGTGACGGTGGTCTTGGCCGCGGGGCCGGTGTGGATGCCGACGATCTCGACCTCCTCGTTGACCTTGAGGATGCCGCGCTCGATACGGCCGGTGACGACCGTGCCACGACCGGTGATCGTGAAGACGTCCTCGACGGGCATCAGGAACGGCTTGTCGACGTCGCGCTCGGGAGTCGGGATGGACTCGTCGACAGCATCCATAAGGTCGAGAACCGACTGACCCCACTCGGCGTCACCTTCAAGCGCCTTGAGGGCCGAGACCTTGACGACCGGAAGGTCGTCGCCGGCGAACTCGTAGTACGACAGGAGCTCGCGGACCTCCATCTCGACGAGCTCGAGGATCTCCTCGTCGTCGACCATGTCGGCCTTGTTGAGCGCCACGACGATGTAGGGCACGCCGACCTGCTTCGCAAGCAGGACGTGCTCCTTCGTCTGCGGCATGGGGCCGTCGGTCGCTGCGACCACGAGGATCGCACCGTCCATCTGGGCCGCACCAGTGATCATGTTCTTCACGTAGTCGGCGTGACCGGGGCAGTCGACGTGCGCGTAGTGACGACCCTCGGTCTGGTACTCGATGTGCGCGATCGAGATCGTGATGCCTCGCTGGCGCTCCTCGGGAGCCTTGTCGATGTCCTCGAACGCGAACTGGGGGTTCAGGTCGGGGTACTTGTCGTGCAGAACCTTGGAAATCGCAGCCGTCAGCGTCGTCTTACCGTGGTCGATGTGACCGATGGTGCCGATGTTGACGTGCGGCTTGGTCCGCTCGAACTTTGCCTTCGCCACTG
>JBDTVJ010000161.1:0-5867 GCA_040007275.1 Terracoccus sp.
GAAAATCATGAGCGTTCGAGTAGCAGTCATCTACTACAGCTCTACCGGCACTGTGCATGCTCTCGCCACGGCTGTCGCTGAAGGAGCAAAGGCAACAGGAGCCGAGGTCCGACTTCGTCGCGTCAAGGAGCTCGCGCCGGACGAAGCCGTGGATGCCAACCCAGCGTGGCGTGCCCACGTCGACGCTACTTCGGGCCAGGTTCAGGAAGCGACGGTCGAGGATCTGGAATGGGCGACGGCCATGGCGTTCGGGACCCCGACTCGATTCGGTCTTCCCGCGGCGCAGCTGAAGCAGTTCATCGACCAGACGGGCCGGCTGTGGCTGGCGGGTGCATTGGCCAGCAAGGCCGTGACCAGCTTCACGTCCTCGCAGAACCGGCACGGCGGCCAAGAGTCGACGCTGCTCGCTCTCAACAACACCTTCTATCACTGGGGTTCCATCATCGTGCCGACCGGGTACACCGACAGCTCTGTCTATGCTGCCGGCGGCAACCCGTACGGCGCATCGTGGGCGACGGCAGATGGGCCGACTCCCGACTCGAATGCCTTGGCGGTCGCTCACTACCAAGGCAAGCGACTCGCGAGCATCGCCGGGCGTCTGGCGGGTTGACCGCTTGCCCCGGGGATGACCGGTCTGCCCGCCTCGGGACGGCAGGCCGATCGTGGCGAGCCGGCCGTTCTTCTTCGGCTCGGCGATGAACGACCCGCTACACGCGCCCACCAATCGGTGGACCAGGGCTGAGCGAGCCCCACTTCGGATGGTCGTGAGTATCGTGCAGTCGTCACGCACCGCCCAGCGCTCGACGGCGAGGCGACCGTCCCAGACCGAGGGCCGCCATGGAACCAGCTCTGGGCGAGCCTTCGACAGATCATCGGTGCTGACATGGATTGCGGTGGCGAGGTGTCCAGATCGGTGTCCACGAGGGCCTCCGGGCTCGAGTTCGTTCCGCAACAGCGAGTTTGGGACCCCTCATCCGTAAGTCACACGCGCCACACCAGCCACCTTGGAGATCATCGAGCCACGAATGGGTGCCGTTGTGTTGGCTGCTTCGGCGCTAGGGCTTGATCCAAGGTTGTGTGGAGCCAGTCCCGGTAGTGATGTTCGTCGTGTCCCAGCTCGTGGCGGATGAGGTACCAGTTCTCTGGCCCCAGCAGCACGTAGAGCAACTCGATGACCCAGTCCACCTCGACAGGAGGAGGGATCAGGCCGTACTCTGCGAAGTTCTCGGCGATGGTGGTCATGTCGCAGAGCTGACCTCGCTTGCCACGCTTCCAGAGCGCCTCGACTTCGGTGTCCACCGTTGCCGCCTCGCGGGCCACGGCGAAGACCAGACCCGTGCGCTCGTGGAGTGCCGAGGTGGCCTCAGCGAGCAGTTCGATCTTGCGGTCGAGCCGCGGCTGAGCGAGAACCTCGAGGAACCACTGCGACCGAGCTATGCGTACCGCGTCGTCCGATCCGCCGATGGCGGTCCTGATGACTGCCTTGAGGATGGCCGGCTTGGTGTCGAACTGTAGGTAGACGGTCTTCTCGGCGACACCGGCGGCCCGAGCGATGGACCGGACGGACGTCGAAACGTACCCCGAGTCCAGGAAGAGATCTTCAGCCGCGTCGATGATTCGCTGGCGGGTGAGTCGCGCGGCAGCGTCTCGCGATGGCGAGCGATACGGCCGGCGGCCGTGAAGTGGGGATGGGGCGCTCACGAGATCTCCGTATTCCTGTTGACACCAGTGTCACTGTAGTGGTTATCTTTTACTACAGTGCCACTATATCGAATGGTGGTGTTCCAGGCCCCTCCCTCCGTCGGATGTGATGACTGTGCAGACTTCCGAGTTGACTCTCTTGTCCAGTCGCAGCTGGTACGCCAACGTCTTCGGACCCCCTGAGGCGGCGGCCACGCATCACGTCGGGTTCCTCAACGGGCGGGTGGGTCCGACCTTCTTGATGCCCGGACCAGCACGGCCGAGGACACCCACCTCATGACCAGCCTGACTCACCACCGACCCAGCCTGGGCCTTTCCCCAGCACGGGACGCGCAGGGTCGAGAGGGCGCCCGGCGGAGAGCCGTACACCCGGTCTTCATCATGGTCATGATGGCCGTGCTGGGGCTCCTGCTCATCGGCGGCATGGTGTTTCTCGACTTTCACGCGGACACGGCAGGGCGGGTCCCACACCCTGTTCCGCTGCCAGCACCGAGCGCACCCTCGAGTGTCGGCCGCTGATGGATGCCGGCAGTGGTGCCGCCCCGCCGGTATGGCACGGTTTACGTCTGTGGGGTGGTCTCGGCCTGGACTCAACCCGCACGCAGGACCAGCAGCTGATCGATGAAGAGATCCATCGGCTTACCGCCAGCCTCTCATCGGCTGGCGAGCTCGGGATGATGCTCGGTGCGCGTGCGAGACCGACCCGTCCCGCCGACATCTCGGTCGGCGCTCGCAAGCGGACGTCGCACGGCGACGATGATCGCGGCGTCGGCGCTCTCCTCGTTGACCACGCGAGGCCATGCTCCTGACGCGCCCCCCCAAGGGCTTGAGTTCCCCGCGCGGGCTTGCGTCGTCACCAAGGGTGCGGTTCGTCCAGGCATCGGGAACATACATGAACGTCAAGGCGGAGCAAGAGCGTGGCCGCAGCTCAGATGACCGTGACGATCGTCGTCACGCCGAGCGCGATTCCGGTCACGTACGTCCCGAGGGCGCCGACTTGCCGCAACGGGCCGTGGGCGGTGAGGGTCTCGCTGGTAAGCATGCCGATGGCATGCACCGAGCGCACCCCGAGGGCGGCGATAGCCAGCGCAGCCACCCACCAGCTGTCCGAGAGCGCCGCGCAGACGAGCAGGAGCACAATCATGGTCGGGATGTACTCCGCCGCGTTGCCGTGGGCACGTTGGGCGATCAGGAGCGGGTCGGCCGGGTCGGTCGGCATCTGGTTGCCAGCGGCCCGGCTGGCTCGCTGTCGCGTGACGTTGGCGCCGAGCAGGAAGAGCAGGATGCCCAGGAGGGCGCAGCACACGACAGTGACGGTGTCGCTGGTGGTGGTCATCTCGGGATCCGTTCGGTGAGCAGGAGGCGACGCATGATGGCGCCGCTGAGGTCGGTGCCGAGCAGGGCGTCGGTCTTGTGCATCCCCCCGGGGCAGGTCACGTTGACCTCGATGAGCTTTCCGGCGATGACGTCGAGGCCCGCGAGGGAGATGCCGTGCGCAACGAGCAGAGGGCCGAGGGCGGCCACGATCCGTCGGTCGTCGTCATCGATCTGGGCGGCGGCCACCGGTGGTCCGATCCGGAAGTCTCCCGCTGCAGGTCGGCGCAGCACTGCCCCCACGATGTCGCCGTCGAGCACGAACAGCCGTTTGTTGCCCCGCTCGACGTCGGCCAGGTAGGCCTGCGCAATGACGTGCCGGCGGCAGCTCTGGGTTGCTGACTCGGCCAAGGACCTGGCGCCATCATCGTCGTGGAGCAGCCAGGCATCGAGGCCGGCGAACCCGTCCACCGGCTTGACCACGGCCCGTCCGGCGCGTGACACCAGGTCGAGGACCGTCTGCGGGTCCGTGGTCACGATGGTCTCCGGGCAGAGCTCGGGGAACCGGAGGGCCAGGAGCTTTTCGTGCAGCACTCGGACGCCGGCGGGATGGTTGGAGACCCGGCCGCCGTTGGTCTCGACGAGGTCGAGAAGATACGTGGTGTGCAGGTACCGGGCATCGACCGGCGGGTCGATGCGCAGCAGGACAAGGTCGGTGTCAGCCGCGACATCGAGGTCGCGGCACTCAACCTCGTGCCACCACTTCGCCGGTACGACCCAGCGGTGGTCCAGGCCTTGCCTCCGGTCGGCCAGCCGGATGCGGTCGGCTCGGGCGAGGACCCGGCCTCCGACCACGGCCAGGTCCTCGGGCCCACAGGCCCACACGTCGGCACCGATCGCCTGGGTGGCCGCCATCAGGCCGATGCTCGCGTCGATGTCCGCGTGAAGCTCCGACAGCGGGTCGGTGACGAAGAGGACGCTCATGCCGCACCGTCCAGGGACCCGACTCTGACGCCGGTCAGTGCGACGAGCTCGCGACCGAACTCTGCAACGTCCCCGGTTCCGTGGGCAGCGTCGTACCAGTGCTGGTCGAGCCGATCCCGCTCACCCGCCACCCTGCGCAGTGCCGCCGATCGCACGAGGTCGTCGTACGTGAGCGAGGCCAGCGCCGCCACCAGCGGGGCGACAGCATCCTCCTGTTGGACGTCGGGGAAGCGCACCTCGAGGTAGCGCCCACGCGGCCGCACCGGTGGGAAGAGCGTGGTCAGGTGCAGGTCGACGTCGGTCGGTGCGGTGAAGACCGTTGCGCCCATTGCGAAGTTGGCGTAGGCCACCGTGGGGTCGTCGCCGTGGAGCAGGCGGCCGTCGAAGGCGGTGCGCGTGGGGTCGACCTCCAGCCAGGTCGCGAGCCGCGAGGTCCTCTCGAAAGTTCGGGCGAACGCGGCGGCCAGGAACGGACTGGCCAGCTGAAGAAGGCGCCACTGTTCGACCCCCGCTCGGCCCGGCCACCAGTCGAGGCACACCTGGGTCGATGCGGTGCGGCGCATCATGGTCCGTCCTGCTGGCCCGATGGTGTCGAAGTGACGCTGCATCGCCACGTACCGCGGCGACACCAGCTGCAGCGGGACCTCGGCCTCGCTTCGGGCGTCGACCGGCTGCGCGATCAGGCGGATGCCGGCGGCTGAGCAGTCGCGACGCAGAGCCGTCAGGTCGGCCCGAAGGTGCCGTGACAGGTCCGCGGGGCAGCCTGCGGTCGGGAGGCTGAGCTCCACCTGACCCCCCGGCTCGAAGCCGAGGTACGCCGCGTACGGCGCGCGTCGTGTCACCGCGCGCACCCGCTCGACCGGGACTGGCGCCCCAGAGGTCACGTCTGCGGCCAACAGCTCATGCTCGACGGCAACCCGGGTGCTTCGAACCCGACGCTCACCGGAAGGAAACAGCCGCGCGGCACGCTCCCTCACCTCGACCTCGTTCACCAGGAGCTCCTGATGATCCGTGGGACGCCTCGGACTGCGTCGAATCGCGCGCTTTCGGCGACTGAGATCGTCACAGACTGCGCAGGAAGCCGAAGGCCGCTCACCGCTACCCTCCAATCAATACAGTGTCACTGCAGTAAAAGAAAACCACTACAGTGACACTGGTGTCAACAATGTTTTCCGTAGCAACCAGCCACCACCGAGCGGCTCATCCGGTGAGCCGCCTTGGACCAACCCCGGTGCTGCGGATCCACTGGCCCTTCCCTGCGGGGTCGGAGCAAGCGACCGCTGTTGGCCTCGATCGCTTGGGACTGGCGTCATGTCGCGCTTTGAGACCGACCACGGCCGGCACCGAGTCAAGGTCGGCGCCGGGGCGCAGACAGACTGACGCTCGATGGATATCAGCGTGCCTTCGTGGCCGCTGGGCGCCATTCCCCGCGCCGAGCTGCGAGGGCGCCGAGGCCCTGCTGCGACCGGTCACCTGCTCAGTTCTTCGAACACATCGGTCAGCACTCGGGTGTGCCGGGGCCGTGGCGGCCAGGCCACCACGTGGAACTCGCGCTTGGCGTAGCGCCGCCACTCCCGGTCGTCGCCCTCGGGGTCGAAGAGGGCCTGTCGCTGGGTGGCGTGAGCCTTGAGCCCGGCGACGATCGCGTCAGCGACGGGCCGGGTGTCAACCAGGACACCGATGTCCTCGTCGGGCACAGCACGCAGGTGGTAGGTGACGGCGGGGTCCCAACGGCCCAGGCCGCGGGCGGCACGGACGTCCTGGTGCCGTGCGAATGGCGTGGCGGCGATGGCAGTGTGCAGAAGCCGGTGCAGACCAGACCCACCCTGCGCTCGGACTCGGTGGAAGGCTTCGTCGGTCGCCCTACC
>JBDTVJ010000162.1:0-5837 GCA_040007275.1 Terracoccus sp.
TGGCGCTCCAGGGCTGTGACCAGCTGTTCGAGAGCGGCTCGGGGGTCGACGGTCATGGCATGACCGTAGTCGACCGGAACAGGGCGAGGAAACTCCCATGACGCCGCGCCCAGGACGGCGACCGACCGGTCCATCGATCGACGGCCGCCGTTCGTCTCGTGTTCACCTCATCAATTGCGACGACCGGTCGTTCGCGGTCAGAGGCCGCTGCCCTTGACCACGTCCTTGGCGGCCGGGGCCGTGACGTCGACCGGCTCTCCGTACTTCGAGATGGTTACGGTCGACGTGACGCCCACAAGGCCGAAGGTGACCTTTCTCAGGTGGTCCTTGGAGTCGACCCACGCGGTGTAGCTGACCGTCTTGGGAAGGCTCACGGCGCCAGCAGCCGTGGAACCACCCAGCGCCTTGGTGTCGAGCGTGAGGTCGTACTTGGCCATCTGCTCACCGTCGACCGTCTCCGTGCCGACCTTCTTCACCTTGGTCAGGCCCCGGTCGAACATGACGTACATCCGGTTCGGGTCGGACTGCGCGGCTGCCTGCGACATCTGTTTGCCGATGGTGCTGTTCTCGTCGAAGACCGCCCACCTACCGGCGGCCTGGTTCGGCAGACCCTTGAGATACACCTTCTTGTCCACCACCCGCACCTGCAGGTCCATGCCCGAGAGGCTCATCTTCAACGCCATGGCGGGGTTCGACGCGTCGAGCCTGGTGTCACCGTCCATCTTCATCGACTGGCCGGCGCCCGAGAGAGACATGGACACGTGAGCAGTGGTGGTGTCGGCGCCGGCGGCCTTCAGGGCCGCAATGAACTGCGCCGTAGCGACGTCGCCCTTCGCGACCGGGGCGGCCGACGACGAGGTCGCTGTCGTGCTCGGTGCTGCGTTCGACGCAGGGTCGCCGGATCCGGCGGCGGGGCCGCTCGACGGGGGCTGCGTGGCGGCGGGCATGGCGGCGGGCGTGGCGGCGGTCGGTGTCGAGCTGCCGCACGCGCTGGCGAGCAGCACGGCAGGAACCACGACGGCGGTCGCCACAGCTCGGCGAAGGGTGATGCGATGGCTCATGGTGAAGACCTCCTGGGTAGGTCAACGCTCACCCGGACGGTGCGGTTCCCCTGACGGTGTGGCGCGGCCGCGGTCAAGGTACCGAGTCGAGGTGACACCCCGCCGACCGCGGGGGCTCCGGTGCAAGAATGGGGTCGATGACCGAGTACGAGTACCAGGTGCTGACCTTCGACCGGCACGTGCCGAAGGCGCAGGCCCGCCAGGCGGTTCGTGAGCACGCGGAGTACGGCCGCTGGGAGCTGTCCCGCAGCGTCACCTACGAGGGTGGCGTCCGGCGCATCTGGCTGCGTCGACGCATCATGCGGGTCAACCGCACGGTGTGACCGGCGCCGTCCCGCGGGTCAGCAGGTGCGCAGGAAGTCACCGAGCACCCTCGCCCCGAACTGCAGGGATGCCGTGGGCACCCGCTCGTCAATGCCGTGGAACATCGGCGCGAAGTCGAGGTCGGCCGGCAGTCGCAGTGGGGCGAAACCGTAACCCTTGATGCCGAGGCGGCTGAGCGCCTTGTTGTCGGTTCCGCCCGACAGGCAGTACGGCAGCACCGCGGCCCCGGGATCCTCTCGCAGCAGTGACCGCTTCATGGCCTCGACGAGGTCGCCCTCGAAGGCCGACTCGATGGCGACGTCGCGGTGGTGGACCTCCACCTCGACGTGCTCACCCGCGAGCTCTCGGATGGTGTTCATGAGGTCGTCCTCGTGGCCGGGGAGGAAGCGGCAGTCGACGGCGGCGGTCGCACTCTGGGGGATGACGTTGTGCTTGTACCCCGACTCCAGCATGGTCACGTTGGCGGTGTCCTGCAGCGTTCCGCGCACGAAACCCTGCGCGCCTCCGAGGGCGTCGAGCAGAACGTCGAGGTCATCGTCGGCGTAGGGAGTCGCGGTGATCTTGCTGACGGAGTCGAGCAGCTCGCGCACCGAGGCGATGTACTCACGGGGCCACTCGTGGGCGGCGATCCGGCCGATGGCCGCCGCCAGGCGCACGATCGCGTTCTCGTCGTTGGGCACGGACCCGTGCCCGGCCCGGCCGTGTGCCCGGAGCTTGAGCCAGGCGATCCCCTTCTCGGCGGTCTGGAGCAGATAGGCCCGACGCTCCCCCTGTGGGGTGGCGAGCGTGACGCTGTAGCCCCCCACCTCGCTGATCGCCTCGCTCACGCCGTCGAACCATTGCGGGTGGTGGTCGACCAGCCAGTGGCTCCCGTACGTGCCTCCGGCCTCCTCGTCGGCGAAGAAGACGAAGGTCGTGTCGCGAGCCGGCTTGGTTCCAGTGCGGGCGAAGTGGCGGATGTTCGCGAGGATCATCGCGTCCATGTCCTTCATGTCGACCGCCCCCCGGCCCCAGATGCAGCCGTCGCGCTCTTCGGCCCCGAACGGGTCTGCCTGCCAGTCGGCTGCGTTCGCCGGAACCACGTCGAGGTGTCCGTGCACGGCCAGCCCGGTTCGGTTCGAGTCCTGCCCCTCCAGAAGGAGCACGACCGTCGCTCGGCCCGGCTCGCTCTCGAGCAGCTCGGCCTCCAGCCCGACCTCGGCGAGCTCGCCCATGACGTACTCGGCCGCCTTCCGCTCCCCCGGTCCCGACCCGTCACCGTAGTTGGTCGAGTCGATACGGATCAGGTCGGAACAAATGCGAACCACCTCGTCCTCGGGTCCCATCTGTGGGGTGTCTGAACGGGTTGGCTCGCTGCGGTTCATGGCAGTCAGCGTATGCCGACGGCACGGTCGCAAGCGCTCCACCCGGTTCGTGCTTTGCGGCGTCGTCGTGCTAACGTTTCGCCTCGCTGCACAGGCTCCGCGGAGTCTGCGCAACTCACCTTTGTCGGGGTGGCGGAATGGCAGACGCGCTAGCTTGAGGTGCTAGTGCCCTAACGGGCGTGGGGGTTCAAGTCCCCCCCTCGACACCACAGTTCCATCCAGCACGCACCTTCCGGGGCGCTGCCCACCGATTGCCGGCCGTGGCCTCGTCTGGCGGGTGCGGCGCCTACAGTGTCGCGGGTGACCTTCCTGCGGGCGTTGGCAGCCCTCCTGCGACAGCGCGGCTTCCGCCGGCTCTTCGTCAGTCGGATCAGCTCCCAGGGAAGCGACGGCATCTTTCAGGTCGCCCTCGCCAGTCACGTGCTCTTCAACCCCGAGAAGGCGGCCGACGCCCGCAGCATCGCCATGGCGTTCGCCGTGATCCTGCTCCCCTACAGCCTGATCGGTCCGTTCGCCGGGGTGTTGCTCGACCGGTGGGACCGCCGGCGAGTGCTCGTCGTCGTGCAGCTCGGCCGTCTGGTCGCGATGCTCGCGGTCGCGGCGCTCAGTGCCCGACCGAGCGTCAGCGGCGGGTTCTTTGCCGCAGTGCTGATCGTTTTCTCGTTGAACCGCTTCATCCTCGCGGGCCTGTCTGCCGCCCTGCCCCACGTCGTCACCCGTGACCTGCTGGTCAGCGCGAACTCCGTGGCGCCGACCTGTGGCACCCTCTCCTACCTCGTGGGCGCAGCGCTCGGCACCGGCCTGGCCGCGGCGAGCACCGACGAGGTGGTGGTCCTCGTGTCGTGCGTCGGGGTAGCCGGCGCGAGCTGGGCGGCGGCTCGGCTGCCGTTCGTCGGGCCCGACGACGTGGAGGCCGTTCTGGGCGTGCGCCACCTGCTGGGCAGGGTGGCCGCCGGGTTCGTGGAGGCCGCCCGCACCCTGCCTCGACGGGGTCGGCTGCTGCTCACACTCGTGTTGCTCACCCGTCTGCCCTTCGGCTTCTTCCTGCTGCAGACCCTGCTGATCGTGCGGCACGCGACGACGGTCGATGGCCAGGCCAAGGCGCTTGCCGTGGCCGCGGGTGCAGCGGCAGCCGGGTTCGCGCTGGCCGCCTTCCTGACGCCCTGGCTGCTGCCGCAGGTCGGTGCGATCCGCTACGCCGCCGGCGTGCTCGCCGTCGGTGCAGTGGGCTGCGCCACCCTCGGGCCGTGGCTGATGCCGTGGAGCATGAGCGCCCTGGGGTTCGTGGTCGGGGTCAGCTCCCAGGGCGTGAAGATCACCGTCGACAGCCTGCTTCAGACGCACGTGCCCGACCAGCTCCTGGGGCGCGCCTTCTCGGTGTACGACGTCATGTACAACGCGGGTCTCGTGGTGGCCGCCGGGGCGGGCGCCGCCCTGCTGCCGGCATCCGGCCTGGCCTGGTGGCCTTTCGTCGTGTTCGCTGGCCTCTACCTCGCGCTGGCCTTGGGTATCGGCCCCCTGTGGCAGCGCGTGAGCGGGGCCGACGAGGCCCGGCCACTAGGCTGACCGCGTGCTTGCCCCTGACGGCCTTCCCGTGGTGACCGCCACCCGCTACGTCACGCCGCTCAAGGAAGGCGGGTCGCTGCCGGGCATCGTCGAGGCTTCTGACGACGGAACCTACGTGCTCAAGTTCCGTGGGGCGGGGCAGGGCCTGAAAGTGCTCGTCGCAGAGATCGTGGTGGCCGGGCTGGCTGCCCTCATCGAGGTGCCGGTTCCGCAGCTCGCCGTGGTGCACCTCGACGCGCGGATTGCCAAGTACGAGGCCGACGAGGAGGTCCAGGACCTGCTGACGGCGTCGGTGGGCACCAACCTCGGTGTCGACTTTCTGCCGGGCTCGCTCGGTTACGACGGTTCCCGGCCACCGGGGCCCGACCTCGCCGAGCGGATCGTCTGGCTCGATGCCCTCACCGCGAACGTCGACCGCACCTGGAGCAACCCCAACCTGCTCGTCTGGCACGGTGCTACCTGGGCCATCGACCACGGGGCCGCCCTCTACTTCCACCACTCGTGGCCAAGCCGCCCGCCCGCTCCGGAACGCTTCGCCGCCCAGCCCTTCGACGCGAGCAGGCACGTGCTGCGACGGGTGGGGGGCGATGTGTCGGCCCGCCACCACGAGCTCGCCGAACACCTCACGCCGGATGCCGTGTCGGCCGTGGTCGAGGCGGTCCCCGCCGACTGGCTCGAGCTGACGGCCGACCTGCCCGACGTGGCGGCGGTGCGCACCGCCTACCGAGACATGCTCGCGGCTCGACTCGCCAGCCCGGCCGCCTGGGTGCCCGGGTCACCGTCGTGATCGGCTACCAGTACGCGTCGCTGCGACTCGTGCCACGGGTCGACCGTGAGGAGTTCATCAACGTCGGCGTGGTGCTCTACGCACAGGACGCGGGGTTTCTCGACGCGGTGTTCGAGCTCGACGACGCCCGAGCGGTGGCGCTCAGCACCACCTGCGATCTCGACGGCGTGCGGGCCATGCTCGAACAGATCAGGGCCGTGTGCCGAGGCGACTCCGGCCGCGGCCTGCCCGTCTTCGAGCGGGACGGGCAGCGGTTCGGCTGGATCATCGCCCCGCGGTCGACCGTCGTGCAGCCCGGGCCGGTCCACGGCGGGCTCTGCGCCGACCCCGCGATCGAGCTCGAGCGCCTGCTCGTGCGACTGGTCAGGGCCGAAGCGCCCACATCGCCACAGCAGACGCGGCCCCGACGTTGAGCGAGTCGACACCCCCTGCCATCGGGATGCGCACCGTGACGTCGGCGGCGGCGATGGTGCGAGCCGAGAGCCCGTCACCCTCGGCCCCCACCACCAGGGCAAGACGTTGGGGCGGCGCTGAGGCCAGCTCTTCCAGACCCACCGACTCGTCGGTCAGCGCCATGGCCACGATGGTGAAACCGGCCTCCCGCAGCTGGTCGACACCGGCCGGCCAGGGGTCGATGCGGGTCCACGGAACCTGGAACACCGTGCCCATCGAGACGCGAATCGCTCTGCGGTAGAGCGGGTCGGCGCAGCGCGGTGACACGAGCACGGCATCCGC
>JBDTVJ010000163.1:0-5810 GCA_040007275.1 Terracoccus sp.
AGGCCAAGTCGGTGTGTGATGCCTGCCCGGTCATGGCCCAGTGCCGCCGGCACGCTCTTGAGGTGCGGGAACCGTACGGCGTCTGGGGCGGCCTCACGGAGGCTGACCGTGAGCAGCTGTACGAGCAGGATCCGCCGCGCGAGAAGGGCATCCCGGCCGCCTCTTGAGAGGATGGGCCGGCAGGCGTGCGAACGTCGGCCACGACGAACGAGCGAAGGGCCGCTCCCCATCGGGGAGCGGCCCAACTCGTCGTTGCCCCTGAAGGGCAGGACCGGCCTGGCGGATGCCGCCCGGCTTCGTGACCTCGATCAGAGACCTTCATCACTGACCTTGGTCACGGACCTTGGTCAATGACCTTGATCAATGACCTTGATCAATGACCTCGGTCAGTGACCGTGGCCGTGGCCGTGGCCGCCCGCTGCGGGCTCCTCGTCCTCCGGCTTGTCGACGACGAGCGTGTCGGTCGTCAGGATCATCGACGCGATCGACTCGGCGTTGCGCAGGGCCGAACGGGTCACCTTGACCGGGTCGATGACGCCGGCGGCGATGAGGTCGCCGTACTCGCCCGTCGCCGCGTTGAGACCCTGCCCGAGGGGCAGCTCGGCCACCTTGGAGGTGACGACGTAGCCCTGGAACCCCGCGTTCTCGGCGATCCAGCGCAGCGGCTCGGCCACGGCCTTGCGCACGATGGAGGCACCCGTCGCCTCGTCACCGGAGAGACCGAGGTCGTCGATGACGGCCGCGGCGTGGATGAGGGCGGTGCCGCCACCGGCGACGATGCCCTCCTCGATGGCCGCGCGGGTCGCCGAGATGGCGTCCTCGATGCGGTGCTTCTTCTCCTTGAGCTCGACCTCGGTGTAGGCGCCAACCTTGATGACACACACGCCACCGGCCAGCTTGGCGAGGCGCTCCTGGAGCTTCTCGCGATCCCAGTCGGAGTCGGTGCGCTCGATCTCGGCCTTGATCTGGTTGACGCGCCCGGTCACCTCGGCCTCGTCGCCGGCACCGTCGATGACCGTGGTGTTGTCCTTGGTGATGACGATGCGGCGGGCCTGGCCGAGCACGGTGAGGTCGGCCTTGTCGAGCGAGAGCCCGACCTCGGGGGCGATGACCTCTCCACCGGTGAGGGCGGCGAGGTCCTGCAGCATCGCCTTGCGGCGGTCGCCGAAGCCCGGCGCCTTCACGGCGGCGACGTTGAACGTGCCGCGGATCTTGTTGACGACCAGCGTCGAGAGAGCCTCGCCGTCGACGTCCTCGGCGATGATGAGCAGCGGCTTGCCCGACTGGACGACCTTCTCCAGGATCGGCAGCACCTCGGCGACCGAGCTGATCTTGCCCTGGTTGATCAGGACGTAGGCGTCTTCGAGCACGGTCTCCATGCGCTCGGTGTCGGTGACGAAGTACGCCGACAGGTAGCCCTTGTCGAACTGCATGCCTTCGGTGAACTCGAGCTCCGTGACGGTCGTCGAGCTCTCCTCGACGGTGATGACGCCGTCCTTGCCGACCTTGTCGAAGGCCTCACCGATCAGGTTACCGAGCACGGTGTCCTGGGCCGAGAGGGCCGCGACCGAGCTGATCTCGTCCTTGCCGCCCACGTCGCGGGCCTGGCGTAGCAGCTCGTCGTTGACGGCCGTGACGGCCTTGTCCATACCGCGCTTGAGAGCCGAGGGGGCAGCGCCGGCAGCGACGTTGCGCAGGCCCTCCTTGACCATGGCCTGAGCGAGCACGGTCGCGGTGGTGGTGCCGTCACCGGCGATGTCGTTCGTCTTGGTGGCGACCTCCTTCGCGAGCTGGGCGCCGAGGTTCTCGTAGGGGTCCTCGAGCTCGATCTCGCGGGCGATGGTGACGCCGTCGTTCGTGATCGTCGGGGCGCCCCACTTCTTGTCGATGACGACGTTGCGGCCCTTCGGGCCGAGCGTCACCTTGACGGCGTTGGCGAGCGCGTCGACGCCGCGCTCGAGCGACTTGCGGGCGGAGTCGTTGAACTCCAGCTTCTTGGCCATGGTGTTCCTTTGGCTTGGATTGCGTTGTGGTGGAGAAGTATTGGGGGAGAGCGCCGCTCACGACGATCCCTGGCGAAACCGCCCGCACCCCAGCAGACCCCGAGGGGTCCACCGGGGTGCGGTCACGGCATCCTCGTCTGAGCGGTGGCTCAGCCGACGATCGCGAGCACGTCGCGAGCCGAGAGGATCAGCAGCTCTTCGCCGCCGTACTTCACCTCGGTGCCGCCGTACTTGCTGTAGATGACCTTGTCGCCGACGCTGATGTCGAGCGGGACGCGCTCGTCGCCGTCCTCGTTCCAGCGACCGGGGCCGACGGCCAGGACCTCGCCCTCCTGGGGCTTCTCCTTGGCGGTGTCGGGGATGACGAGGCCGGACGCGGTGGTCTGCTCGGCTTCGAGGGACTTGACGACGATGCGGTCTTCGAGCGGCTTGATGGAAACCGACACGGTGGTGACCTTCCCTTCGGGACTGTCGATGTGGACTGTCATGTGGATGGTGACTCTGACTGGTGGCTCTCCGTGGCTGGCCGCCGTCGCGGGGATCGACCGGTTACGGGGAGCAAGCTGGCACTATCGAGGTGAGAGTGCCAACAAGGAAGAATCTAGGTTCGCGGTTAGCACTCGGTCAAGTCGAGTGCCAATTTCGGCGCGCCGTCGCCGCCCGACGCGGGCCGGCATCCGGCCGTCAGCATCCCCGTACCGGTGTTCGCGCCAGCTTGAGGAACTGGGATGATGGGGGCCATGGATGCCGCGATGGTGGCCCGCCTCGCCGGCGGTGAGGGGTGGGGGTTGCTCCAGTCGCTGCCGCCCTACGACGAACATCAGGCGCTCCCGCTCCAGCTGCGCCTTCGAGAGGCCGGCTTCGAGGCAGAGCTCGTGGCCGCGGCCCTGACCCAGTCGCGACTGCGCGCCCGTGCCGTCGACAAGTTCGGCGCCTTCGCGAAGGGCATGCTCTTGACCCCAGACGGGCTCGAACAGGCCACCCGGCTCCCCCTCGCCGCCCGCCACGCCCATCGGTACACGGAGGCGGGGCTGGGCGTCGTGCACGATCTCGGCTGCGGCATCGGCTCCGACGCCATGGCGTTCGCCGGTCTCGACCTCGAGGTCAGCGCGGTCGACTCCGACGAGGTCACCGCCAAGGTGGCGGCCGTCAACCTGCGCCACTGGCCGTCGGCGAGGGTGTCGTGCGCCCGGGTCGAAGACCTACACCTCCCCTCGGGTGAGGCCGCCCGGCGCATCGGGGTGTGGCTCGACCCGGCCCGGCGCCTCTCGGGAGTCGCTGACGCTCAAGGACGCACCCGGCGCGTCTTCTCCCTCGATGCGATCTCGCCTTCGTGGCGGCAGGTGCTCGCCCTGGCCGAGAAGGCGCCCACCGGGGTCAAGCTCTCGCCCGGCCTGTCCCACCGGGCGGTACCGCGAGGGTGCGAGGCCCAGTGGACATCGTGGAACGGCGAGGTGCTCGAGTGCGCCGTCTGGTGGGGCCCGCTCGTCACGACGGTCGGTCGCACCGCCGCCGTGTGCTCCGGCAGCGCGACTCATCTGGTCACCGAGGCGGATGCCGCCCCGGCAACGGGGCGCCCGCCCGTCGGCTCGGTGTCCGACGTCAGGGAATGGCTGTTCGAGCCCGACCGGGCCGTCATCCGGGCCGGGCTGACCGGGGCGCTGGTCGCCACAGTCGACGGCGCTGAGCTCGACGCCGGCGTCGGCTACGTGACCAGCCACACGGCATCCGAGGTGGCTTGGGCCCGGCGGTTCCGGGTGCTCGAGGCGATGCCGCTGTCGACCAAGAGCCTGTCCCGCTGGCTGCGCGACCGCGGCTACGACCGGGTGACGGTCAAGAAGCGCGGCGTCACCCTCGATGCCGACCTGTTGCGTCGGCAGCTGAAGATGACGGGGCGCGGCAAAGGGGGCTCCGAGACGACCCTGGTGATCACCCGCATCGCCGGGAGCCAGGTCGCGCTCGTGGTCACCCCCACCTGACTGCTCCGCGCCGTCGAGCCGATGCTCCTTCGCGCAACCCACCGAGAACTGCGCAACCCACCCGGCAACTACTCGGTGAGTTCAGGATTGCTCGGTGGGTTGCGGCGCCGGCAGACTCAGCCCTCAGAGGGAAGCGTCGGGCTGGGCCCCCACCCACCGCACGGCCGCTGCCCCGGCCTCGTTCGCGGCGTCGAGGGCGGCGGCCCGGTCATCGCCCCGCGCCAGCGCGGCCGCCAGAGCCCCGCAGAAGGTGTCACCGGCGCCGATCGTGTCGACCACCTCGCGCTCCGGCACCCGGATGCCGTCGACCCGGATGCCGTCCCAGGTGGCGCCGGCCGCCCCGAACGTCACCAGCAGCGACGTCGGCAGCAGGTCGGAGTCGGCCAGGAGTCGCATCTCCGACTCGTTGACGACCACGGGGTCAGCGAGAGCGATCACCTCGTGCGGAAGGGCGGCATAGGGGGCGAGGTTGATGACCACGCGGGCGCCCGCCCGGGCCGCCTGCCGGCTCAGGTCTGTGACGACCTCGGGCGCCACCTCGAGGCTGCACAGCAGCACATCGCCCGGGCTCATTCCGAGATCAACCGCGACGAGGGCGTGGTTGGCCCCCGGCACCACGACGATCGAGTTCTCGCCCGTCTCGTCGACCGTGATGATCGCGCCGCCCGTCGGCTGGTCGCGGCGGGTCTCGACCCGGGCCTCGACACCAGCCCGCTCGAGCCGGGCCACGTAGGCCGCCCCCGCGTCGTCAGCACCGACGGCAGCCACCATCGCCACATCGGCACCGGCTCGCCGGGCTGCCATCGCCTGGTTGCCACCCTTGCCCCCGGCGAAGCGCCCGTCCGACCGACCGAGCACCGTCTCGCCCGGCCCCGGCAGCCGCTCGACGCGCGTCACCACGTCGACGTTGAGCGCCCCCAGCACCACGACCTTGCCCATCAGGCTCGCTCCACCGCGCGCAGCGCATCAAGCCACAGGCCCGCACACCGTGGCCCGTCGACGCCCAGGGCCACCTCGACCCGAGTGGGCGCCTGACCGTGCGGGTCATGGGCGAGGTCACCACGCCAGTCACGCCGGTCGACGATGGTGCGGCCCCTGGACCAGGTTCCGGCCAGCTCGACGCGGATCGGCAGCGGCCGGGTCGTCAGCAGGGTCGGGTCGATCACGGCACACACCGCGCCGGCGTCACCGATCGTCGCACTCTCTCGTTCGAACCGGTCGCACTGGAACTCCATGAGCCGCCCGCCCAGCTCGGCCGCTCCCCTCCGACCGACCGCGACGAGCTCGCTCGCCTCGACCCGGGTGACGACCGGGTCGTAGAAGACGTCGAGGCCGTACATCGTCACGTCGATGCCGAGCTCCCCTGCGGCGTCGAGCACGACCGCGGCCGCCTCCGGGTCGTGAAAGACGTTGAACTCGGCCGACGCCGTCGCGTTGCCGACGTCGGCGCCGCCACCCATGAAGACGATCCGTGAGATTCCCTGCGCCGCATCAGGATACGTCCGCAACAGCAAGGCGATGTTCGTCAGCGGGGCCAGCGGCACAAGGGTCAGCGGCATCCCGTCGCGGGCGGCCGACCGGCAGACATCGCGCAGCAGCTCGACCGCGTGACGCGGGTCGACCGGGGTCGGGGCGGCGGCCCACCCCAGATCGCCCATCCCATCCGCACCGTGCACGTGCCTGGCGTCCACCGGCGTCTCCAACAGGGGCCGCTCGGCGCCCCGAGACACCGGCACGTCACGACGCCCCGCCGCCTCGAGAGCGATCAGGGTATTGCGCACCACGTCGTCGACGGGAGCGTTGCCGCCGACGCACGACACCGCTCGAA
>JBDTVJ010000164.1:0-5730 GCA_040007275.1 Terracoccus sp.
AGGCGCAGGAACAGGTAGTACTGCAGCAGCACCTGGGCTCCGGGCCGGGAGAAGTTGAGCCCGAAGGTGGGCATCTCGCCGCCGAGGTAGCTCACTGTGAACACCAGGTCCTCCGGTAGGTCGTGCTGGCTGCGCCAGACGACCCAGCCCAGACCGGGGGGGACCAGGCCGTACTTGTGGGCGGAGGTGCTGACCGAGAGCACCCGGTCGACCCGGAAGTCCCACTCCAGCTCGGGTTGGAGAAAGGGCGCGATCATCGCCCCAGAGGCCCCGTCGACATGAATCCTGACGTCGAGGCCGGTCGCCGCCTGGATGCCGTCGAGGGCGTCGGAGATCGCCCGGACCGGTTCGTACATGCCGGTGTAGGTGACTCCCATGATCGCCACGACCCCGATGGTGTTCTCGTCGACGTAACGGTCGAGGTCGTGCCCGTCGAGCACCTTGTGCTCAGCGGAGATCGGTACGTAGCGGGGCTCGACGTCCCAGTAGTTGCAGAACTTCTCCCAGCACACCTGCACCGCGGAGGACATCACGAGGTTGGGCCGCTCGGTCGACTTTCCGGCGGCTCGCCTGGCGTGCTGCCAACGACGCTTGAGCGCCAACCCTCCGAGCATGCACGCCTCCGAGGAGCCGATGGTCGAGGTTCCGATCGTGTTCTCGGGATCGGGTGCGTGCCACAAGTCGGCCAGCATCATCTCGCACCGGGTCTCGATGGCCGCCGTCTGCGGGTACTCGTCCTTGTCGACCAGGTTCTTGACGGCCGCCTGCAGGTAGAGCCGCTCGGACTGCTCGTCCATCCAGGTGCCCACGAAGGTGGCGAGGTTGAGACGGGCGTTCCCGTCGAGCATGGCCTCGTCATGAACGATCTGGTAGGCCGTCTCGGCGAGCGACTCACCGGGCGGGAGGGAGAAGCGTGGCAGCTCTGACTCCTCCTCCGCGCGGGCGAAGAGCGGGTTGAGCTCGACCGTGGCCTCTGTCTCCGACGAGCGGCTCACGCGGTTCGCCCTCTGCACGGCCTTCGACCTGGTCATCGTGATGCCCTTCTTCGACGTGGCGACCTGCTGACTCTAGGCGTTCGAAGGGCCAGACGTCGCTCGCCTCCGGGGGCCTGGAAGTCGGGCGCAGTGACAGACGGGGGCCACCTAGGATTCAGGGCATGAGTCATGTTCTGTCTGCGGTCGCCTGGCCGTACACCAACGGCCCGCGCCACATCGGCCACGTGGCCGGTTTCGGCGTGCCCTCCGACGTCTTCAGCCGGTACATGCGGATGGCCGGTCACGACGTGCTGATGGTCTCGGGCACCGACGAGCACGGCACCCCGATCCTCGTGCTCGCCGAGCAGGAGGGGCTCACGCCGCAGGCGCTCGTCGACAAGTACAACGCTGTGATCGCCCAGGACCTCACCGACCTCGGGCTCTCGTACGACCTGTTCACCCGCACGACGACGCTCAACCACTACGCCGTGGTGCAGGAGATGTTCCGCCAGGTGCACGCCAACGGCTACCTCATCGAGCAGACCCAGCTCGTGGCGATCAGCCCGTCGACGGGGCGCACTCTGCCCGACCGCTACATCCAGGGCACCTGCCCGATCTGCGGTTTCCCGGAGGCGCGCGGCGACCAGTGCGACAACTGTGGCAACCAGCTCGACCCGATCGACCTCATCGACCCGCGCAGCAAGATCAACGGCGAGGTGCCGCAGTTCAGCGAGTCCGCGCACTTCTTCCTCGACCTGCCCGCCCTCGCCGGCGCGCTCGGTGAGTGGCTAGACGGTCGGGAGGCTTCGGGCACCTGGCGCCCCAACGTCATCAAGTTCAGCCGCAACCTGCTCCGCGACCTGCGCCCCCGCGCTATGACCCGTGACATCGACTGGGGTATTCCCATCCCGATCGAGGGATGGGTCGACAACCCCGGCAAGCGCCTCTACGTGTGGTTCGACGCCGTCATCGGCTACCTGTCGGCCTCGATCGAGTGGGCCCGGCGGCAAGGCGCGCCCGACCGGTGGCGGGAATGGTGGAATGCCGCTGACGCCCGCACCTACTACTTCCAGGGCAAGGACAACATCACCTTCCACGCCCAGATCTGGCCGGCCGAGCTGCTCGCCTACGCCGGTAAGGGCGACAAGGGCGGTGAGCCGGGGGAGTACGGCGTGCTGAACCTGCCCACCGAGGTCGTGGCCAGCGAGTTCATGACGCTCGAGGGCAAGCAGTTCAGCACCTCACGAGGTCACGTCATCTACGTGCAGGACGTCGTCGCGCGCTACGGCCCCGACCCGATCCGCTACTTCATCTGCGCCGCCGGCCCCGAGAACCAGGACTCCGACTTCAGCTGGAAGGAGTTCGTGCAGCGCAACAACAGCGAGCTCGTGGCCGGGTGGGGCAACTTCGTGCAGCGCACCGCGACCATGGTGGCCAAGAGCTTCGGAGAGGTCCCCCGGCCGGATGCCACCGAGCCGGTCGACGACGAGCTGCTCGCCGCGGTCGAGGCCGGGTTCGCCACTGTGGGAGGGCTGCTGGAACGGCAGCGTCAGAAAGCGGCGCTGGCGGAGGTGATGCGACTGGTGGGTGAGGCCAACGCCTACGTCAGCCGCACCGAGCCGTTCAAGCTCAAGGGCGAGCACCAGCGCGAGCGCCTCGCCACGGTGCTGCACACCCTCGTCCAGGTGGTCAGCGACCTCAACACGATGATGTCGCCGTTCCTGCCGCACTCGGCCAACCGGGTGCACGCGGTGATCGGGGGCCAGGGCGAGCTCATGCCCATGCCGCGCCTGGAGGTGGTGCGCGACCTCGACGACGACAGCCGCTCCTACCCCGTCATCACCGGTGACTACCGGGCCACTCCTCGCTGGGAACGACGGCCGGTCGAGGTGGGGGCGCCCGTCGCCAAGCCGACCGGGGTGTTCACCAAGTTCGATGCCGACCAGGTGGTCGCCGACGAACAGGCTCGCCTGGCGGCCGGCGACGACACCGACAAGGCCGACGCGGCACCCACCTCATGAGCCCGGCCTCCTCGGGGCGGTCGGGGCGGCAGGGGCGGCCGGCGACGCCCGACCCGTTGCCGCTTCCCGTCGTCGACAACCACGTGCACCTCGACATCACCCGCGAGGGCGATGAGCCGTTCGACGTCGCCGACGCCGTCGCGCGGGCCGGGTCGGTCGGGGTGACCCGGCTCGTGCAGGTGGGCTGTGATCTCGACGGCATCGCGTTCACGATGGACGTGATCGAGCGGCATCCGGAGATCCTGGGGGGAATTGCTCTGCATCCCAACGAGGTTCCTCGCCTGGCCGCGTCGGGTGGCCTCGAGTCCGCGTACGCGGAGGTCGAGCGCTGCGCGACGCACGACCGCATCCGGGTCATCGGCGAGACCGGCCTCGACTACTTCCGCACCGGGCCTGACGGCATCCCGGCTCAGCAGGCTGCCTTCCGGTGGCACATCGACCTCGCCAAGCGCACGGCCAGGGCGCTGCAGATCCACGACCGCGATGCCCACGACGACGTGCTGCGCATCCTCACCGAGGAGGGCGCGCCCGAGCACACGGTGCTGCACTGCTTCTCGGGTGACCTGGCCATGGCGCGGGAGTGCGTCGAACGTGGGTACTACCTCAGCTTCGCCGGCACGGTGACCTTCAAGAACGCGCGCGAACTGCGTGACGCCGTGACGGCGGTGACGCTCGACCGGCTGCTCGTCGAGACCGACGCGCCCTACCTGACGCCCTCGCCCCATCGGGGCGCGACGAACGCCTCCTATCTCGTGCCCCACACCGTGCGCGCCATCGCTGCGGTGCTGAGCCTCGACGTGCCGACCGTGTGCCGGGCTGTCTCCGAGAACTCCGAGCGGGTCTACGGGCCTTGGTGATCGGGGCCTGAACCGTGTCGGATCTGAGCCCCAAACGTTACCGAAATTTGACCTGAGGGCCGCGGGTCCGTCACTCTGGGTCACAGAACGTCCACCTGGGCACGGATGCCGTGCCTGCCTGGCCCTGCCGAGAACGACCTCGGGATGGGTCAGTTCTTGTGTGAGCCCCCGACGCTGGTAGCGCAGCTCGAAACCCTCGAACTACGGAGTGCCTTGTTCTCTCGCAACACCAAAGTCCTTTCCTTCGCCGGCGCGGGTGCCGCCCTGCTGCTCACTGCGGCCGGTGTCGGAGCCGCCCAGTTCGACAAGGCGGTGACCCTGTCGGTCGACGGCCAGCCCCGCGCTACCCACGTCTTCGGCAGCACCGTCGCTGACCTGCTCGAGAACCAGGGCATCACGATCGGAGCCGACGACCGCGTCGTGCCCGCGGTCGACGCGCCGCTTCGCGACGGCGATACCGTCAACGTCGCCTACGCGCGCCCGCTCACGGTCACGGTCGACGGCAAGACCCGTCAGGTGAACACCACCGAGCGCACTGTGGAGGGGGCCCTGGCGGCCATGGGGCTGCGCGACGAGAACGGCCGTCTGTCGGTGTCCCGCTCCCAGACCATCGGACGTGACGGCCTCGCGATGTCGCTCGTCACCCCCAAGCAGGTCTCCATCGTGGCCGACGGCAAGACCACGAAGAAGACGATCACCGCCGGCACGGTCGGCGAGGCACTCGTGCAGCTGCGCATCACCGTAGGCGCCGCCGACAAGGTCACCCCTGCCGTCACCGCACCGCTCACCGAGGCCATGACGGTCACGATCCAACGAGTCACCACCAAGACCACCAGCCGCACCGAGAGCATCCCCTTCAGCACGGCGCGCACCTCTTCGTCGAAGCTGTTCACTGGCGACACCCAGGTCGATGTGCGCGGGGTCGCCGGCGCTCGCACCGTCACGACGCGGCAGACCCTGGTCGATGGAGCAGCGTCCGGGGCCGCGAAGACCGACTCCAAGGTCACCAAGGCCCCCACGAAGCAGGTGCTGCTCGTGGGCACCAAGTCCCGTCCAGCCCCTGCCGCCCCCTCGCCTCGGCCCAGCACGCCGACCGCCAGCAAGCCGCCGTCGGGTGGGTCAGGCGGGGCCATCAACCTCGCTCGCGCCGGCATGTGGGACCGCATCGCGGCCTGCGAGTCAGGTAACAACTGGTCGATCAACACCGGCAACGGCTACTACGGCGGCCTCCAGTTCGCCGCTTCGACGTGGCTCTCCGCCGGTGGTGGTGACTTCGCCTCGCGGGCCGACCTCGCCAGCCGCGCCGAGCAGATCACCGTCGCGAACCGGCTCTACGCCTCGAGCGGCACCTCCCCGTGGGGCTGCGCCTGAGCGCGAGCGCGTTCGGGTCGCGCCCTGAACCATCCACCTGACGGTTCAGGGCGGGGCTGTCACAAGCGGGCACTGCCGGCGTCGACGGTCTCGGCCTGAGCCATAAGGTGGCGGCATGACGAAGAAGGGTGCGCACCGGGCAGCCCCCGCCTCCGACGCGGCGCTGCTCGGGCCCGTTCAGGTGCGCGAGCTCGCCGAGCGACTCGAGGTGCGTCCGACCAAGCAGTGGGGCCAGAACTTCGTCGTCGACGCGAACACCGTGCGCAAGATCGTGCGGGTGGCAGGAGTGGGGGCCGGCGACACCGTCGTCGAGGTGGGGCCAGGCCTCGGCTCACTCACCCTGGCGTTGCTTCCCGTGGTGAGCCGGGTCATCGCCGTCGAGGTCGACCCACGACTGGCCGGCGCACTCGAGGCGACCGTCGCGACCTACCAGCCCGAACACGTCGACCGGCTCCGGCTGGTCGCCGCCGACGCCCTCACGGTCACCAAGCTGCCCGGGCCGGCGCC
>JBDTVJ010000165.1:0-5716 GCA_040007275.1 Terracoccus sp.
GCTCGGAATTACACCGACCCCGGAGCACGTGAGGCCAGTATGCACCCGACGGCTCCGCCGACGCACCCCCGTGGTCGCGTGATGATGCCCACGGCGCTGACCCAGTGGTGCCGGATCCACCACACGACCTGCCCGACGCGCGTCGGGGGTGGGGTGGCGGTGAGGGTCAGGCCTCAGGGATGCCGGTGGCCGCGGGCCAGGGCGCGCAGCTCGTCGATGGCGCCGGCCGCGTCGTCGGCACCGTAGACCGCTGAGCCTGCGACGAACACATCGGCGCCGGCATCGGCGCACCGTTCGATCGTCTCGGCGCTCACTCCCCCGTCGACCTGCACCCAGATCTCGCCCCCGTGACGCCGGACGGCCTCGCGAACCTGGCGCACCTTGCCGAGCTGGTCGGCCATGAACGACTGACCTCCGAAGCCGGGCTCGACGGTCATGACGAGCACCATGTCGACGTCGAGCAGAAGCTCCTCGTAGGGCAAGAACTCGGTGCCTGGTTTCAGCGCCATGGCCGCCCGTGCCCCGGCCGCTCGCAGGTCTCGGGCAAGGGTGCGGGGGTTGATAGCCGCCTCGACGTGGAAGGTGACCGAACGGCATCCGGCCTCGGCGTAGCTCGGCGCCCACCGATCGGGGTCATCGATCATCAGGTGCGCGTCGAGCGGGATCGGGCTCACCTTGACGAGAGCCTCGACGACCGGAAGCCCGAGAGTCAGGTTCGGCACGAAGTGCCCGTCCATGACGTCGACATGGGCCCAGTCGGCGTTGGCGATCCGCTTCAGCTCTGCCTCGAGGTTGGCGAAGTCGGCGCTGAGGATGCTGGGTGAGATCTGCACGTCGACAGCCTAGTTCGCCGCAGGCCACCGGCCAGAGCGGCGGGTGGTGCACCATGAACCCATGACCGACACGAACGCCCTCAACGGCTGGGCCCGCGGCAGCCACACCGCCGCCGGACATACGCATCCCACCTACCGCAGGGGCTCCGGACCGGGTGTCGTGGTCATCCACGAGATCCCCGGCATCACCCCGGAGGTCGAGGCCTTCGCGAACGCCGTCGTCGACCGTGGCTTCACCGTCGTGCTGCCGCACCTCTTCGGCCGACCCGGCGCGCCCGCTTCGGCGACTGAGATGATGCGCTCGATGGGCCAGGTGTGCGTCAACAAGGAGTTCACCAAGCTGGCAGCCGGTCGCACCTCGCCGATCGCCGACTGGCTGCGGTCACTGGCGCGCGAGCTGCATGCGGAGCTGGGCGGGCCAGGCGTGGGCGCTCTCGGGATGTGTTTCACCGGTGGCTTCGCGCTGGCCATGATGGTCGACGACTCGGTGGCCGCCCCGGTCGTCGCGCAGCCGTCCCTGCCCTTTGCGATCGGCTCTCGCCGAAAGGCCGATCTCGGACTCAGTCCTGCAGACCTCGAGGCCGTGCACCGACGGGTGGCCGGTGGTTGCGCCGTGCTGGGGCTGCAGTACGCCAGCGACTCGGCGACCGGTGACCGCTTCGACACGCTCGACGCCGAGCTCGGTAGCGGGTTCATCCGGGTCGACCTCGAGGGCAAGGGTCACTCGACCTTGACCGCTCATCGTCAGCAGTCGGCTGTCGACCGGGTGCTCGACTTCTTCGACGAACGGCTGAGGGGCGACTGACCCCGGGAGGGCACCGCCGGCTTCAGCGCTTTCGCAGCAGGGCGAAGAACATCGCGTCGGTGCCGTGGACGTGCGGCCACAGCTGCACGAACGGCCCATCACCCAGCTCGGTCAGCCTTTCACCCCGAGCGTCGACGAACAGCCCTCGGGCATCGACGATCTCGACGTCGTCGCGCTTCTTGACCACGTCGCCGACCACGAACCGGGTCTCGTTGAGGTGCGGGCTGCACGTCGCGTAGCCCACGAGCCCACCGGATGCCGTGGCCTCGATGCCCGACGCCAACAGCTCACGCTGGAGCGTTGCCAGCGCTGCGACGTCTGAGGGCTGCCGACGCCAACGCGCCTCCGGTCGGCGTCGTAGCGCTCCCAGACCGGTGCAGGGCGCGTCGATGAGCACCCGGCTGTACGCACTGTGGTCCGTCTCACCCACGGCGCGTCCGTCGCGGCGGGTGACCTCGATCGACCCCCCCACCTCCTGGGCGCGGGCCCGGGCCGCTCCGAGCGTGTGCCGCACCAGGTCGGCCCGGTGTTCGCTGATCTCGTTGGCCACGAACGGGATTCCCCGACCCACGGCGATCGCTGCGAGCAGTCCCGCCTTGCCGCCGGGCCCGGCGCAGAGGTCGAGCCATCGCTCGTCGGCGGCCGCCGCCCCCTGCACCTCGGCCGCGGCCAGGGCCAGGGTCAGCAGCTGCGACCCCTCGTCCTGCACTGCGGCTCGGCCGTCGCGCACGGCCCCGAAGTCGCCCGGGTCGCCGTGGGTGACGAAGGCGCCGACCGGGCTGGTCGTCGATCGCTCGGCGCCCGAGGCCACCAGCTCGTCGACGGTGACCAGACCCGGCCGGGCCACCAGCGACACCCGCGCGGCGGTGTTGTCGGCGTGCAGCAGCGACACCAGGGCCGGCTGGACGTCATCGGGGCCGACCAGCCCGTGACCGATGAGGGCCCCGCGCATGGCCCTGACGATCCACAATGGGTGCGAGGTGCGGGTGGCAAGCGCTTGCAGAGGATCCGTCTCATCAGCGGTCACCCGCTCCTGCCACTCCGCAAGAGGGCGCTCACTGACTCGACGCATGACGGCGTTGACGAAGCCGGCCGCACCTGCCCCGTTGACCTGGCGGGCGAGGGCGACCGTCTCGTCGACGGCGGCGTGCGTCGGCACCCGCATCGACAACAGCTGGTGTGCACCCAGCCGCAGGGTGTCGAGCACGTTCGCGTCGATCTTGTCGACGGGGCGCTTCGCCGCGGCAGCGATGATCGCGTCGTAGAGGCCCGACATGCGTAGGGAGCCATAGGCCAGCTCGGTGGCAAACGCAGCATCACGGCCCCGGATCTGCTTCTCCCGCAGCAGTTTTGGAAGAACCAGGTTGGCGTACGCACCGCTGGCGACCTCGCGCATCACGGTGTAGGCCGCCAGCCGCGCGGGGTCGGTACGGCGCGACCGCTCGGATGGCCGCTGGTCGGAGCGGTGCTGGGCCGAGCGTTCTCGAGCCGGTGGTCGCTGACGCTCGCCACGACGTGCGTCGGGATGACCTTCGCGCTGGTCGTCGTTCATGCGCCCATCACCTCACCGCTGTCGATCCGGGCACCTCGCGCCCAGTCGGACGCGGGCATCGGCTTCTTGCCGTGGGGCTGCACGACGCCGAGTCGGACGGGGCCGGTGCCCGTGCCCACGACGACGTCGCGCCTGGTCACGAGCAGTGACCCTGGCGCCAGTTCCTCGTGGCCGGTCAGCCCGTCGGGGGCACCGAGCAGAACAGGACCGATCTTGAGTCGCTCACCGCGGAAGGTCGTCCACGCTCCGGGGGACGGGGTGGCGCCGCGCACCCGACGGTCGACGGTCGTAGCGGTCTGCGACCACGTCACCTGGGCGTCGCTGACCTCGATTTTAGGCGCCAACGAAACTCCCTCTGCTGCTTGCGGTTTGGCCACCAGATCCCCAGACTCGATACCGTCGAGGGTCGCTACGAGCAGACCGGCGCCGGCGCTGGACAGTCGGGCCAGCAGGTCACCAGCCGTGTCGGTGGCACGGATCGTCTCGGTCATCATCCCGAAGACCGGCCCGGTGTCAAGGCCTCGCTCGATGCGGAAGGTCGTCGCGCCGGTGACCTCGTCACCGGCCATGATGGCGTGCTGAACCGGAGCCGCTCCGCGCCACGCGGGAAGCAGCGAGAAGTGCAGGTTGACCCAGCCGTGCACGGGAATGTCGAGCGCGACCGGAGGAATGAGGTTGCCGTAGGCGACGACCGGGCAGGCCTCGGGTGCGAGGTCGCGCAGGGCACGGATAAACGCCTCGTCGCGGACCGTCGTCGGCGTCAGCACCGGAACGTCGAGCTCCTCCGCTCTCAGCCGCACCGGTGACGGGAGGCAGCGCCGGCCCCTCCCCGCTCTCGCGTCAGGTCGGGTGACGACCCCGACGAGCTCGTGGCCCGAGGTGGCCACGGCCTCGAGGCTCGGCACAGCGGCATCCGGCGTTCCCGCGAAGACGACTCTCACCTCACATCGCCCGACCGAAGGTGGAGTGGGGGCTGACGCGTACGTTCGGGGGGTTCTCGCCGAACCATTCGGCCTCCCGGATGGCCCGCATCGCCACCTTGCGTGACTCGGTGTCGAGCCGGTCGACGAAGAGGATGCCGTCGAGATGGTCGGTCTCGTGCTGCACGCAGCGGGCGAGCACGTCGCTGCCCTCCAACAGCACCGGTTCGCCCCACATGTTCTGACCGCGCGCGACGACGGTGAGGGCGCGCCGCGTGTCGAAGGCCAGCCCCGGGATGCTGAGGCAGCCCTCGGGGCCGCACTGCTCCTCCTCCGACAGCTCGAGCACCGGGTTGACCAGGTGCCCGATGATGTCGTCGACCGCGTAGGTGAACACGCGCAGACCTACGCCGATCTGGGGCGCGGCCAGCCCGGAGCCGGGTGCGTGCGTCATGGTGTCCTGAAGGTCCTTGACGAGCACCCGCAGCTCTTTGTCGAAGTCGACGACCTCGATCGCGGTGGTGCGCAACACGGGATCCCCAAAGAGGCGGATGTCCTTGATCGACACGGAGGTGTTGGTCCTTCGGCTGGGGCGGGTGGGCAGATCGCCATGCTCATCCTAGTTGGGCCTGACTTCTGGCTCACGCGCGATCGAGCGATGCCGCGGGCGCGTCGGACCCGTCAGGCTCGTCGGGCTCATCGCCAGCCCGCCCGAGGTTGCGCACCGAGCCGGACAGCAGGGCACTGAGAGCAACGACGACATAGACGACGGCGCTGATCACCAGCAGGTCGGTCAGGTCGATCGAGGTGGCCAGCCAGCCGTAGAGGAACGTTCCGATCGGCATGGCCACGAACGACCCCAACGCGTCGTAGCTCGAGACCCTGGAGAGCACCTCGATGGGGACGTGCTCCTGCAGCGCCGTGCTCCAGCCGACGCCGAAGATCTCGACGGCTGCCCCGGCGACGAGGAAGCCGATCGCGACCGGGACCACGGCGGGCGCGAGCCCGAGCACGGCCATGGGCACGCCGATGAGGGAGGCGGCAATCATCCCGGCCCGCAGCGGATGACGGAAGCGCAGTCGCAGCATCACGAGGGTCATCAGCACCGTGCCGAGGGCCTCGGCGCTGAGGATGAGCCCCCAGCCGGCCTCCCCGATGGCCGGGTTCGTCTTGGCCACGAGCGGCCCGATCACCCCGATGACGCCGACGTGGATGGCATTGGTGACGCCGAAGGCGACGACGATCACCCAGAGCCACTGCCGAGAGACGAACTCGCCCCACCCCTCTCGCAGCTCGCTCACCACGGAGGGTCGGCGCCCACGCGCCTCCTCGGCGCGGCGGGGCAGGCGCACCTGCGCGAGGGCGACGATAGCGACGGCGTAGGTCCCGGCGTCGACGGCCAGGGCCCAGCCGGGGCCGACCCCCACCACGAGCAGTCCGGCGATGGCCGGCCCGACGATGCCCAGCCCGTTGCGACTGAAGGAGAGCAGCGCGTTGGCCTCCTGCAGCCGTCCGCGGTCGACGACCAGAGGGACGATGCCCATCATCGCCGGCATCGTGAAGGCCGACACTGCTCCGTTGATGCCCTCGATAACGGTCAGCTGGG
>JBDTVJ010000166.1:0-5674 GCA_040007275.1 Terracoccus sp.
CCCTTCTCGCGCAGGTTGTCCCACTGGTCGAGCAGCGTCCAGACGCCGCCGATGCCCGAACCGATAACGACGCCGAGGCGCTCGGGGTCGACGTCGGGAGCACCGGCATCCGCCCAGGCCTCTCGGGAAGCGATCAGGGCGTACTGGCTGGAGGGGTCGAGCCGGCGGGTCTCGACCTTGGTGAGCACCTCGCCCGGCGGCACCTTGATGGTGGCGGCGAAGGTGACGGGCAGCTCGTACTTGCTGACCCAGTCGTACTCCATCGGTCGGGCGCCGGACTGGCCCGCAAGGATCGCCTCCCAGGTCTGCGGGACGGTGCCCCCCACGGGGGTGGTGGCACCGAGACCGGTGACCACGACGCGTCGGTCGCGAAGGGACGTCATGGCGAGGTGCTCCTTAGGGGTTGAGCAGTGGTCGTGCGTGAGTGGTCGTGCGTGAGCCGTCGTGCTGAGGCCGAACGGACGCCGGGTCACGAGAACGGGCTCGCGACCCGGCGCCGGTCACCCGAGGGTGACGGGTGGCTCAGGACTGAGCGCCGTGGATGAAGGTGACGGCGTCGCGGACGGTCTTCAGGTTCTTGACCTCGCTGTCGGGGATGCGCACCCCGAACTTCTCCTCCGCGTTGACGACGATGGTCATCATCGAGAGGGAGTCGATGTCGAGGTCGTCGGTGAACGACTTGTCCATCTCGACCGACGCGGTGTCGAGACCGGTCTCTTCGTTGACGATGTCGGCGAGACCCGCGAGGATCTCCTGCTCGGACTGAGCCATCTGGCTACTCCTTGGTGTTGACGGTGGTGGTGGCGCTCTGCAGTGGTCCGAGATGACCCGTCGGACCGGCGGGAACCTGAGGTGCCTACGGCAGCACGATGACCTGCGCCGCGTAGACGAGGCCGGCCCCGAACCCGATCTGCAGCGCGAGGCCGCCGCTCGGGATCTCCTTCTCGGTCAGCATCCGCTCGGTGGCGAGCGGGACGGAGGCAGCCGAGGTGTTGGCTGTGGTGGCGATGTCGCGGGCGATGGGGATGTCGGCGGGCAGCTTCAGCTGCTTGGCCATGGCGTCGATGATGCGCACGTTCGCCTGGTGCGGGATGAAGGCGTCGAGGTCGTTGGCGGTGATGCCGGCCTTGTCGATGGCCTGCTGCGCGACAGGGGCCATGCCCCAGACGGCCCACCGGAACACCGACGGGCCCTGCATCCCGATGGCGGGCCAGCCCTTCGAGCTGCGCCCCTCGAGCTCGGCCTGCGCCTCGCCGGGGGTCCACTCCTCGTTGAGCCAGGTGCGTTTGACATCGACCCACGACTCGCGCTGGGTGATGGCATCGCGCTGGGCGCCGTCGGAGCCCCACACCGTGGGGCTGATGCCGGGGGTGTCGCTGGGGCCGATGACACACGCGCCGGCGCCGTCACCGAAGATGAAGGCGCTGCCGCGGTCGTAGGGATCGGTGAAGTCGCTCAGCTTCTCGACGCCGATGACGAGCACGTAGTCGGCCGACCCGCCCTTGATCAGGTCGCTGGCCAGGCCCACCCCGTAGCAGTACCCGGCGCAGGCGGCCGAGATGTCGAGCGCGGGCGCCGTGGAGCCCAGACGGAAGGCGAGCTCGGGGGCGGCCGCCGGGGTCTGGTACGGGTGGGTGACGGTCGCGAGCAGCACGAACCCGATCTGGTCGGGGCGGATGCCGGCGTGCTCGAGGGCCTGGCGTGAGGCCGCCTCGGCCATGTCGATGACACTCTCGTTCTCGGCTGCGAAGTGTCGGCTGATGATGCCCGAGCGCTCACGGATCCACTCGTCGCTGGAGTTGATCTTGTCGACGATCTCGGCGTTGGTGACGACACGTGCCGGGCGGTAGGCTCCGACACCCATGACGCGGGAGTGTCTGGCCGAGCCCAGGTCGGCGAGCGTGCCGGTGCCCTTGGGAGAGACAGGGGAGGGGATCGAGGTCACGTGGCCTTCTCGGGTCGGGTTCGGGCAGGTGCGCAGATCGGGCGGCGACGCCGGAGCAGACGACCGGCAGGATCACCGTCGGCCGGGGCCTTACCCCTGAGCGTGCCCCCAGAGGGGCCCATCGCGCCAGTCGGGATCACAGGGGTCATCAGCGGTGGGCGTCGATCAGGGTGTGGGCCGCGGCGAGGTCGTCGGGCGACTTGAGGGCGAGCGTCTCGACGCCTCGCATGGCCCGCTTCGCCAGACCGACCAGCGTTCCTGCCGGCGCGAGCTCGACCAGGCCGGTCACGCCGAGGGTGAGCATCGTCTGCATACACAGGTCCCAACGCACGGGGTTGCTCACCTGGCGAACCAGCCGGTCGAGGGCCTGTGCGCCGCTCTCGACCGGTGCTCCGTCGGCGTTGCTGAGCAGGGTGAGCGCCGGATCGGCGGGCGTCACGGCCGCGGCTGCCGCTCCGAGCGACTGGGCCGCGGGGGACATGTGGTGGGTGTGGAACGCCCCGGCCACCTGCAACGGGATGACGCGGGCCTTGGCCGGCGGCGCATCGCGCAGCGCAGCGACCTGCTCGAGCGTGCCGGCGGCGACCACCTGGCCGGCGCCGTTGACGTTGGCCGGGGTCAGGCCGAGCGCCTCGAGGATACTGAGTACCTCGTCGGGGTCTCCGCCCAGTACCGCGGCCATGCCGGTGGGCGTGACCGCGCTGGCCTGCGCCATCGCGCGGCCGCGGGCGGCGACCAGGGTGATGGCCTCTTCGTCGGTGACGACGCCGGCCAGGGCCGTTGCGGTCAGCTCTCCGACGGAGTGGCCGGCGAGCACCGCGCCCGTGGCGACGAGGTCGTCGCGCGAAGCGAAGAGCGCCGAGGAGACGACGAGGCCGGCCGCGACGATGAGCGGCTGCGCAACGGCGGTGTCCTTGATGGTCTCCGCGTCTGACTCGGTGCCGTGTGCCACGAGGTCGAGGCTCGCGGCGCGACCGAGCGCCGTCAGCTGCTCACGCGCCCCGTCGAGCTCGAGCCAGGGGGCGAGGAAGCCGGGGGTCTGGGAGCCCTGTCCGGGGCACACGATGGCTAGCACCCTTCCAGCCTCGCGGGTGAGGCCAGGCGCGCGCGTCGCCGAAAGCCACCAAGTCGAGATCGGTTGTTTGTAGGAAACCTCCAAGAAGGAGGCTTCGAACCGGCTGACGACCTGCCACGGCGAAAGAGCGGGCCGGACGGCTCAACCCACGGTGGCGGTCGAACCTCGCCCCGGGGTGCTCGCGCCCAGCCGGCCGAGGGCGAGACCGATCCGCACCGCCCACGCCTCTCGCGGGGTGCCGAGATCGTAGCCCGTGACCTCGGCGATCCGTCTGACCCGGTACCGCACGGTGTTGGCGTGCACGAACAGCATCCTGGCCGTGGCCTCCAGCGACCCGCCACACTCGAGGTAGGCGGTCGCGGTATCGAGCAGTGCGCCCTGCGAGGCGAGAGAGAGCGGCCGATGAACCCGCTCGACGAGGGCCCTCCGGGCCGGGCCGTCACCGGCCAACGCACGCTCGGGCAGCACGGCATCCGCCTCGAGCACCCGGGGCGACGCGGGCCACGCCGGCGCAGCCGCCAGCCCGCTGAGCGCTGCTCGGGCCGAGCGCCCGGCGGCGAACAGGTGTGGAACGGTGGGGCCGACCACGACCGGCCCCTCGCCGAAGCAGGTCTGCACGGCCTCGAGAACGCGGACCGGCTCTCGCGTGCCGCCGATGATGGCGATGAGCCGGGTGCGCTGCACGATGGCCAGGGACTCGACCCCGTGGTGACGCACGGCACGGCGCAGCTCGTCGACGGCGGCCGCGGCCCCGCCCGGGCCACCCCGGCTGATCGGGGTCGCGCCGACGACGAAGGTCACGTCGGCCACCTCCCCCCAGCCCAGGGCCGTGGCCCGCGACTGCATCGACTCGTCGGCCTCGCCGCGCAGCACGGCGTCGACCACGAGCGCCTCGAGCCGGGCGTCCCAGGCTCCGCGGGCCTCCGCCGCCCCGGCGTACACCTCGGCCGCGGCGAAGGCGATCTCCCGCGAGAACCGCAGCACCGACTCGCGCAGCAGCTGTTCGTCGCCCGGACCGGCCAGACTCTCCACCCGCGACTCGACGACGTCGACGACCGTGCGAACGAGGTCGAGCGTCTGACGCAGGTTGACCGACCGGGTCAGGCTTTGTGGCGCGTTGGCGAAGATCGAGATCGCCGAGGGAGCGTGACCCTCATGGTGGTGGAACCACGTGATGAACTGCGAGATGCCCGCCTGGGCGACGAGGCCCACCTGCGATCGTTCCTGCGCCGAGAGGTCGCGGTACCAGCCCAGGTTCGCTTCCATCCGCTGTGACGCCAACGTAGCGAGCTCGCCGGCGCTCTGGGCGACCGCGAGCGCGGTCACGTCGCTCGGTCGCTGACGGGGCGGCTGGTTCACCCGCCCAGCCTAGGGCTGCCGGTCGGCGATTTGTAGGCGGCCCACAAACGGCCCCGGCGCACGCAAGCCGGCCCGCTGCCGTGGGGGCGGGCCGGCTCGTGCTGATGATTCGTGCTGATGATTCGTGCTGATGATTCGTGCTGATGATTCGGTGAGGTGGCCGCTCAGCTGGAGACGGAGGAGGCGAGGTTGCCGAGGGAGTCCTCGAGCGCCTCCTTGCTGATGAGCGGGAAGCTCACCATCGCCAGGATCTTCTTGTCGGTGACCTTCGACCAGTCGTAGGTCAGGGTGACCTCGGTCGAGTCGGGTCCCTGCGGGTCGAGCTCCCACAGCCACTCCCAGCCGGGCGGGTCGGTGTCGGCGGGGGCGGTCTTCCAGGCGATGAGCTTGTTGTGGTCGAACCCGCTGACGGTGTTGTCGGTCTGGTACTCACCGCCCATGTGGGGGCCTTCCATGTTCATCCGGAACACCTCACCCACCGCCTTGATCCGCTCTGCCTTCTCGTCGGAGCGGATGAATCCCGAGCCGTCGAGCTCGGTGTGGCGCTTGGGGTTGCTCAGCACGTCGAAGATGTCGGCGGCCGAGGCGTCGATCGTGCGGTGGACAGTCATTTTTCCGTCGTCACTCATGCGTCGACCGTACCCACAATGCAGAACGGTCAGTCGGTGCCGAACTCCATCGCGGCCCGGTCGAGCGCGTCGTCCTCGGCGTCGACACCGGATGCCGCCGGGTTGGCCGAGATCGCCGCGGCCCCTCCTGGAGCCAGCTCGCCGACGAGATCGGTGACGTCCTGCCCGAGCAGGCCGGCCGCGGCGTACTGCTCGAGCTTCGCACGGGTGTCGGCGATGTCGAGGTTGCGCATGGTCAGCTGGCCGATGCGGTCGACGGGGCCGAACGCGGCATCCTCGGTGCGCTCCATCGACAGCTTCTCCGGGTGGTAGCTGAAGGCCGGCCCGGCGGTGTTCACGATCGACCAGTCGTCACCGCGACGCAGGCGCACCGTCACCTCGCCCGTGACCGCCGATGCGATCCACCGCTCCAGCGACTCGCGCACCATCAGGCTCTGTGGGTCGAGCCAACGACCCTCGTAGAGCAGCCGACCCAGCTTGCGACCCTCTGCGTGGTAGTTCGCGATGGTGTCCTCGTTGTGGATGGCGTTGAGCAGCCGTTCGTAGGTCAGGTGCAGCAGCGCCATGGCCGGAGCCTCGTAGATGCCCCGCGACTTGGCCTCGATGATGCGGTTCTCGATCTGGTCGCTCATGCCCAGCCCGTGCCGACCGCCGATGGTGTTGGCC
>JBDTVJ010000167.1:0-5651 GCA_040007275.1 Terracoccus sp.
CAGGGCGTTCACGATGCCCGGCCCCACCGCGAGGTAGTAGTCGACGAGGTCGCGCTTGGTCTCGCCGCGTTCGGAGAAGTAGACCCGGTCGGGGCTCGAGAGGCGCACCGTGCGGTCGCCGACCTCGATCTGCTCTGCTGGCGTGCTGCGGGAGGTGGCGGCCATGCGTCGATTCCACCACGGATGCCGGTCGGTACGGCGGCTGCGGCGACCGCCATCCAGGCACGGAAACGGCCCCCTGCTGCACTGCAACGGGGGGCCGGATCAGAGCGACGGCAGCTAGTGGCGCCGAAACTCACTCGCGCTGGGGGTTCTCACTCGTGAACGGGGCGCGGGATGCTGCGATTGGCGATGCGGTTCTCGGCGTCGATCATCCACGCCAGCTGCTCGAGACGCTCGAGCACGGTGTGGATGATGTCGGCCGTGGTGGGGTCGGCGGCGTCGATGACGTCGTGGATGTCACGGGCCGTTGCGGCGGTGGCGTAGAGGGCCGCAGTGATCAGGTCGACGGTCTCGGCCGTGTCGATCTCGTCGGCGGGGTAGGGCGCCAGGCTGGTCTGGGCGGCAATGGTGGCCGAGCGGCCATCAGGGGTGATGTAGACGGCACGCATGCGCTCGGCCACCTGGTCGGAGAAGCCCCGGGCGGCGTCGACGACCTCGTCGAGCACGAGGTGAGTGTCGCGGAAGTTCTTGCCCACGACATTCCAGTGCGCCTGCTTGCCCTGCAGGTGCAGGTCGATGAGGTCGACGTGAAGGCGCTGGAGGTTGTCAGCAAACTCCTGCGTGGCGCGAAACGGCGGCTTCGCCTCGTGCTTCTGGGGGCTCTTGCGGGCGGTGGGCTTGATCGTGTCGGTCATCGAGGTCCTCCTGATCGTCGGGGTGGTGATGGTCAAAGCCAACCACGTTTTCTGGATCAGTTCCAGAAAGGAGAGCCTTACCGAACGAGAAGTAGCCGCAGCGCACCGCGGGCCCTCAGCGCCTCATGGCGAGGTGCGAGGCGGGCCCAGGGAGTCGCGAACGACGGCTGGGCACGGCAGCCACCGCGGCTCGGTGGGGGCGGTGTGAAGGGCCCCGACGAGCGAGGCGAGGTGACGGTCGGGGCAGAGCAGGTGCGCCGCGGCCGCCCGCCCCATCTCGAGGTAGGGCAGGCGCACCGTTGTCAGGGCCGGGCGCACCGACGACGCGAGTCCGAACTGGTCGTCGTAGCCGACCACCGACACTTCGTCGGGCACCCGGATGCCGGCCTGGGCCAGCGCGAGCAGCACCCCGACCGCCATGCGGTCGTTACCGCAGAGAATGACGCTCGGCAGCGGCCCGGTCGCGACGAGCTGACGTGCGAGGGAGTGTCCGGCGTCGATCTCGTAACGGCCGTGAGCCAGCACCTGACGACGAGGGTCGACTCCCGCGGCCGACAGCGCCCGGCGGTAACCGGCAATCCGCTGGACCGTGGCCCACGAGTTGGCCTTGCCGGCCAGGAAAGCGAAGTCGCGATGCCCGGCGTCGAGCGCGAGGCGCGCGGCGACGTCGCCGCCCGCCTGCTCGTCAGGCAGCAGGGTGGGCAACCGGGTCGGCAGCAGGGGGCGGCCGGGGCGACCCAGGGTGCCCTCGAAGCAGTTGAGCAGCACGACCGGCAGTCGCCTCACGGCATCTGGCAGGGCGATGGCGCGGGTTCCCGAGGTCGCCACGATGATGGCGTCGACCTGCCGATCGAGCAGGTCGTCGACCGCCTGCCGCAAGCGGTCGGGCGATCCTCCGGTGGTGACGAGCAACAGTCGTGATCCGAACTCGTCTGCCACGTCGTGGGCACCGGTGACGGCGGGATCGGCGAACGAGCGCTCCGGAGACTCGTGCGTGATGAAGCCGATCGTCGCACTCCGTCTGGTGCGCAGGCCCTGCGCCGCCCGGTTCGGCCGGTACGACAGCGCCTCCACTGCTTCGATCACCCGTAGTCGGGTCGGCTCCCCGATCGACTGGCCGGGAGTCTCGTTGACGACGAACGACACCGTGGCCCTGGACACCCCGGCGCGGCGCGCGACGTCGGCCATCGTGGGGCGCCGCTCTACGGGGTCGGTCCCCCTGCCGTCCATGCGCGCACTGTAGCGCGGCGGTCGGGACAGTGCCTGAGATCAAGTACCCTGATCAGCGCGCCGAGAACGCTCCGGCGGGCGTCGCGCCGCCCGAGGGTCGCACTCTCGCCCACACCCAGCGTGATCTACTTTGCCAGATGGGTGAGCGATCAACCGGTTCCGCCACGGAACCCAGTGCCGAAGGGGCCAGGATGAGCGGAAACGCAACGTACCGTCACACGAACACGGCGGTGCTGTCGGTCTGCGCGGTCGATGCTCCGGTGGTGGTCACCTCCGACGACTTCGACCGGCAGCTCCTCTCGACCTACGAGCGCGTGGGCCTCAAGCCCGGCATGCTGGCCAAGCTGGCCGGCATCCACGAACGACGTTGGTGGCCCCAAGGGGTCAGCTTCACCGAGGGCGCAGCCACCGCGGGTTCCAAGGCCCTCGCCGAGGCGGGCGTCGACCCGTCGCGGGTCGGTCTCATGGTCAACACATCCGTGTCGCGGGAGCACCTCGAGCCCTCGGTGGCGGTGGAGATCCACCACAACATGGGGATGCCCACGAGCTGCATCAACTTCGACCTCGCCAACGCATGCCTCGGCTTCGTCAACGGCATGCAGCTGGCCGCCTCGATGATCGACTCGGGTCAGATCGACTACGCCGTTATCGTCAACGGGGAGAGCTCGCGGCACACCCAGGAGGTCACCCTCGCGCGGCTGGCCGGCCCCGACGCCACCGCCGACGACGTGATGTCGCAGTTCGCCACCTTGACCCTTGGCTCGGGGGCCGCCGCCATGGTGCTCGGCCGGGCCGACCGGCATCCGGAGGGGCACCGCATCGTCGGCGGCGTCACCCGTGCGGGCACCGAGCACCACAACCTGTGCGTCGGCGACCTCGAGTGGATGCGCACCGACACCCGGGGCCTGCTCGACGCGGGCATCGCCCTGGCCAGCGACACGTGGAACGATGCCAAGGCCGAGTTCGACTGGTCGAACATGGACCGCTACGTCGCTCACCAGATCTCGCAGGTGCACACCAAGGCCATGTGCAAAGCCCTGGACATCCCCGCCGACCGGCTGCCGCTGACCTTCCCCACGCGGGGCAACATGGGCCCGGCCGCGATCGCCTTCACGCTGGCCACCGAGGTCGACTCGCTGAGCCCCGGTGACCGGGTCGTGCTGCTGGGCGTCGGCTCGGGCCTTAACGTGTCGTGCCTCGAGATCGCCTGGTGACGAGAGCGTCTGACGCGGCGCGACTGCCTCCGGCCCTGCCGGGGATGGACCCTGCGTGGTCGCGGCTGGTCAGCGCCCCAGACGCAGACGGGGTTTCTCGCACCTGGCACCTGCTTGACAACGGCGCCGAGCCCACGGCCGGCACCCTGCTCTGCGTGCACGGCAACCCGACGTGGTCATTCCTCTGGCGCCGGTTCATCGTCCAGGCGCCGGCAGGGTGGCGTGTCGTGGCCGTCGACCAGCTCGGGATGGGTTGGTCGGAGCGCACCACGCCACGCACGCTGGCCCAACGGGTCGATGACCTCGGCTCGTTGACCGACGCCCTCGGTCTGAGCGGCCCGGTCGTGACCCTGGCCCACGACTGGGGTGGCCCGATCTCGCTCGGGTGGGCGCAGGAGCACCGTGACCAGCTGCGCGCGGTCGTGCTGACCAACACCGCCGTGCACCAGCCGGCGGATGCCGCAGGACCCGCCCTCATCCGTCTCGCGCACGCCCCGGGGGTGCGCCAGACCAGCTGCGTCTTCACGCCGACCTTCGTGCGGGCGACGACGGCCCTGTCCCGGCCCGCCCTGTCGAAGGAGGTGCGCGACGCCTTCGCCGCTCCGTACGGCTCCGCGTCACGCCGTCAGGCGGTGGGTGACTTCGTGGCCGACATCCCCTTCGATCCCCGGCACCCGAGCGCGACCCGTCTGGACGAGATCGCCGAGCGGCTCGGCGAGCTCACCGACGTGCCCGCGCTGCTGCTGTGGGGCCCGCGAGACCCGGTGTTCTCCGACGTCTACCTGCGTGACCTGCGGAAGCGGATGCCGCACGCCGACGTCCACCGCTACGAGGGGGCCTCGCACCTGGTCACCGAGGATGCCCCGCAGGCCGCCACCCACGTGTGGCAGTGGCTCGGCGACCTCGCCGATGAACCCGACGCCGACCCAACCGCAGTCGACCTCGCCCTCACCTCCCCGCGTTCCCGAGAGGGCGCACCGGCACCGGAACCCGACGCAGCCGGCCCGGCGCTGCCGAACCAATCGCCGACCGAGCCCCTCTGGTCGGCGCTGTCGGCCCGGGCGACCGACTCCGCCACCGCGATCGTCGAGCTCGGTGCCCACGGGCGGACGGTGCCGTTCGCCCAGCTCGAAGCCACGGTTCGACACCTCGCGGCGGGTCTGGGCGGCGCCGGCGTTCGGCCGGGCCATCGGGTCGCGATGCTGGTGCCGCCGGGCGCCGACCTGACAGCGGCGGTCTACGCCTGCTGGCGGGTCGGGGCGTCCGTGGTCGTCGCCGACGCCGGCCTCGGTGTGAGCCGGATGGGTCGCGCCCTGCGCGGGGCGGCCCCCGACCACGTCATCGGCATCGCCAAGGGACTGCTGCTCGCTCGGGCTGCCCGGGTACCCGGGCAGCTCATCGCAGCCGGGGCGGTCGACCGCGCCACGATGGTACTGGTGGGTGCTTCCCACAGCCTGGCCGACCTCGCCCGCAGCGGGCGGTCACAGCCACTGGCTGCTCTTCCGCCAGCCGGTGACGACCCCGAGATGGCGGTGCTGTTCACCTCGGGCGCCACCGGCCCACCCAAGGGCGTGGTCTACCGCCAGCATCAGCTGCGAGCCCAGCTCACTGCCCTGCGCACGACCTACGGCCTCACGACCGACGACCGGTTGGTCGCCGCGTTCGCCCCGTTCGCGCTCTACGGGCCCGCTCTCGGCCTCGGCTCGGCGGTGCCCGACATGGACGTCACCGCTCCCGGCACGCTGACCGCGACCGCCCTGGCCGACGCCGTCTCGGCGGTCGAGGGCACGGTCGTGTTCGCCTCGCCGGCCGCGTTGCGCAACGTGGTGGCCACGGCGCATGACCTGACCCCGGCCCACCGGCGCGCACTGGCGGGGGTGCGGCTGCTCATGTCCGCGGGGGCACCGGTGCCGGCATCCTTGCTGCGCGAGGTGACCGCGCTGCTGCCTGCGGCCGAGGCGCACACCCCCTACGGCATGACCGAGTGCCTGCCCGTGGCCGACATCTCGCTGACCGAGATCGAGGCGCTGGGCGCCGACGACGGGGTGTGCGTCGGTCAGCCGGTGGTGGGGGTAACGGTGGCCGTCAGCGCCCTCGACGCCGAAGGACGCGCCGTCGGCGAACCCGCCGTGGTTGCGGGCGTCACCGGCGAGGTGTGCGTCAGGGCGGCCCACCTGAAGGACCGCTACGACCAGCTGTGGGCCACCGAGCGGGCGAGCCGCCGCAGCTCCGGCTGGTACCGCACCGGCGACGTCGGGCACCTCGATGACGAAGGGCGTCTCTGGGTGGAGGGCCGCCTCGTGCACGTCGTGACCGGCCCCGACGGGCCGGTCACCCCGGTCGGCCCGGA
>JBDTVJ010000168.1:0-5631 GCA_040007275.1 Terracoccus sp.
CAGGCGGGACCACGAATGCGACACCCATCGGCGACGACCGATGGTCGGTACCCATCACCCTCACCGAATCGGGGCCGGGGACCGTCCGTGTCACCGTCATCCGGCCCGGGATGTCAAACACGACGGGCGCCGTCGGTTGGACCACGGGATGGCCTCCGGGGAGCGCGTCCGTCCTTCTTTCGCGGACACCCCTCCAACCGGTCCTGGGGTGGGCTGCCCTCGCTGCCCTCGTCGCGTTCGGCCTGGGTCTCGTCGTCGCGCTCCGAGCTGCGGCGCTGCGACCGACCCGTCACCCGAGGCGCCGGGATGCCACCGGCCCGGTCGCCGCGGTGGCGGCGGCGGAAACACCACAGGCGACAGCGTGCTCGGAGCCCATCGCATCTGTTGCCTCGCGCCGATGACGTGCGCCCCACCGTCGACCGGCAGTGCGTGGCCGCGTTAGACCTTCGACGGCTCGATGAAGCCACACGGATCGGGCACACTCCGGGGGCCGAGGTCAGCCTGAGAAGCCGCAGTAGCGCGCACCACTGTGCGTCGTCAAGGGTTCCCCGACTCCGCGGTGAGCTCGAGACGGCCTCGCAAGGCGGCCCGGCCGCCTGAGAGGGACCGGACCATCTTGACTTCTGGGGTGAGTGACGGGACTTGAACCCGCGACCACCTGGACCACAACCAGGTGCTCTACCAGCTGAGCTACACCCACCAGGGCTTTCCGTCGGTTCCGGGCGAACCCGGGACTGGCTGGACAGCGACGCCAATCGTACCCGCTCTTAAGGGGTGCTCGTGACCTGGCCCCAGAGCGTGAGTCACAGCGTTGGCCAGAGCGTGCAAGAGCAGGTCGGAGTCAGGTCGCGATGACGTGGGGACGAGCCAGTGCCTTGGCCGTGGCGCTGTCGGGGCCGGGCTGTGCGACGAACACGGCCTCGCGGTAGTACCGCAGCTCGGCGATCGACTCGCGGATGTCGGCCAGCGCCCGGTGTCCGCCCGACTTCTTCGGCGCGTTGAAGTAGACCCGCGGGTACCAGCGCCGTGAGAGTTCCTTGATCGAGCTCACGTCGATGATGCGGTAGTGCAGGTGAGCCTCCAGCTGCGCCATGTCGCGGGCCAGGAAGCCGCGATCGGTGGCCACGGTGTTGCCGCCGAGTGGGGCCTTGCGAGGTTCGGGGACGAACTCGCGAACGTGGTCGAGCACGAGGGTCTGCGCCTCCTCCAGCGTGACCCCCGAGTCGAACTCGTCGATCAGGCCCGAGGTGGTGTGCATGGTGCGCACGAAGTCGTCCATCTGCTCGAGCGCCTCGGCGGGCGGCTTGATGACCACGTCGATGCCCTCGCCCAGCTGGTTCAGCTCGAAGTCGGTGACGAGGGCGGCGACCTCCACCAGGGCGTCGGCCCTCAGATCGAGACCGGTCATCTCGCAGTCGATCCAGATGATTCGGTCGGCCGTCGATCGGGCGTGTGTCTCGGTCACCGTTCCACCCTACGGGAGGGGCGGTGACCGCTGCCTGCACTAACCTTCTCGCCATGACTTCAGGGGACCCGACGACCGGCACGACGAGCGAAACCGGGGTGGCCGCGTCAAACCAGGGTCAGCAGTGGAGCACGGTCAGCAACCCGACCAGCCGGCCGTGGCTGCGCACCACGATCACGGCCGGGGTCACGGCGTCGCTGTTCCTCATCTGCCTGCTCGTGCTGCTCGGCATCCTGGGGGGGCGGCTCGACTCACACGTGATCCTCACCGCAGCGCTGGCGGCCATCGTGCCGTTGTTCGTCATCGTGCCGACCTTCCTGTGGCTCGACCGCTTCGAGGCCGAGCCGGCCGGCTACCTCGTCTTCGCCTTCCTCTGGGGGGCGCTGGTCGCGGTCGTGGGGGCCTTCTTCATCAACACCCTCGGCCTGCAGGTGCTCATCGACGCGCAGTGGAGGGACCCGTTCGAGACCGGGGCCGTCTATCTCGCACCGCTGACCGAGGAGACGCTCAAGGGTCTCGGGGTGCTGCTGATCTTCCTGCTGCGGCGCAAGGAGTTCGACGGCATCATCGACGGCGTCGTGTACGCCGGGCTCATCGGGGCCGGGTTCGCGTTCAGCGAGAACATCCTCTACCTCGGTCAGGCCATCACCGAGTACGGCGATGAGGGCCTCCAGGCGACGTTCATCGTGCGGGGCCTGATGGGTCCGTTCGGACATCCGCTGTTCACCTCGTGCATCGGCATCGGCATCGGCATCGCGGTCGGGGTGCGCAACCCGCTCGGCAAGGTGCTGGCCGTGGTCACCGGGTGGGTCTGCGCGATGGTGCTGCACGGGCTGTGGAACCTCTCCGCACTCGCCGGCCTCTCGGGCTTCGTCCAGGCGTACCTGACCTATCAGGTGCCGATCTTCTTGACCTTCATCGGCTTTCTCGTGTGGCTGAGGCGTCGGGAGGGTCGGCTCATCGGCCTGCACCTCTCGCCGTACGCGGATGCCGGGTGGCTCAGCCACGGTGAGGTGGCCATGCTCTCGCGGATGCGCACCCGGGCGGCCGCCCGCTCGTGGGCGCGATCAACGGGAGGCTCGCCCGCGAGGCGGTCGATGCGCGCCTTCCAGGACAGTGCGAGCGAGCTCGCCCTGCTCCGCTACCGGCTGGTGCGCGGCACCGCCGAGAGCGGAGCGAGCAGCCGCGAACGCGTGCTGCTCGATGCCATCACCGCGCACCGTCGGGCCTTCATCGGGTCGCCGGTCACGTGAGTGGCGCGACTATCATGAGACCTCGTTCGCGCGACTGAGGTGCACCGCGCCTGCGACCGGCCCCCGTAGCTCAGCGGATAGAGCAAGAGCCTTCTAATCTCTTGGTCGCAGGTTCGATTCCTGCCGGGGGCGCCAGTGCTCATCAGCACCAAGAGGCTGACCCGGCAGACGCATCAACCGTGGAGGGGACCCATGATGGAGCAGTCAGAGGCGTCTGCGGCACGGGGTAGCGACGAAGCGGAGCCTGCGGCGCGACCGGGGCCGGCCGCCGCCGTGGAAGCCGACCCGGGTCGGGCGCACCACTACGGAGTCTTCTACGGCCTGGACCCGGTGCCGACCGACCGCCCCCTGCTCGTCGTGCACGGGAACTGTCAGGCCGAGTCGCTGCGGGTGGTGCTGCAGAGGGGCCCCTCCGCGCCCTGCGCCAGCGTACGGATCCCGCCGGTGCACGAGCTGGCTGCCGACGAGGTGCCGCTGCTCGAGCGCCTCTTGGGCCGCGCCCGGTGGGTGCTGACCCAGCCCATCGCCGACGACTACCGAGGCCTCCCGCTCGGCAGTCACCAGGTGGCCCTCCGCGCCAGTCGTGCCACCACGATGGTCTACCCGGTGTTTCGGTATGCCGGGCTGCACCCCTGGCAGATCGTCTACCACCACCCGGGGGTCGGCGATCCCCCGCTGGTGCCCTACCACGACGCTCGTACTCTGCTGGCCGCTGCGGGCCTACCCGCGCCGATGACGACGGCCGACGGCATCCGCGCCGTGTCGCGGTGGTCCCTCGACGAGCTCGCCCGTCGGGAGGCCACGGCCGGTGCGATCCCGGTCAGCGACCTCGTGCGCGCGGCCGGAACCGGTGCGGCGCACACGGTGAACCACCCCGGCAACGAGATCATCGTGGGTCTGGCTCGCCGGGTGGAGGCCGGCTTCGGGTGGCCGGTGGCGGCGGGTGACCCGGGGCGAACCCTGCTCGACAGCGTGCACGCGCCGGTCGAGGCGCCAGTGCGCGCGGCGCTGGGCCTGCCGGCGGCCGGCGCGGGCGAGCACGCCACCGACTGGGTCGTGGGCGGCCAGGTACTGAGCGCAGGCGAGGTTCGTGCGGTCCAGCTGGACTGGTACGCACAGCATCCAGCCGTCGTGACCCACCTCGTGGCGCGGTCGGCTGCTCAGCTGCTCCTGCTCGGCGCGACGGGGCTGCCGGGCTGAGCCGCGCCGCACCCGCACCCGCACCCGCACCACCGGACGGGCCCGACCCCGGTGCCCGCCGGCTGACTCTTGACACGGCGCGCTTGGGTTTGGCCGCGCCGCCCCGACCCGCCAGACTGTGGCCGTGGCAGCAGCGTCCGGCACTTCGGCGGGTTTGTCCAAGGGCGACTCCGCGCTCCTGGATGCTGTTCGCGACGTCCGTGCGGCCGTGGCCGACGCGAGGTTGCCGCTCGAGCTGCCGGGCATCGCCGCGGCCCGCAGCGCCCGCACCCGGCTGCTCGACCAGCTGGGCGACTACGTCATCCCCCGGCTCGAGGCCCTCGACGCGCCCCTGCTGGCCGTGGTGGGTGGGTCGACGGGCTCGGGCAAGTCGACCCTGATCAACTCCCTGGTCGGACGCGAGGTGTCGTCACCCGGGGTGCTGCGACCGACGACGCGCTCACCCGTGCTCGTGCACCACCCCTCTGACGGGCCGTGGTTCTCGGGCCAGCGCGTGCTGCCCGGGCTGTCCCGGGTCACCGGCGCACAGGCGGACAGCGAAGGGTCGGGGTCGCTGCGCCTGGTCTCGACGGATGCCGTGTGGCCCGGCCTCGCCCTCGTCGACGCCCCCGACATCGACAGTGTCGTCTCCACGAACCGTGAGCTCGCGGGCCAGCTGCTCGCTGCCGCCGACCTCTGGCTGTTCGTCACCACGGCCGCACGCTACGCCGACGCCGTTCCGTGGGACCTGTTGCGCGAGGCGGCCGAGCGAGGGACCTCGGTGGCCGTCGTGCTCGACCGGGTGCCGTCGGAGGCCGTGGGTGAGATCCGTCCGCACCTGGCGTCGATGCTGCGGGAGCAGGGTCTGGCGCAGGCGCCCGTCTTCACCGTGACCGAGACGGCGCTGCGGGAGGGTCTGCTTCCTCGCGACGAGGTCGAGCCCCTGCAGACCTGGCTCCGCACGCTGGCCGGAGACGCAGTTGCGCGCGCCGAGGTGGTGCGCCACACCCTGCGTGGGGCGCTCGAGTCTCTGGACAGTCGGGTGACCGCCCTGGCCGGAAGCTCTGCCGAGCAGGCCGGCGCCGTCGACACGCTGATTGCCGTCGCCCACGAGGCCTACGGCGACGCGCACCACCAGGTTCGGGTCGGTATGGTCGACGGCACACTGCTGCGGGGTGAGGTGCTGGCCCGGTGGCAGGAGTTCGTCGGCACCGGTGAGTTCTTCCGTCAGGTCGAGTCGACCGTCTCGCGCCTGCGCGACCGCTTCACCGCGTTCGTCAAGGGTGAGCCCGCCAGGGCCGAGAACCTCGGCGAGGCGCTGCAGAACGGGGTGGAGGCGCTCATCGCCAACCGCGCCGAGCTGGCCGCGAGCACCACCGCGCGGCAGTGGCGCGCCCTGCCTGGGGGCCAGCAGCTGCTCGTGACCGACCCGGGCCTGTCTCGCTCGAGCAGTTCGGTTGACGAACGCATCGCCCGACTCGTGCGCGACTGGCAGGGCGACATCCTCCAGATGGTTCGCCACGAGGGGAAAGACCGCCGGTCGACGGCGCGCATCATGGCCTACGGCGTCAACGGTCTCGGGGTCGTGCTCATGCTCGTCACGTTCGCGAGCACCGCGGGGATCACCGGCGCCGAGGTCGGCATCGCCGGGGGTACCGCTGTCATCGGGCAGAAGCTGCTCGAGGCCGTGTTCGGCGACCAGGCCGTGCGCGAGCTGGCCCGCAAGGCCCGCGA
>JBDTVJ010000169.1:0-5604 GCA_040007275.1 Terracoccus sp.
TCCCTCGGGTTGGGCGGGCTGCCCGAGATCGGGTTCGAGACCGACCCTGACCACGCCCACGTCGGCGCCGACCTGGTGCGCGACGCCCTGACCCTCGTTCCCGTGGGCGAGGTGGTGATCGCAGCGTGTGCGCCCGGCAACGCCCGAGCGCTGCGGGCCTCCCTCGCCGGCGGCTTCATACCGGTGGCCTCCGTGCAGCTCTGGCACCCGGCCCGCGGCTGAGGAGCCCGGTCGCTGCCGGCGCTCCGGGCCAGCACCCGGGTTCCCAGCGGCATCCGACCACCGGAATCGGACCACGGCGGACCTGCCAGGGTCGCAACCGGCATCCGACCACCGGAATCGGACCACGGCGGACCTGCCAGGGTCGCAACCGGCATCCGACCACCGGAATCGGACCACGGCTGGGTCTGGCGGCAGCCTTCGAGCCCGACTGCCGCGGCTCGCGTCGGCCACCCGGGTTCACCCCGGAATCGCGACGTACCGTGTAGCCATGACGCCAACCCGACGCGCCAAGACCACCACCTGCCTCACCCTCGCGAGCACGCTCGTGGTGGGAGTGGCGTCGGGCTGCTCACTCTTCGACAGCAAACCGGACCCAGGGGATGCCGCTCGCGCTCTCGCCAGCGCCCTGTCCAAAGGTGACGTGTCGGGTGTCGCCTGGCAAGGCACGACCGCAGCCAAGGCCAACGCCTTCGTCGGAGCCGCCTTCAAGGGGATGGGCACCGTGAAGCCCTCGATCTCCCTGGCGTCGATCAAGCTCGAGGACGGCTCCGACCGGGCCACCGCCACCCTCGCCTCGCGCTGGGACGTGTCCGCGTCGCCCACCGACTGGACCTACCAGACCCAGGCTGCGATGACCCTGGTGGACGGCACGTGGCAGGTAGCCTGGTCGCCGCGGATCCTCGCACCCGATCTCGCGGCCGATGAGACCCTCGACCTCACCCGTACTTCGCCCAAGCGCGCCGACATCGTCGACCCGACCGGCAAGTCCATCGTCACCGAACGTGAGGTGTCGGTCGTCGGCATCGACAAGACCAAGGCCTCGGGGGCCACAGCCGCGGCATCCGCCAAAGCGCTGGCCACCGTGCTCGACATCGACCCGACCACCTATGCCGCCAAAGTGAGCGCAGCCGGGCCCAAGGCGTTCGTCCCCGCGCTGACTCTGCGCCAGGACGACCCGGCGCTGACGGACAACCTTGCCCGCATCGATGCCGTCACGGGGGCGCTGCGGGCGGCCTCGTTGCAGATGCTGGGTCCGACCCGAACCTGGGCCGGTCCGATCCTCGGCACCGTCTCGGAGGCGAGCGCCGAGCAGATCACGAGCTCGAACGGCGCACTCCGGGCCGGCGACGAGGTTGGCCAGAACGGGCTGCAGTACCGCTACGACAAGCAGCTGCGAGGCACGCCGGGCCTCGCGGTGCAGGCCGTCAAGAAGGGGGCCGACGGCAGCGCCCTCGACAAGCGCGAGCTGTTCGCCGAGGCCTCGAAGGATGGCGAGTCACTGACGGTCTCCCTTGACCAGAAGGCGCAGACGGCGGCCGAGGCGGCGCTGGCTCAGCAGACGAAGCAGCCGACGGCCCTCGTCGTGGTCAAGGTCTCGACGGGTGAGGTGCTGGCGGCCGCGGTCGGGCCCGGAGCCGGTGGTTCCACCTTGGCACTGGCCGGGAAGAACCCACCGGGGTCGACGTTCAAGATCGCCAGCTCGCTCGCGCTGGTGCGCAAGGGGGCGACCCCCAGTACCAAGCTTCCGTGCACGAGCACGATCACCGTGAACGGACGCCGGTTCGCGAACTACACCGACTTCCCAAGCAACAAGCTGGGCAACATCCCGCTGACCACCGCCCTGGCCTTCTCGTGCAACACAGCCTTCATCAGCCAGTACCAGAAGGTCAGCCAGGCCGAGCTGACGAGCGCGGCTCAGTCGCTGGGCATGGGTGAGACGCTCGACCTGCCCTTCACCGGGTTCCTCGGGTCGGTCCCCGCCACGACCGATGTCGTCGAGCACGCCGCCTCCTTCATCGGGCAGGGCCGGGTGGAAGCGTCACCGTTGACCATGGCGATCGTCGTCGCCTCGGTGATGAAGGGCCAGACGGTGCGACCGAAGCTGGTCGAGTCTTCGCCTGCCCTCCCGGCGCCGGCCACCCCGCTCAAACCGGCCGAGGCGGCAGTGATTCAGCAGGAGATGCGCGCCGTGGTCACGGAGGGCTCGGGTAAGGTGCTGGCCCAGGTGGGCGTGCAGTACGCCAAGACGGGCACCGCCGAGTTCGGCACGACGAACCCGCCCCAGACACACGCCTGGATGGTGGCGGGCCGGGGAGACCTCGCGATCGCCGCGTTCAACGAGAAGGGCAAGAGCGGTACGACCGCCGCTGCGCCGTTCATCATCAGCTTTCTCAAGGCCTACGACGCGAAGTAGGGGACGTGCTCCGTAACGTCGAGAGGGCAGTTCGTGCTCTGTCTCACGAGGCAGATGCGTCTCGCTCGCAGCACGAACTGCCCTCTCGACGGTTGGTTGTGCACGAACTGCCCTTTGGCCGGTTCTGACGGTTGGTCGTCAGTGGACGCGCACGAGATCGACATCAGCGGCGCGCACGAACGCGAACCGGTGCCCGAGGCTGATCTGCACATAGCGGTCCTTGCCCACGACATCGACGTGGTCATTGGGCGTCGATGTCGACAACGTCTTGGCCTGGTAGTAGTCCGTCGGCACGGTGAGGTCAGCCACGGCGTACCGCTGTCCCGGCGCGAAGGTGTACTGCAGTGGCGCCAGCGCCTGAACCGGGATGGCGGCCGGATAGGCCGACGCCTCGGGGTAGGCCACGCCGTAGACCGGCACCGACTCGAGACCGGCCTTCGGCACGACGTACTTGCCCTTCACCGGCAGCGCCGTCGGGTCGCTGCGCGGGTTGAAGAACCAGGCCTTCATGCCGTTGAACCAGATCGCGGTCCAGTCACCGCGGCGCTCGGCCACGGCGAACTCGAGGCCCGACTGGGCCCGCGCACCAATGTCGCTGGCCGCGGTGGTGGCTGGTGACCCGTCGGGCTTGATGCCGACGTCGTTGACCAGCGGCGCCGTGGCGCTTGCCGCGGTGCGCAGGTACACGAAGTTCGTGCCCAACGACGCACACGGCGAGCTGGCTGTCTCGCAGCCGGTGACGAGCGGTTTGTTCCGGTCGTAGCGCGGGAGGATGCGCACGAGGTCGGTGGCCCGCTGGTCGGCCTTCGACGTGTGCCGCTGCGACGCACCCAGCAGGTCGAAGTAGTGCTCCCAGTTCCAGTACGGGCCCGGGTCCCAGTGCATGCTGGCCACGTTCTCCGGGGTCACGCCGGGCACCTGGTCGTGCCCGACGATGTGCTGCCGGTCAAGTGGGATGTCGTACTTCTTGGCGAGGTACCTCACCAGCCTCGCCGACGACCGGTACATCGGCTCGCTGAACCAGAGTGCGCCCGTGGCGGCGTAACCCTCGTGCTCGACCCCGATCGAGTGCGAGTTGATGTACCAGTTGCCCGCATGCCAGCCGATGTCCTGCGGGGCGAGGTGCTGGGCGACGTGACCGTCGGACGACCGAAGGGTGTAGTTCCAGGCGAGATAGGTCGGGTCCGTCACCAGGCCGAGTGTCGTGTCGTAGCTCGCCTCGGTGTTGTGGATGACGATGTTCGTCAGCTTGGGCGTGCGAGGGCGACTGGCGATGTCGTGGTTGCCGTACTCGCCGGGGGCCGGGCCGATCTGCTCGTAGGGTGCCGGAATCCAGTCGCAGTCGAGGCTTCTCGGGCAGTCGACCGGGCCGTTCTTCGCCTTCTTCGCCAGCTTCAGCTCGGTGATCTGCGATCGTTGCGGCTCGGCCCGCGTCGGCAGCAAGGACACGTTCTTGCCGTCGACCGTCCGGCGCGCGGCTCCCCTCGCCAGCACCGCGAAGGCGTCGGTGGCGAACGACTCCGCAGCCTGCGCCTCGACGGTGCCGGAGGCCGCAGCCACGGCGGCGAACCAGAGGCCCGGGTCGCTCTGGGCGCCGGTCGGGTGACCGAGCCGGCGCTGGTCGGCGGCGAGAAGAGCCGCACCACCGCGGATGTTGACTCGCTCGTCGGTGCGCAGCGCGTTCTTCGCCACGCCGAGCAGGGCCGCCGCCCGGCCCAGGGTGTCGACAGCTGGTGGGGGTTGACCCGCCCTCATGGCGGGGCCACCCAGGCCTCGACCTTCCGAAGAGCTGCCGAGGGCGGCATCGACAAGGTGCATCGGCCCGTAGCCTCCGGTGGTGCTGTGCCCGGAGTGGAAGTCCCAGCGGGTCTGCGCATATGACACCGCCTCCAGCACCGTCTGGGGCACTCCGAACTCCGCGGCGGCCGCCGCGAAGGCACGTTCGCGGCTCCCGGCATCCGACGAGGCGGATGCCGCCCGGTTGGCCGACCCCGGTTGCCCGGTCGGGCTCGTCGGCGCCGCGGTCGCCATCGGCCCGTTGACGAACGCGGTGGCGAACGAGGCGGCGAGGGTGGTCATGGCGGCGATCGAGCCGACGGTGCGTCGTCGACGGCGCGGTCGACCATCTCCGGTCGTGACGGGGTACGGCTCGCTGGGCGGGGAGTGGTCAAGACCCTGGTCTCGTGTCACTGCACGGATGTCCTTCCTGTTGTATGCGCTTCTGATGGCCGTTCTTCTCGCGGGATGCCGTGTTCGCTTCACGTTCTTCACACCAGCATCAACCAGGCACGTCGACCCTTCACGACTTCGGCCGGTCTCGCCACCTGAAAAGTTCATCAGAGCGTTGTGCAACCCGACGCGTGTGAAGGTGCATTCGTCCCGGGTTTGAAGCACACTGGGCTCCATGGGGCGTCTTGGCCTGGGATCAGGGCTGGCCATCGCCGCACTCGTCATCAGTGGGTGCGGCGCGGTCGCGACCCCGGATCCGGCGGCCAGCAACAGGGTCACAGCGTCTGCGCCCGGCCTCGCCAGTACGGCGCCGTCCAGGGTTCACGGCGGAGGACCCCAAAGTGTCGAGACACCCGACGACGGCTCACAGACACCGCCCAGCCCCGTCTTTCCGCTCACCATCAGCCGCACCGGCGGCATCGCCGCCTTCAACGACACGATCACCTTGCGCTCAGACGGCCGGGTGAATGTGGAGACACGCTCGGTGCACGCCCGAACGTGCACGCTCGAACGTCAACGTCAGCGCGATCTGGTCGCAGCCCTCGCCACCCTGCACCTCGGTGGCACCGGCGCGACGGGCATTCCGGACCCCGGGGCCGACGGCATCGGTGGCCTGGGGGGGACGGGCGGCAGTGGCCCTGGGAGCGATGCCTCGCAGATCGTCATCTCGGTCGTCGACGCGCGTGGTCGCGCGGTCGACCTCAGCGAGCCCTCGCTCGCGAGTGTGCTGACGATGGTGACGTCACTGGTCTCCGACGTCACCCTGAGCCAGCCCGTGACGCGGTGCACCACAGCCGCCGTAGCGCCAGCCGGTAGCTGAGCGCCACCCGGCCCGGCAGCTGCGACCATCCAACAATGGCCCTCACTCGCTGCGGGGGTCATCTCCGGCACGGCGCCTGGCCCGGTCGAGCTCGTCGGGGGTGTCGACGTCGGTGGCCTCACCCCGGTGGTCGACCTCG
>JBDTVJ010000170.1:0-5596 GCA_040007275.1 Terracoccus sp.
GCGATCCCGGCGATGACGATGATGAGCAGGATCTCGGTCGCGATGATGCGGTCGAGGTTGCTCGGGCCGCGGTAGATGCGCACCAGCACCAGAGCAGCGGCGGCACCGAGCATGAGCATGGCAACGGCCGCGACGACGGTCATGTTGCCTCCCCGGAAGGGCTGGCCGAGCGCTCAGAGCGTTTCACCCGTTCGAGGTCGGCGATCTCCGCCCGTGAGCCGAGCGCCTTGACCACGCGCTCCTCGACCTCGAGCACGTTGCGCCGCTGCGCCTCGATCGCTCCCGTTCGCCCCACGTCGATCAGGTGCAGGTAGAGCATCGAGGTGGAGCGGCGGGCCTCGATGACGACCGAGCCCGGCACGAGCGTGACGAGCTCGGCGGTGACCGTGAGGTAGAAGTCGGAGCGGGACCGCAGCCGGACGCCGATGACGGCGTTCTGCGGAGTGCGTGGCCCCAGGGCGAGACGCATCACCTGCCACGACGAGAGCACCAGGTCGAACAGGAAACGGCCGATGAGCATGGCGTAGCGCAGGGGTCGCAGCGACCCGGCGTAGTGGATCGAGGGGAGCGGAAAGGCGAGCGTGACAAGCAGGCCCACGAGCAGGCCGTTCAGAAGGTTGCCCCAGCTGAGCTGGTCCCACAACAGCATCCAGACGACGGCGATCGCCACGACCGCACGCGGTTGGATCTGGCGGCGCCGTCCCCGCGGGCCGTCGGAGCGGGCGGCGGCTGCGGCATCCGGGGTGCTGGTGTTGCTCATCGGCGAACCTCGAGCGGAAGCACCGACGTGATGTAGGGCTGTCGGCTGATGAGGTCGGTGGCGGCCCGCTGGGTGTAGCCGAAAAGCGGCCCCGCCGCCAGGGTGATGACGACCCCGACGGCTGTCATGGCGGCGGTGGCCGCCATCATCGTGCGGGGGAGGGAGCGGGCGCTCGACTCGAGTCGCTCGCCGGTGGCCGGGTCGGCATCGAGCGGGATCGTGGCTGCCCGCCCGGCGCGACCGACGGAGACCGCCGCGAGGTTGGCGTTCTCGACGGCGCTCACCTCGACCTCGGCCGCCCTCGTGTCACCGCTGCCCGGGTCAAGCCGGGCACTGGTGGCGCGCGCCTCCACGAGGCTGCGCCAGAAGGCTTGGCTCCACACCTTGGTCAGGGCGTAGAGCGTCAGCAGGCTCGTGACGATGCCGGCCGTGACGAGCACCCACGCCAGCGGGGTGCCGACCTCGATCCCGGCCTGCACGAGCCCGATCTTGGCGAGGAAGCCAGACAGCGGGGGGATGCCGGACAGGTTCATGGCCGCGACGAAGAACAAGGTGGCGAGCACAGGGGAGGCGAGGGCGAGGCCACCGAGCCGGTGGAGCGAGGTGGTACCGGCGAGTCGCTCGACCAGGCCGGTGATGAGAAACAGGGCCGCCTGGATGGTGATGTGGTGCACGACGTAGAAGATGGCGCCCGCCATGCCATGCGGGGTGGCCAGTGCGATGCCGAAGATCATGTAGCCGATGTGGCTGACGAGCGTGAACGACAGGATGCGCTTCAGGCCCGACTGCGACACGGCGCCCAGGATGCCGATCACCATCGTCAGCAGGGCGGCCCACATGAGCAGGCCGTGGAGGGGGGAGTCGGGAAACAGCAGGGTCTGCATCCGAATGACTGCGTACACGCCGACCTTCGTGAGCAGCCCCGCGAACACGGCCGATACCGGAGCCGGCGCGGTGGGGTAGCTGTCGGGCAGCCAGGCCGACATCGGGAAGATGGCCGCCTTGACCGCGAAGGCGGTGAGCAGGCTGAGCTGCAGCACCAGGCTGACGCCCGGTGGGATGTCTGCGAGCCGGATCGCGAGCTGAGCCATGTTGACCGTACCGGTGGCAGCGTAGACGCCGGCGATGGCGACGAGGAAGAGCGCCGAGCTGAGCAGGCTGACCACCACGTAGGTGGTGCTGGCGTGGATGCGGGTCGCCGTTCCACCGAGCGTGATGAGCACGAAGGAGGCGAAGAGGAGGATCTCGAAACCGACGAAGAGGTTGAACAGGTCTCCGGCCAGGAAGGAGTTGGCGACACCGGCCGTGAGCACGAGGTAGGTCGGATGGAAGATCGAGAGCGGCGTCTGCTGCCCGTCATCGTCGTTGTCATCGGCGCTGCCCTGCCCGATGGCGAAGATGAGCACGATGAGCGTGACCACGCTCGAGACGAGCAGCATCAGCGAGCTCAGCCGGTCAGCGACCAGGGCGATGCCGAGCGGTGCGTCCCAGCCGCCGAGCCAGAGCACCTGCGGGCCGTTCTGGTCGGTCTGGTGCACCAGCACGGCGGCCACGACCACGACGAGGCTGAGCACGGTGACGCTCGTCGTGCGTTGGAGCCGGGCCGAGCGCCGGAACGCGAGAGTCAGGGCCGCACCGAGCAGTGGCAGAAGAACCGGCATCGGCACGAGGGCCGGCGTCGCGATGTCGTTCATCGCCGTCCACCCTCCACGATCTCGTCATCGGCCGGCTGCGGATGGTCGGGGTCGTCGGGCCAGTCGGCCGCCAGCTCGTCGGAGGTCGTCGTCGGCACCTCGGAGGGGTCGTAGGTCTCAGACGTCTCCCGGGCCTCGGCGAGTCGCTGGATCCGGGCGTCCTCGGCATCGTCGGGAACGTCGTCGGTGCCGGAGATCTGCCACAGCCGGTACGCGAGAGCGAGCAGAAACCCGATCGTGGCGAGCGAGATCACGATCGCGGTCAGCACCATGGCCTGGGGCAGGGGGTCGCTCATCGCGCTGGGTGCGGCCGAGCCGACGAACGGGGCGGCCCCGGCCGTACCGCTCACCACCATGAAGAGCACCGCCACCCCGTTGCCGATGAGCAGCAGGCCGAGCAGCACCCGTACGAGGCTCCGGTCGAGCAGCAGCGAGGTGCCGGTCGCCACGAGACCGGCCACGATGACCACGAGGGTCAGGCTCGGTCGCAGCGTCGCCTCGATCAGGGCCGGGGCGACGGCGCTATGGCCTGACGCCGCCGGCACTGAAGCGACCGAGGTGATCGAGGTGATCGTGCTGATCGTGGTGGTCACGAGATCACTTCCTGCGGGTGACGCTCTTCTTCGGCGATCTGCCGGTCGATGCCGGTGCCGAGGCTGCGCACGATGTCGAGCATCATTCCGACGACGATGAGGTAGACGCCGACGTCGAAGGTGAGCGAGCTGACGATGTGCACCTCACCCCAGATCGGCCAGGAGAAGTCGAACGAGGTGGTCTCCAGGATGGTGCCGCCGAAGGCGAGCGGGGCCACGGCTGACCCGATCGCGACGAGCAGCCCGAGACCGACCACCAGGCCGGCGTCGACCGGCAGCGCCTCGTCGAGCTCGTATCGACCGCCAGCGAGGTAGCGCACCACGAGCGCCAGACCGGCGACCAGCCCGCCGGCGAACCCGCCGCCCGGCTGGTTGTGGCCGGAGAAGAGCAGGTAGAGCGAGGCCGCCAGCATGACGTGGAAGATCAGGCGGGTGACCACCTCGAACACCACCGAACGTCGTTCGCGCCTCATGATGGAGCCACCGCGCAACCAGGTGACTCCCTCCGGCTCCCCGCCCGTCACGGTCTTGGCGCTCGCCGTTGACAGCCGGGTGTTGCGGGTTCGCACGAAGACGAGGCTGGCGATACCGGTGGCTGCGGCCACGAGCACCGATACCTCACCGAGGGTGTCCCACGCCCGGATGTCGACGAGCGTCACGTTGACGATGTTCTTCCCGTGACCGAACTTGTAGGCCTGGGTGGGGAACTCGACCGAAACGGGCAGTGCCCTGCGGGCACCGGAGGAGACGAGAGCGATCGCGGCGACCGACGCGCCCACCGCGAGACCGACCAGGATGCGCCAGGTGCGAGCGGGGGAGTCCGGATGCCGGGTGAACTTCGCCGGGAGGCGGCGCAGGGTGAGTACGAACACGACGAGTCCGACGGTCTCGACGAGCATCTGGGTGATGCCGAGGTCAGGTGCTCCGTGCAGGATGAAGAGCAGCGACGCGCCGTACCCGGTCACGCTCACCAGGAGCACCGCAGTGAGGCGCCGGCGGGTCAACAACACCAGCACGCAGGCGGCCACCACCACGACGCCGACGACGGCCTGAGCAGCGTTGTCCCACAGTCGCATCGACGGCATGGTGCCCCGGGTGAGCGCAGCGACACCCGGAAGGGCCACGAACACCAGCAGGATTCCGGTCAGGTAGATGGGCAGCGAACCGCGCTGGGTGAACGCCGTCGCCTCCACCGCCCACCGGTCGACCCCTCGCATGATCCGGTTGTAGCCGCGTTCCCCGTCGACGACCGAGGGAACCCTCGCCTGGGCCTGGCCGACACCGTCACGCCAGACGAAGAGGGCGGCACCGATGACGAGGGAGACGAGCGAGAGCATGAGCGGAACCGTGAGCCCGTGCCAGAGCGAGAGCGAGTCGGGAACGGCGCCCTCGAACGGGTCGACGTAGGGCATGAGGAAGGACGACTCGACGGGGGCGAGCACCCCGACGAGCAGTGACAGGGTGCCCAGCAGCAAGGGCGCGAGAACGAAACCCGGATGCGGGGCCCGCACCCGTGTCGGTGGCACCCCGGGCTTGCGGGCGAACGCACCCCAGACGAACCGGGCCGTATAGGCGGCGGTGAGGGCCGACCCGGCGACGAGGGTGACCAGGGCGAGCGTGGACAGGGCCGGCGCCAGTGGCTCTCCCGATCGTGACGCTTCCCACAGCGCTTCGAGGGCACCCTCCTTGGCCACGAAACCGGCGAGGGGCACCACCCCGGCCATCGACAGCGCGGCGAGGCAGGCCGGGACCGACACGGGCAGCAGGCTCCGGCCGACTCCCGACAGCTCTCGCAGGTCGCGTGTGCCGGTGCATTTGTCGATGACCCCGACGGTGAGGAACAGCGTCGACTTGAACAGGCCGTGCGCGAGCACGAGCATGATCGCCGCCAGCGCCGACGTCTTCGTGCCGAGACCTGCGATCGCCACGATGAAGCCGAGCTGGCTGACCGTGCCGTAGGCGAGAAGCAGCTTGATGTCGTGCTGTCGCAGTGCCCGCCAGCCGCCGACGAGCATGGTGAACAGGCCGAGCCCGAGGGTCAGCGCGTGCCAGCCCGGGGCGCCGGCGAAGATGGGGGCGAGCAGGGCGACGAGGTAGATGCCGGCCTTGACCATCGCGGCGGCGTGCAGGTAGGCGCTGACGGGGGTGGGTGCCGCCATCGCCCCCGGCAGCCAGAAGTGGAACGGCACGAGCGCCGACTTCGACAAGGCGCCGACGAGCAGCAGCACCACCGCCACAGTCGTCACGGCGTCGGGAGGGGGAGGCGCGGCCAGCAGCCCGCTGATCGAGTAGGTGTGGTGCACGCCGAGGGCGATGATGCCGATCAGCATGGCTAGGCCGCCCGCGGTGGTCACCATCAGCGCCTGCATGGCGGAGCGGCGGTTCGTCGAGCTCGCCGGGTTGTGCCCGATGAGCAGGTACGACAAGACCGTCGTCAGCTCCCAGAAGACGTAGAGCACGAGGAAGTTGTCGGTCAGCACCAGGCCGAACATCGCCCCGGCGAAGGCGGTGAACACGGCGGAGAAGCGCCAGAGCGTCGGGTCGTCGTC
>JBDTVJ010000171.1:0-5591 GCA_040007275.1 Terracoccus sp.
GGGCAGGGTGGGCAGGAACAGCGAGGCGAGGGGCTCGGCGTAGCGCGCCAGCAGCCGTTCGGTGCGGGCCATCGCCTCCTTGAGCTGCCACCGTACCGACAGCACCCCGGGCAGGATGTTGGCGCGGGCGTGGCTGCGCAGCTCGCCGTCGACCACACGCAGCTCGTCGAACCGGTGGCGCGGTGTGGCCAGGTACTCGGTCAGGGTGACCACGCGCACGCGCGGGCCGGTCGCGTCAGCGTTGAGGTCGGCCACCTCGGCCATCAGGCTCGGTAGCGGCGCGGCGTGGTCGGTGCCGTACATGGCGAGGAAATCATCACCGTACCCGCTCGACTGGGTGACCAGGCGTTCGGCGAGCCGGCGCCGCGGGTCACCGGCCCCGAACACGTCGGCGGCGTTGCCGTAGCTGTTGGCGAGAAACTCGGTGCGGATGCCGCTGCCATCGGGCGAGCGCCAGCAGAACTCGTGCTGGTCGACCTGCGCCGGCACCCCGCGGTAGACCACGGCCTGCTCGATGCCGACGTGACGCAGGATCTGCGGCATCTGTGCGCAGTGGCCGAACATGTCAGGCAGATAGCCGACCGGCATCACCGGGCCGAGCCGTGCGGCGTCGGCCCACCCGATCTCGAGGTTGCGGATCATCGTCTCGCCCGAGCAGAGGAACTCATCCATCAGCACCCGCCACGGGCCGATGGCGAGCCGGCCGCTCTCAGCGAGGGCGCGCACGGCATCCGTCTGGTCAGGGCGCACCTGAAGGTAGTCGTCGACGGCGGCCATCTGACCGTCCATGGTGAACCGGAAGTCGGGCTCACGCTGGGCCCGGCTGACGACGTCGTCCATCAGGTCGACGAGGCGAAGACGGAAGCGTTGGAAAGGCTCGTACCACTCGCGGTCCCAATGGGTGTGAGGCACGAGCCAGACCGTGTTCGTCATGACTCCCGATCATGGCAGGCGGGCCTGGCCGGGGCGCGGCGAAGCCCTCCTGGGTTCGTCATTCCGGCTTCGATGCGGGGTGAGCGTTGCCCACGTAGTGGACATTTGGGACGTCGGAGGCTACGAATGCCCCACTATCGGGAACTGCCTCGGTAGCGTTAACCGTTGCTGGGTGAGTAGCGAACCCCGGTCGACAGTACGGAATCTTGAAGTTTGCTTGAACGTTGAACAGGCTGACGGCCGGTGGGCCAGGTGCCCACCCGTGATGAGGAAGAGGTGCGCAGTGAGGCGAAAGAAGTATGAGGAATTCGAAGAGGACAACGGCACCGTGCTGCGCTACGCCCGTCACGAGAACGGTGGCGGCTCCGTCGAGGTGAACGCCCACGTCGACCCTACGGCCTACGTCGCCCAGTCCGCCTATGTCGATCGCGGCGCCACCGTCGGCGCCGGGGCCCGCATCGGCATCGGCTCCTGGGTCGACCATGACTCCGTGGTGTGCGCCGGGGCCGTGATCGGCTCGGCTGTGCACGTCGGCGCCGGCGCCGTCGTCGGCCGCGGCGCCAAGCTCGGCGCCCGCGTCAAGGTCGGCGACAACGCCCACCTGTGGGACAGCGTGAGCATCGAGCCCGACGAGGTCATCTCGGACGGGGCCGTCATCCGACAGGGTGCCCGCGACCAACGCGCCGCCTGAGGCGCTCTCAGCGCACCACCATGACCGGGCACGCCGCGTCGTGGATGACGCGGTGGCTCACCGAGCCGAGCAGCATGCCCGTGAATCCGCCGCGCCCGCGGGATCCGATGACGATGAGACCGGCGGTCGCACCCAGGTCAGCCAGCGACTGGCCAGGGTCGCCGTAGAGCACCTCGGTTGTCACGGGGACGTTCGGGTGCAGCGCCCCCACGCGGTTCGCCGCGTGGAGCACCGACTGCTCGGCATGCTCGCGCAAGGCGTGCGTCTGCTCGGTGCCACCCTTGACGGTCTCGACGTAGGCCCACGCCTCCATGGAGCGCGGGTGGGCCACGCAGACGATGTGCAGCGCGGCGCCCTCTCGCTCGGCGACCTCGACCGCCGCGTCGACGGCGCGAGCGGCAGCGTTCGAGTTGTCCGTTCCGACAACGACGTCATGGGCTGGCCCGGGCCGCGGCGGCATGGGCACCTCGCCGGGCTCCCCACCGGCCGGCCCGCGCACGACGACAACAGGGCAGTGAGCGTGCGCGGCGACGGCATACGAGGTGGAGCCGAGCAGGCCCGCGAGGATGCGACCGCGTCCCCGACTCCCGACGACCACCAGGTCGGCATCCCTGGATGCATCGATGAGCTGGGCCGCGGGGCTCCCGAACCAGTACTGCGTCTCGATCTGCGACGCGTCGAGGGTGGCACCGGCTCGAGCCGCCCCCTCGTCGACCAGCGACTTCGCGGCGTTCTCGACCGACGGATCAAGCTGCGGTAGGTCCATGGCCGGGAAGGCGGGCACCGTCGCCAAGTTGACGCTGTGCATCAGCGTCAGGCCTTTGCCTTGGCGCCGGGCCGTCTCCGCGGCCCATTCCAGCGCGGGCTGGCACCCTGGCGAGCCGTCGTAGCCGACGATGACGCCGTGAGTGGTCCGTGTGTGCCCGTTCATGGTGAGCCCCTCTTCCGTGGGTCAGCGCCGGACCGCTGCTCCGGGCGACTCCATCGTCTCGCCAAGCGCCCTGGGTGGTGACGGCTTTGTGACTACTCAGACAACGCTCAGGCTATCGTGGTCGGATGCCGCTGTGCTGGCTCGTCGCGCCGGCCGACGACTGCTTCGCGCGTCGCCTGGGGAGTCGCTCCAGCCGCCTGGGGCTGCCCCAGTCTGACGGCATCGCGCACACGGCTGGTGACGCTACGTGGTGCGCGCGGACCTGCCGGCGTCCCGCTGCGACCGTGTCGGTCATGGTGCCGTTCACGATTCCCCTCGGCCTCCCCCACGCCGTGCGAGACCGCCTGCGCTCAGGGGCCCGTCTGTGCGTCGTCAGCCCTGCGTCGAACCGGCCGCGAGGTCACGCACTGACGTGCAGGGCAGCCAGGGGTAGGTGGACCGGCTGGCCTTCGTATCGAAGATCAGGTCGGCACGGTCCATGCTCAGGCTCATCCGGGCCAGGCGAGCCAGCGACGGCCTGACGGGTCGCGCGACCTGGCCCATGACGTGCAGGACGACCCGCCGCAAGTGCCGCGGAGCGACCCCGGGACGGACAAGGCCGGCCAGCTCGTTCATCGTCAGGTCGTCGGGACCGCCGACGTCGATGATGTGCCCCCGCAGGCTACGGTCGGTGGCAGCCCGGGTCACTGCCTCGGTGACGTCCAGAACGCTGACGAAGTTGACCGGGTTGTCACCGTCGCCGAAGACCAGGGGCCCCTTGCCGCCCTTCACCGACTGCTCCATCATCTCGATCCACATCTCGGCGAAGGCAGACGCGCGCACGATCGTCCAGGGCGCGCCGCTCGCCCGCAGGTGCTGCTCGGCCGCCCACTTCATCCGGTGCAGCTCGAGGGGGTGGTCGCTCGCCGCGTCAACGACCGAGACGAGCACGACGCCCACGCCCCGGTTCGCTGCCGCGTCGATGAGAGCCGCGTTACCGTCGCGGTCGACCTGCGCCGGTGACTCCCCCTCGTCGGGGTCCATGCCGTGCGCCGCGGCGACGACCCCATCGACCCCATCGACCGCGGCGGAGAGCGTGGCGGGCACGCGAAGGTCGGCGGCGACGAACTGCGTGCCGGCGATCGGAACCTTGGGCGCAGACCTTGCGACGACACGCACCTGCTGACCCACGTCGACAAGTCGCGCAGAGACGAGTCGCCCGAGACGACCGGTGCCGCCGATGACCGCGATCATGGCCACTGTCCTCTCGTCGGCCGCACGGCGCGGGCGACGCTCGCGTCCTGCCCAGTGTGACACCGAACTCGCTGCGCGAGTGGGTGGATGCGGGGTGATCAGCCACTCACTCCCCTCAGCGCCGCAGCGGTGACCGCTAGTGCGACCGCCGGGGCCACTGTCAGTTGTCATGTCGCTCACATACCTCTGCTGCGGCCGCACACCCGGGTGTCGGATGGGAGTAGGAGGAATGGTGATTCAGACACGGATGAATCCGCGTATCTGGGCGGTGGCTGTCGTAGCCGCCATGGCCCTCGTGGCGTGCCAAGGCGCGGGCGAGCCGACGCGACCGGGAGGCACGCCCCCTCCGACGACGGCGGCTGCCTCAACGACGTCGACGTCTACCCAGCCCTCGACCACCTACCCGCCTTCGACGAGCCCGGCGCGGTCACCGACGCACGCACGGCCGACGACCACGAGACCTCAGGCCACAACCACGAGCCCTCAGCAGAGCACCACAACATCGCGACCGACCAGCACCACCCCGGCCTGCTCGATCCCGGTTCGGCTGCTCGGGCGTGACCTGACGACGCTCGGCACGACGCGCAGGGTCGTGGCGCTCACGTTCGACGGCGGTAGCGGCAACGAGGCGGTCGGCTCGATCCTGCGGACCCTGGCGGCGGAGCACGTTCCGGGCACTTTCTTCCTCACCGGTCAGTTCGTTGACGCCTTCCCCACGAGCACCCGGTCCATCGCCGAGCAGTACCCCGTTGGCAACCACACCTACCACCATCGCGACCTGACGACGTTCTCGCCCCAGGCGATTCGCGTCGAAGTGCGCACGGCAGCAGCCCGCATCAAGACCGTGACTGGAAAGGATCCCCGGCCCTGGTTCCGCTTCCCCTTCGGTGCCGTCGACGCCCGCACCATCTCGGTCGTCAACGCAGAGTGCTACGTGCCGTTCCGTTGGACCGTCGACACGCTCGGCTGGAAGGGGAGGTCGGGCGGTCAGTCGAGCGCCTCGGTGCTGGCGCGAGTGCTTGCCGGGGCTCGGCCCGGCGAGATTGTTCTCATGCACGTCGGCGGCCACCCGACCGATCACTCGACCTTGGACGCGGACGCACTGCCGCGGGTCATCGCCGAGCTGCGTGCCCGCGGGTACTCCTTCGTGACGCTCGCCGCAGTCATCGGGCCCACGCCGTAGCACCGGCTCACGAAGCGCGGCGCAGCCGGCGTCCTCCATCTCCGCATCGAAGGGCAGCCTGATCCTGGCTGCTCCGTCCTGTTGCTCCTGGGAAGCCAGGCTCACCGCATCCCGGCACACCGTTGCGCCCACCTCTTGCTTTGCGTGGTCAGCCACGTCGAGCCCCGGGCAAGAACGTCCCATCGCCGTCTCGAGAAACTGTGCCCTCCCCTGCTCGCCGATCGCTTCACCGTGGCACTCGTCACCGAAGCCGCACGGCGGCAGACCACACAACGAGGGGCCCGGACGGCCATGCCGTGCGGGCCCCTCGTTGTGGCTAGTTCAACTGCAGCCGCTCGTGCTTCCGCAGCCTTCGCAGACGTAGCAGGAGCCCGCGGGGCGCATCTTCGTGCCGCAGGTCAAGCACATCGGCGCATCGGCCGACTTGCCCTGGAACTTCTCCATCAGCTCGGCAGAGCTGTGCACCTCACCCGAGATCTCGCGGGCTGAGGCAGCGCCGGCACCCGACTTCACCTCGGAAGCGACCAGCTCGTGCCTGTCCTCACCCTTGGCCGCCTCCTGCGCCCGCCGCGAAAGCGGCGCAGACTGCTGCAGCGAGGCGAGCTCGTCGGCGAGGTCCT
>JBDTVJ010000172.1:0-5551 GCA_040007275.1 Terracoccus sp.
CGGTAGCGGTGGCCGGCGTACGGCTCGAGCAGCTCGGCCAGCCCGTCGTCGTCGACCGGCGTGCCCGTCAGGGCCCAGCCGATGTCCTTGGCGACGTGGTAGTCGCCGAAGCTCGGCGAGTCGGGGTCACCGAGGGCGCGCTGGGCCACCTCGGCGGCGGTCCAGACCCCGACGCCGGGCAGCGCTCGCAGGCGTCGGTGCGCCTCAGCCACCGAGATCGTCGCCCCTTCCTCGAGGCGACCGGCGTGACCGGCGGCGCGCACGAGGGTGCGCGAGCGCTGACCGTCGACGGACGCCTGCAACCAGGCCCACGACGGGATCGTGGCCCACCCCCGGGCCGTCGGCGGCGCGAACAGGCCCCGGCCGGTGGAGTCGTCGCCGAACGGTCCCGGCGCGACCGTGCCGAAGCGCCGCACCAGGGCCCGGTAGCCGGCGAAGGCCTCCTGGCCGGTGACCTTCTGCTCGATGACGGCCGGGGCGAACGCGTCGAAGACCAGGCCCGACCGGGGCACCCGCCAGTGCGGGAACCGCCGCCACGCCGCCGCCACGATCGCGTGGTGCCCGACGAAACCCGACACGTCGTCGCCGTCACCGAGGAGAGCCGGCACCGACTCGAGCAGCCACTCGGCGCCGGCGCCCCAAGCCCGGGCCTCGACGACCCCCTCGTCAGTGGAACACCACAGGTGCAGCGTGCCCGTTCCGGCCGGGGTCTGCGCTGCCCGGGTGAACGACCCGTCGGCGCCCCAGCGCGAGGTCGGGTCGCCACTGCCGCGCCTGAACACCCCGAGCTGCGCACGCAGCCGGATCTCGCGGTCGGTGCGCCAGCGACGCACCTGCGGCTCGGACACGACTCCAGTCTCGCTCACCGCCGGCGCCACCCGGTGAGAGGATGCGACGGACGTGTCCACCGCTGCCCTGAAGGAGCTCCCCGATGACGACGAGCGGAAACTACGTGCCCAGCCCGGCGAAGTGGGTGCGTGACCAGGTGGCCGAGATCGAGCGCACCGGCACCACGAGGTCGGTGCACATCCAGGACCGGCCCGTCGTGCTGCTGACGATGACCGGGGCCAAGTCGGGCGCCGTGCGCAAGGTGCCGCTCATGCGGGTCGAGCATGAGGGCCGGTACGCCGCGGTCGCCAGCCAGGGCGGCGCCCCCGAGCACCCGCAGTGGTTCCACAACCTCGTGGCCCACCCCGACATCGACCTGCAGGACGGCACCGAGGCCGGTCCGGTCCACGCCCGCGAGCTGACCGGCGCGGAGCGCGACGAGTGGTGGCCGCGCTGCGTGGAGGCCTTCCCGCCCTACGCCGAGTACCAGACCAAGACCGACCGGCTCATTCCGGTGTTCGTGCTCGAACCGCGCTGAGCCCCACCACGAGCGGCAGCTCAGGCCGACACGTCGTCGCTGACGTCGCGGTCGCGCGCGGCCCGACGGTCGGCGATCAGGTGGTGCGATCGCGCGTACAGCCAGCCTGCGAGCGCCGCGAGGACGTCGACGATGGTCACGATGAAGCGCGAGGTGATGGCGACGGCCGCCGCCGCAGGGGTCGGCAGGGCCGTCGCGAGCACCAGGGTGAGCAGGCCCTCGCGGGCGCCCAGCCCCGCCGGCAGCACGACGGTGAGCATGCCGAGCGACACCGACAGGGCGTAGCCGCTCATCGCGGCCACCGTGAGACCGGGGTGGAGCAGGCCGTCGCTCGACACGGCCCGGGCGAGCAGCAGGGTGTGCACCCCGAAGGCGCACCACGCCAGCACCATGACTACCACGGTGCGCACCACCGCGGGGCTGGACAGCTCGTGCTCGAGCGGTGCCCGCCGTAGCAGCCGCAAGCTGGCGGAAATGATCGTGTTGAGCAGCCGGGGCACGCACAGCACCACGATGACGGGCACAGCGAGAAGCAGCCACCAGTCGAAGCCGCCGGAGCCTGCCGCACTCCCCGAGTCGCCATCGAGCAGCAGGGAGGCCGCCGGGAGGCCGATGAGCCCACCGGCCAGCAACGCGAAGCCGATCGCCAGAAACCCGGCCACCGCGGTGCGCCGGCGCGGCACCCCGAGCCGGCCCGCCATGTCGGCCTGCACGAGCACCGACCACAGCGAACCGGGCAGGTACTTGCCGAGCTGCCCTACGAAGTAGACACCGCTCGCCGGGGCCAGATGCAGGTCTGAGCCCAGATCGGCCAGCACCACCCGCCAGCCCAGCATCGTCAGCCAGGTACCGACCGCCGCGGCCAGCGTCGCGAGGGCGAAGGTGCCCCCTGAGATCTGGCTCAGATGCACCGCGACGTCTGACCAGTTCTTGACGACCGCGTAGACCACAGCGGCCAGCACGACGACCGCGATGACGACGCGCGCCACCGCGAGGAGTCGTTGCCGGCTCATGAGACCGCCGCTCTCACCGGCGCCGCAGCGTGAGGCGCACCAGCCCGTAGGCCGCGTCGTCGGCCCGAGCCCGCTGGGCGGCATCCCGCATCCGGGCGTTGACCGTGCCGTCGAGGTCACCGATCAGCACGAAGCCCAGGTCGTCGGCGCGAGCGAGGATGCCGCGCACGTCGGCCGGGCTGATCGCTCCGTCGGCGCCGGGCGGGCCGATCGGCACCGTGATCACGAGCAGACCTTGAGAGCGCAGGGCCCAGGCCGCCTGTTCCAGCACGTGGTCGACGTCGGCGCCGTCGCAGCCTCTCGGGTGGATCCGCACGATCACGTCGAGGGAGCCGGTGTCGACGTCAAGGGCGGCGACGCTCGGGTGCGTCCCGGTGAAGTCGATCTCGACCGGTGCGAAGCCGACGGCCCGGGCCCAGCGCGAGAAGAGCGACCGGGCGCCCGTCTCGTCGACGATGACGGCGCTGCGCCGCCCGTCGTCGCGCACCCGCACGATCGCGGCCAGGGCGCCCAGAGCCGCCCACGACGCCACCCGGTCGAGCGAGCGGGGCAGTCCGAGCGCCCGGGCCAGCCGCTTGACGTCGTCGGCCTCCGAGGGCTCCCCCAGCACGTCGGTGGTGAGCACCCAGTCGGGGAGGTCGTCGCGGTCGAGCGCGACGATGGCGCGGCGGGAGGAGACCCGGTTCGCGACCCGATGGCGCGCAGCCGCCCAGCGCGTGCCCAGCAGTATCGGAGCGAGAGGTGGGGGTGGGTCAGGAGGGTCGTCGAGCAGGAACGCGTCGACGGACAGCGCCTCGAGGGTGCCCAGGTAGTGCGCCCACGGGCCGGAGAGGTCGGGGGTCTTGACCCCTTCCGCGAGGCGGTGACGCACCTCGGGTTCGAGCAGGCGGCGCAGCGCCCCGGCGAGCGCCCGCTCGTCGCCCGGCGGCACGAGCAGACCGTTGACCCCGTCGACCACCTGCTGCGTGAAGGGCGCGACCGTGGTGGCGAGCACGGGCAGACCGTGCACATGGGCGAGCATGACGTTCGAGGTGGTCGTGTCGCTGCGGTAGGGCAGGGCGAGCACGTCGTGGTCAGCCAGCAGCGCCGCCAGCGCCTCGGACGGAACATGGCCGTCCCGGATCTCGACCCGCCCGGCCAACCCCGGATCGCTGGCGAGTTCGCCGATGACCTGTCGGCTGCCCCCCCACAGCTCACCGGCGATCGTCAGGGTGACGTCAGGCACGGAGCGCATCGCCCGCAACAGCACGTCGATGCCCTTGTGCTCCCGGATCAGACCCAGGGCGAGCAGGCGAACGGGCCCCGGCCGGGGGCCGCGCGAGACGGGGTCGCCGCCCCTGACGGGCGGCGGCAGATCGGCCACCGAGATACGTCGGGCTCCCAGGTCATGGGCTACGGCGGCCTGCTCGGCGGTGTGTACGAGCACCGAGTCGGCCCGACCGAGCAATGCCGTCATCAACTTCGCTTCACCGGTGCGAGTCTCGAGCGGCAGCACGGCGTGGCACACGACGATCGACTGTGGCCGGGTCGGCGAGAGGCCGGGGTGGCCTGGCGAACCGGAGCGTGTGGTCGGGCCCGACGAGAGGTCAGACCCGGACGGGCCCGGGAGGGCTCCAGCCGCACGCAGGAGCGCGAGGTGGGCCGGCACGACACCGGGAAGCGCGTGCACGATGATGACGGCGTCGGCTCCGCGCAGACGACGCCCGACGCGCACCCAGGAGTCGGGCCGGGCCCAGCTGAGGGCGCGGATCGTTCGCGGAAACGGCGGGACCTCGGGGCTGCCGGTGGGCAGCACCGCCTCGGCCTGGCGGCGCCCCGACGGGTAGAGGTGCGCCCACGACACGAGGGTGACGTCGTGACCCGCGTCGGCCAGGTGGTGGGCCAGCATCGTCGTGTGCGCTGCCACACCCCCAGTGTTCGGGTGGCTCGGACCGACGACGGCGATCTGCAGGGCCGCCGAGCCCGGCGCCTCCAGGGCAAAGTCGTGCGTTCGGGCATCCGTCATGATGCTTCGACTCTAGTTCGCGAAGGCAGCCGAAGCATGCGTCAACGCAGGCGGCGCACCGACTCGATCGCGGCGAAGGGCACCAGGTGGCGGGCCACCAGGTTGCTGGCCCGACGCACCTCGTCAGAGGCGTGCTCGGCGATCTCGAGATGGTCGGCGCCCACCACGTCGATAGTGCCGAACGTGACCCTCGCGTCGACGTCGGTGAGGGCCACGGTGGCCCGGTCGCGGCTCACCGCCCGCAGCGCCGCACCGAGCGCGAAGCGGCGAGCGACGGTGGTCGGGGTGACCGCCCCCGGGGTCAGGCCGGTGACCGACCGCAGCGCCGCCAGTGCGACGAGCACCGCCCACTCCGGCCGCAGCTCGAGCAGGAGCCAGTCGGGGCCGACGTCGGCGACGACTCCGGTCAGCACGCCCGACCTCACTCGGGCCTGGACCATGGCGCCCTGGTTGGCGAGCAGTCGCGACTGCAGGTCGAGCTGAGCTCGTTCGCGCCGGGTGCGGTCGGCGACCTCCGCATCGAGCTCGCGCGCGTCCTCCAGCTCGAGCTGCGCCTCCAGGTCATCGAAGAGCCGGTCCCACCGCACCCGAACCTCCTCGCCGGCCACCCGTGGCGCCTCCGTGGCGCCTCCGTGGAAGGCCCGACGGCCAAGCATAGCCAGAGAGATCCAGTTCAGGTTAACGAGCTTCACCGAATTCTATCTTGACCAAACACAAGCAAACGGCATTGAATGAGCACATGAACGCCGACCAGCACAGCCTGACGCTCGATCAGCGCAGGCAACCGTGCCCCGACAGCGCCCGAGGTCACGGCCACGCCAGCGGTCGGATCGGTCGGCTCAGGCGTGCCGGGGGCGCGGTGGCGGCACCCCTCGCGGCGGTCGCCGTGCTCCGGTTGCTCTACGACGCCGCGCTGCACGCGTGGCCCCCGGGAGGGCTGAGCGGCTCGTCCACCGTCGACGAGGTCGTGCTCGGCCTGCTCGCGTGGACGGCCGTCGCGCTGTGCGCCTGGCTCGCACTGGGTGTCACCCTGACGGCCCTGACGAGGATTCCCGGTCGCCTGGGTCGCTGGGTCGAGGTGGTGGCCGACCGGGTCACCCCGGCGGTGCTGCGACGCTCCCTGGCCATGCTGCTCGGGGTCTCGGTGAGCACGGTGGCGCTGCCGAC
>JBDTVJ010000173.1:0-5515 GCA_040007275.1 Terracoccus sp.
GGAGGCGCTCATGTCGGTCGGCCGAGCGATGTCAGCAGTATTCGTTTGCTCCGCGCTACTGGTCGTCGGGGCGGCAAACGCCTCCGTCGCGGCCCCTCCTAGTGGGGAGATCTGTGCGATCGTGGCCTCCGGGGTCGGGCAGGATCTCGGCGCGGGTCAGACCATAGCCACGATCTCGAGCCATGGCGTACGCCTTGGCACCAGCACGGCGACGTTCACCACCACCGGCCTGGACGGCACGGTGGCCAGTTTCGCGGGCGACATCGTCATCGCCACCGCCGTGGGCAACCTGACGGCACCCGTCACGGGCACGCTTGATGTGGCCACCGGCGCGTTCACGTCCAGCTCGACAACGGTGACCGGTTCCGAGCGAAGGGACACGACGTCCGGTGATGGGCTCAAAAATGGGCCCAAGAAGTCCGGTCTAGCGGCTCCGGGGTAACGATTCGACAACACTCGACCTCAAGCGACAATAGCCGTCTGCAGCGCGCGGACCTGCGTCGATGTGGTCGGGAGAGCGGGGGAGGGGTCACCTTCAAACGTCTCGAGTGACCGCGCGCGGATTGCTACGGATCAGAAGGTTAGGAGTTCGAGTCTCTCCGGGTGCACTTTGTGTTGAAACAGAAGAATATGGCCCTGACCTGCGGAAACGCCGTCAGGGCCTTACTCTGTGCGGAACCGTCGCGGAGCACTGAGGCCGGTCGGTGGGCCCAAAAATGGGGCCAAAACAGAACGTAGCGGCGCCGCCGGACGGGTGCGGACACTGGTGGTGTGCGCCAGCCGCTCTGAGCCCTCGACGCAGCATCTGTCGTGCTCCCGACTGGCGCGCATCACCAGCACGAGGTTTTGCGCACCAGCCACGAGGTATCGCGCTCACCAGCGACAACGTTTGGCAGTTCTCACCGTTGCTCGACCACGCCGATCTGCGGCCCGAAGGCTGGACGCGATGGCGTTGAGCGAACCAGACTGGCCCGGCAACTCCCACGGACCCGCCGAGGCCATCACCGGACGCCCCGACGTTGAGCGCACTCGTCCTCACTTCACCTCGTCGATCGCGGAAGTCGAGTCCATGGGGCCCTGGGTGACTGGGTCGGGGCAGAAGGTCCGGGCGTGGCGCTGACTATGCACGGCCGGCGTATCCGGGACGTTGGGCCCTACCCGCTCGATCGCGGCGGGGGAAGGGTTCGGGCTATACCTCCTTCGTGCACCCGGCACGTGCGGCTCTGCGATGGGAGCACCAATGGACGACCGCCGCGATCTCACGCCTCCGGCCCCGCTAGGGCTGGGTCGGCTGCGCGCCGGGCCGGTCCGCCTGAACCGTCCGGTCTACGTCGACCTGATGCCGCCCTGCAATGCGGGCTGCCCGGCCGGTGAGAACATCCAGGCCTGGCTGGGCCTGGTCAAGGCCGGCGACCACGAGGCCGCCTGGCGGGCGCTGACCGCGGACAACCCGTTTCCGGCCATCCACGGTCGGGTCTGCTACCACCCGTGCGAGACGGTCTGCAACCGCGCCGAGCTCGACGGAGCGGTCTCGATCCACGGGGTGGAACGGTCTCTCGGAGACCGGGCGATCCGCGAGGGGTGGGCGCTCACCCCACCGCCAAGTCCCACGGGCCGGAGGGTGCTCGTCGTCGGGGCGGGCCCGAGTGGTCTCTCCGCGGCTTACCACCTCACCCGTCTCGGGCATGAGGTCGTCGTGCGCGACAACGCCCCCGAACCCGGCGGGATGATGCGTTACGGCATCCCGGCCTACCGGTTGCCCCGCGATGTCCTCGACGCCGAGGTGCGCCGGGTCGCCGAGCTGGGGGTCACCTTCGAGCAGGACCATCGCGTCACGGACCTGCGGGCCGAAATGGACCAGGGAGGCTTCGACGCCGTCTTCGTGGCGGTCGGCGCGCACCTGTCCAAGCGGGTCGAGATCCCGAACGCCGACGCCGCCCGAATCCTTGACGCCGTGACGTTCCTGCACGCCGTCGCTGCAGGCGATCAGGCCTCGCTGAGTGGGCGAGTCGCGGTCTACGGCGGCGGGAACACGGCGATGGATGCGGCCCGTGTCGCGCGCCGGCTGGGCGCCGACGACACGGTGGTTGTCTACCGCAGGACGCGCGACCAGATGCCGGCCCACGAGGAGGAGGCCGTCGACGCCGAGGACGAGGGCATCCGAATCAACTGGCTACGCACGATCAGCTCGATGGGGGAGCACGACCTCACGGTCGAGGTGCAGGAGCTGGATGCGAACGGGCGTCCACACGGGACAGGGCGTTTCGAGACCCTCGCGGCCGACACCGTCATCCTCGCCCTCGGCCAGGAGAGCGACACCGGGTTCCTGCGCACCGTGCCGGGGGTCGAGATCGTCAACAACACCGTGCAGGTCTCGCTCACGTCCCTGATGACCGGGGCACCCGGAGTGTTCGCGGGCGGTGACGCCGTGCCGAGCGAGCGCACCGTGACTGTCGGTGTCGGACACGGCAAGAAGGCGGCACGCAACATCAACGCCTATCTGAGCACGATGCCGCTCGATGTCGCACCCAAGCATGACCTAGCGTCGTTCGGGAAGCTCAACCTCTGGTACTTCGGCGAGCACAGCCGACGCAAGGAGGCCGAGCTCGACCCTGCCACCCGCGTCGCGGCATTCGACGAGGTGCTCGCGGGTCTCACCGCGGAGGAGGCGCAGTTCGAGGCAGACCGTTGTCTCTCGTGCGGCAACTGCTTCGAGTGCGACGGGTGCCTCGGTTCCTGCCCCGAGGACGCCGTGATCAAGCTGGGGGTTGGAAAACGCTACGAGTTCGACTATGCCCTGTGCACGGGGTGCGGCACGTGCGCGCGCCAGTGCCCAGTGGCCGCCATCGAGATGGTCCCGGAGGCCTGACATGCGTGTGACCATCGACGGCAACGAGGCGGCGGCCGATATCGCCTACCGGCTCAACGAACTCTGCGCCATCTATCCCATCACCCCGGCCTCGACGATGGCCGAGCTCGCCGACGAGTGGGCGAGCCACGGTCGTAAGAACGTCTACGGCAGCGTGCCGACCATCGTCGAGATGCAGAGCGAAGGCGGAGCCGCCGGGGCAGTGCACGGGGCGCTTCAGGGGGGAGCCCTCAGCACGACGTTCACCGCGTCGCAGGGGCTGCTCCTGATGATCCCCAACATGTACAAGATCGCCGGCGAGCTGACGTCCACAGTTTTTCACGTGGCAGCGAGGTCCATTGCCACACAAGGCCTCTCGATCTTTGGAGACCACTCCGACGTGATGGCGGTCCGCCAGACGGGTTTCGCGCTGCTCTCCTCCGCCTCCGTGCAGGAGGCCCACGACCTCGCCCTCGTCGCCCAGCTGGCGACGCTGCAGTCGCGGGTGCCCTTCCTGCACTTCTTCGACGGGTTCCGGACCTCCCACGAGCTCAACACCGTGGAGCTCATCGACGATGCGGTTCTCCACAAGCTCGTCCCTGAAGCGCTCGTCCGGGCCCACCGCGCCCGGGCCCTGAGCCCCGAACGGCCTTTCATCCGGGGTACCGCGCAGAACCCTGACGTCTACTTCCAGGCGCGCGAGACGGTCAACCCCTACTACGCACGTCTTCCGTCCGTCGTGCAGGAGGCCATGGACCGGCTCGCGGCGCACACCGGTCGCGCCTACCGGCTGATGGAGTACGTCGGCCACCCGCAGGCCGAACGGGTCATCGTCATCATGGGCTCGGGTGCCCAGACTGCGAGGGAGACCGTGGCCCATCTCGTGCGCGGTGGAGTGCAGGGCGCGGAGCAGGGCGGCGAACGGGTAGGGGTGCTGCAGGTGCACCTCTACCGGCCCTTCCCCGCGGCCGACCTCATCGCCGCGCTGCCGGCCTCGGTGCGTCACATCGCGGTCCTCGACCGCACCAAGGAGCCGGGCTCCAACGGCGAGCCACTCTTCCTGGACGTCATCGCAGCCCTCGCGGAGGCCCATGGCGCCGGTGCGCTCGAGACGATGCCGCACGTCATTGGGGGCCGATTTGGCTTGTCATCCAAGGAGTTCACTCCCGGTATGGTGGCCGGGATCTTCGCCGAGCTGGCCGCTCCGACTCCCCGGCCCAGGTTCACCATCGGGATCAACGACGACGTCGGGGGACTGAGCCTGCCCTGGGATGCGAGCTTCGACATCGAGGAGCCGACGACGCTGCGGGCGGTCTTCTTCGGTATCGGCTCCGACGGAACGGTCGGTGCGAACAAGAACACCATCAAGATCCTCGGCGCCGATCCCGGTGTTCACGCGCAGGCCTACTTCGTCTACGACTCGAAGAAGTCCGGTGGGGTCACGGTCTCGCACCTGCGCTTCGGCCCCAACCCGATCCGGGCGCCCTACCTCGTCACCGAGGCCGGGTTCGTGGGCTGCCACCAGATCCGGCTGCTCGACACGGTCGACGTCCTCGGTTGCGCCGCGGTCGGTGGTCGGCTGCTCCTCAACACACCCCACCCGCCGGAGGAGGTGTGGGACGCGCTCCCCGGCCCGGTGCAGCAGCAGATCATCGACAAGCGCCTGACCTTGTATGCCGTGGACGCTGACGCCGTGGCGCGCGAGGCCGGGCTGCCCGGACGCACCAACACCGTGCTGCAGACCTGCTTCTTCGCCATCTCCGGCGTGCTGCCTCGCGACGACGCGATCGCCCGGGTCAAGGAGGCGATCCAGAAGAGCTATGGGCGGCGCGGCGCCGAGGTGGTGCGCCGCAACGCCGCCGCCGTGGACGCCGCCCTCGCCGCACTGCAAGAGATCCCCGTGCCTGTGACGGTGCCGTCCGGCCATCCGCTACCTCCGATCGTGCCGGCCGACGCGCCCGAGTTCGTCAGGACCGTCACCGCGGCGATGATGTCCGGCCACGGTGACGCTCTGCCGGTGAGCGCTCTCCCGGTGGACGGGACCTACCCGAGCGGCACCACGGCATACGAGAAGAGGCGGATCAGCGACCTTGTCGCGCAGTGGGACCCCGACTCCTGCATCCAGTGCGGCAACTGCAGCTTTGTGTGCCCGCACAGCGTGATCCGGTCGAAGTACTACGACGAAGTCGCCCTCGAGGGCGCCCCGGAGGGTTTCCCGTCGATGCCGCTCGACGCCGCAGGGCTACCGGGCTCGCGGTACTCCCTACAGGTCTACGTCGAGGACTGCACCGGCTGCGGCCTCTGCGTGGAGGCGTGCCCGGTCGGCCCGAGCCGGGTGGGGCCGGCCGCAGACCCACCCCGGAAGGCGATCAACCTCAGCCCCGCCGAGCCCCTGATCGAACCGGGACGTCGAGACATCGCCTTCTTCGAGAGCCTTCCGGTCAACGACCGCTCGCGGGTCGACTTCGGAACCGTGCGGGGAGCGCAGTTCCTGCTGCCGCTGTTCGAGTTCTCAGGGGCCTGTGCCGGCTGTGGCGAGACGCCCTACCTCAAGCTGCTCACCCAGCTCTTCGGGGAGCGACTCACGGTCGCGAACGCCACCGGCTGCTCGTCGATCTACGGTGGCAACCTGCCGACGACCCCGTGGACCAAGAACGCTGACGGTCG
>JBDTVJ010000174.1:0-5501 GCA_040007275.1 Terracoccus sp.
GTTCTCGATCTGGTCGCTCATGCCCAGCCCGTGCCGACCGCCGATGGTGTTGGCCTGCTCGACGAGGGCGACGGCATCCGGGAAGGTCCGGCCGTTGATGGCGACCGGGCGCCCGGACCGCCAGGTGACGGTGACGTCCTCGGTCTCGATGGTCACCGCAGGGTCCCAGTAGGGCACGCCCATGATGGGGGAGACGACCTCCATCGACTCGGTGAGGAACTCCAGGGTCTTGGCCTCGTGGGTGGCGCCCCAGATGTTGGCGTCGGTCGAGTAGGCCTTCTCGGCGCTGGCCCGGTAGGGCAGGTCGCGGGCACTGAGCCACTGCGACATCTCATGCCGCCCACCGAGCTCGGAGACGAAGTCGGCGTCGAGCCAGGGCTTGTAGATGCGCAGGTGGGGGTTGGCGAGCAGGCCGTAGCGGTAGAACCGCTCGATGTCGTTGCCCTTGAACGTCGAGCCGTCGCCCCAGATCGAGACGTCGTCGGCCTGCATGGCGCGCACCAGCAACGTGCCGGTGACGACCCGGCCGAGCGGGGTGGTGTTGAAGTAGGTCTTACCTCCGCTGCGGATGTGGAACGCGCCGCACGCGATGGCCGAGAGGCCCTCCTCGACGAGCGCGGCTCGGCAGTCGACGAGGCGGCTGATCTCGGCCCCGTACTGAACCGCTCGACCCGGCACTGAGTCGATGTCGGGCTCGTCGTACTGCCCGAGGTCGGCCGTGTAGGTGCAGGGCACGGCCCCCTTCTCGCGCATCCAGGCCACGGCCACGGAGGTGTCGAGACCGCCGGAGAAGGCGATGCCGACACGGTCACCGACAGGGAGCGAGGTGAGGACCTTTGACATGGTGCAAGTATATGCACAGCCATGCATACCTATCCAATCACTGGTTCCGCATCTGCCACAGGCGCCGACTGCCCTGCCGACTGACCGGCCGTTTGGCCAATGCCGCTGATCAGTCGGCAGATCAGTCGGCAGATCAGTCGGCAGATCAGTCGGCAGATCAGTCGGCGGTTGGTGCTGTCAGAGCAGCAGTGGATGCAGACTGATGAGCCGCTTGATCGGTGGGTCGAGCGACTGATGAGGGATCGGTGTCGGTCAGCTCTCGCCGCCCGCGTTGCCCGACGTGCCGGCCGTCACATCGTCGAGGCGGTATTTGTCGGCGGCCTTGGCCGGGACGTCAGCGTCGACCTTGCCCTCCTTGGCCAGCATCTGCAGCGCACGCACCGCGACCGACGGGCCGTCGATATGGAAGAACCTGCGCGCAGCCGGACGGGTGTCGCTGAAGCCGAACCCGTCAGCGCCGAGCGACGCGAACGGCCCGGGCACCCAGGGCTGGATCTGGTCCTGCACCGCGCGCATGTAGTCGGACACGGCGATGACCGGGCCCTCGGCGTCCTTCAGGCATTGAGTGACCCAGGGGATGATCGGCTCCTCGTCGGGGGAGAGGAACTCCTGCTCGTCGGCGGCCAGGCCGTCGCGACGCAGCTCGTTCCAGGAGGTCACCGACCACACGTCGGTCGCCACCCCCCAGTCGTCGGCGAGCAGCTGCTGAGCCTCCAGAGCCCACGGCACCCCGACACCAGACCCGAGCAGCTGCGCGCGGGGCGCCTCGTGCTGCCAGCCCTCGGTGTCGGTCGTCGCGATCTTGTGCATGCCCTTGATGATGCCCTCGACGTCGACGTCGTCGGGCTCCTTCGGCTGGATCATCGGCTCGTTGTAGACGGTGAGGTAGTAGATGTGGTTGGCCCGCTCGAGGGTGGTGTCGGGGCCGTACATCTCCGCCAGACCGTGCTGCATGATGTGGGCGATCTCGTAGACGTAGGCCGGGTCGTAGTGCCGGACCGCGGTGTTGGTCGAGGCGAGCAACGGGCTGTGGCCGTCGGCGTGCTGCAGACCCTCGCCGGTCAAGGTGGTGCGCCCGGCGGTGGCACCGATGAGGAACCCGCGCGTCATCTGGTCGGTCGCTGCCCAGATGAAGTCACCGGTGCGCTGAAAACCGAACATCGAGTAGAAGACGTAGATCGGGATCATCGGCTCGCCGTGCGTCGCATACGACGTGCCGACCGCCGTGAACGCGGCCACCGAGCCCGCTTCGTTGATACCGAGGTGCAGGATGTGCCCGTCGGTCGCCTCGCGGTAGGCCAGCATCAGCTCGTTGTCGACCGGCGTGTAGTTCTGCCCGTGCGGGTTGTAGATCTTGATCGTCGGGAAGAACGCGTCGATGCCGAAGGTGCGCGCCTCGTCGGGGATGATGGGCACGATGCGCTGGCCGATTCCCTTGTCGCGCAACAGGTCCTTAAGCAGACGCACGAAGGCCATCGTGCTGGCGACCTCCTGCTTGCCCGAGCCCTTCTTCACCTGGGCGTAGACCGCGTCACCAGGCAGGGTGAGCGGCTCGAAGTCGACGCGACGGTTCGGCAGGGTGCCACCGAGCTTGCGCCGCCGGTCGACCGAGTACTTCACCACGGGGCTGTCGGCGCCGGGGTGGTAGTACGGCGGCTGGTACGGGTCGGCCTCGAGCTGCTCGTCGGTGATGGGGATGCGCAGGCTGTCGCGGAAGCCCTTCAGGTCATCGAGGGTCAACTTCTTCATCTGGTGCGTCGCGTTGCGCCCGGCGAAGTGGCTCCCCAACCCGTAGCCCTTGATCGTCTTGGCGAGGATGACGGTCGGCTGGCCCGTGTGCTCCATCGCCGCCTTGTAGGCCGCGTACACCTTGCGGTAGTCGTGGCCACCCCGCTTGAGGTCCCAGTAGATGGACTCGTCGGTCCAGTTCTCGACCATCTTCGCGGTGCGGGGGTCGCGGCCGAAGAAGTGGTCGCGCACGTACTTGCCGTCGTTGGCCCGGAAGGTCTGGTAGTCGCCGTCGTTGGTGTCGTTCATGATGTGCACGAGCGCGCCGTCGCGGTCGGCAGCGAGCAGGGGGTCCCAGCCGCGGCCCCAGACGACCTTGATGACGTTCCAGCCGGCACCCCGGAAGAACGCCTCAAGCTCCTGGATGATCTTGCCGTTGCCGCGCACCGGGCCGTCGAGCCGTTGCAGGTTGCAGTTGATGACGAAGGTGAGGTTGTCGAGCTCCTCGTTGGCCGCCCACTGCAAGGCGCCGCGCGACTCGACCTCGTCCATCTCGCCGTCGCCGAGAAAGGCCCAGACGTGCTGCTGGCTGGTGTCCTTCAGGCCGCGGTTCTGCAGGTACTTGTTGAACTGGGCCTGGTAGATGGCGTTCATCGGGCCGATGCCCATCGACACCGTCGGGAACTCCCAGTAGTCGGGCAGCAGCCGCGGGTGGGGGTAGCTCGGCACCGCCTCGATCTTGCCGTCGACGACGTGGCTCTTCTCCTGCCGGAACCCGTCAAGCTGTGCCTCGGAGAGGTGGCCCTCGAGGAAGCTGCGGGCGTACATGCCGGGGGAGGCGTGGCCCTGGAAGAACACCTGGTCGCCCCCGCCGGGGTGGTCCTTGCCGCGGAAGAAGTGGTTCATGCCCACCTCGTACAGCGTCGCGGCGCTGGCGTAGGTGGAGATGTGGCCGCCGACCCCGATACCGGGACGCTGCGCGCGGTGCACCATGATCGCCGCGTTCCACCGCACGTAGCGACGGAACTCGCGCTCGACGTCTTCGTCGCCCGGGAACCACGGCTCGCGCTCGGGCCCGATCGTGTTGATGTAGTCGGTCGCCGTCAGCGACGGCACGCCGACCTGCTTCTCACGAGCCCGCTGGATCAGCTTGAGCATGATGTAGCGGGCGCGGGTGCGCCCCTTCTCATCGAGCACGGCATCGAGTGAGTCGAGCCACTCCTGCGTCTCGTCGGGGTCGATGTCCGGAAGCTGACTGGGGATGCCGTTGAGGATCGGTCCGCCCTGGGATGCCACGTCGTGGGTCCTTTCTCGTCGCGACGCCGCGTCGTTCGACCGGTCGGCCACGACGCTGCTTGCCCATCCTCCCCCAATCGCCGACCTCCGTCACGGAGGGGTCCGCAGCTCCTGCAGAAGAACCCCTCCCGGCGCCGATCGGGGCCCATCCAGGCCGTTCGGGGCGTCTCGATCGGCCCGGTGCCACCGCTGCGGCCCCACCGCCGATACCGTTGGGGTCACTCGGGAGATGGTGTCGGCTTGCGCCGTGCCCCCCAACCGGGTGGACTCTGACCACAAGAACGCGGATCGAGAACGCAGATCGGTGTCCGTGAGATCCCTCCCCGACGGTCGGTGGGGGAGCTGAGCAGAAAGCTGGTGCCCGTGAGCGAGACCGGTAGTCAACCGGGAGCGGCGTCGTCCCTGCTGAAGCTTGGCTTCGTCAAGGGACAGATCGTCCAGGAGTTCGGCTACGACGCAGACGTCGACAACGACCTGCGCTTCGACATCGAGGACATCGTGGGGGCCGACCTGGAGGACGAGGACTTCAAGGACGGAGCCGACGGCGTCGTCATCTGGTACCGCGACGGTGACGACGACCTCGTTGACCTGATGGTCGACGGGCTGACCAAGCTCTTCGACCAGGGGTACGTCGTTCTGCTCACCCCCAAGGCCGGCCGAGCCGGGCACGTCGATGCCAGCGAGGTCGAGGAGGCGGCCTCGACCGCCGGCCTGCAGACCGGTGGGCAGGTGGCCGTCTCGCGCGATTGGGTCGCCATCCGGCTCATGCCGCCGAAGGGACCTCGGCGCTGAGCCCCCGTCACTGGCAGACTGGGGTCATGACCCCGATGCAGGTGCGTGAAGCCGTCGACTCTTCCCCCGTCGTCGGAACGTCGGCCCCCGGCTTCACGCTTGCCGACCAGTACGGCAGCGAAGTGAGCCTGCGTGACGTTCGCGGCCGCAAGAACGCGGTCGTCGTGTTCTACCCGTTCGCGTTCTCCGGAATTTGTACAGGCGAGCTGCGCGAGATCCGGGACAGTCTCGAGGACTTCCAGGACGACGACATCCAGGTCTTCACCATCTCGTGCGACCCGATGTTCTCGCTCCGCACCTGGGCCGACGCCGAGGGGCACTTCTTCCCGTTGCTGTCCGACTTCTGGCCGCACGGCGAGGTGGCGCGCGCCTACGGCGTGTTCAACGACAGCGATGGCTCGCCCCGACGTGGCACCTTCCTGATCGACCGGGCGGGCACGCTCGTGTGGTCTGAGGTCAAGGAGGCCGGTGTGCGTCGTGACTTCTCCAACTACCGGGCCGCGCTGGCCGCGCTGCGACGCACGTCCTCGGCTCCGGCGCCCGCGGTGTCACTGTTGTTCTGACAGGGCGACAACTCTGACAGAGCGCCCGTTCTGACAGAGCGCCGTGATGGCAGACCACCGTGCTGATACGGCGGCTGTTCTGACGGTGCGGCCCCGCTTGCCACTGGGTGCATGGAGCGGTTGCCGTACCGGTTCGTCGTCAGGGGTGGGCGGTGGTGACCCACCGGCCCGGTGGGCTGGCACAATGACGGCACTCCCTACCGGCTGGTGCCGTGCGGAGCAGATGGGGCCTGTAGCTCAGTTGGTAGAGCACCGCGTTTACACCGCGGGTGTCGTCGG
>JBDTVJ010000175.1:0-5430 GCA_040007275.1 Terracoccus sp.
CGAGGGCGTCGCCGCAGGCCTCCCCGAGGAGCACCCCGGCGGCGCGGTCGACGAGCTCGGATCGGGTCGGCACGAGCTCTCCTTCGCCGCGAGGGGCCTGGACGGCATCCTGACGGGAGAAATCTACGTCGTCACCCCGACGCCGGCGACGCCCGCCCAGACCACAGACGCCCGCGAGAGCCGCGTGGCCGTCGAGGCGCCCTGGCGCTGTGCCGCCCCGATAGAGCCCAGGGCGACCAAGTAGGCTGCCGCCGTGCTCCAAGCCCTCACCATCGCCCTGCTGGCGGCGAGCGCCGTGCTCGCCCTCATCGCCGGGCACCACCTGATGCGGCGCAAGGTCGTCGACGACCTGCTCATCGTCGTCTCGGCGATCGTCGAGGTCGGTCTGCTCGTCACGCTCGTGGTGGGCCTGGGTAAGGCGGGGGCCATCGCCGACGGCGGCGAACGGGCCACCTTCATCGCCTACCTTTTCACGGTGCTGCTGGTGCTGCCCGCGACCATCCTCATCGCGATCAAGGAGCGGGGCCAGTGGGCCATGGCCATCATGGTCTCCGGCGCCCTGGTCGTGATGATCCTGCTCGGACGACTGCAACAGGTGTGGAGCCCGTATGCCTGACGGCGGTAGTGACCCCATCGAGCGCCTGAACGACACCGGGCGCTCGAACCACCCCGCGCAGCACACAGGGCGGGGGCCCGGGCGCCTGCTCGTGGCCGTGTACGGACTGCTGGCGCTCGCTGCCACGGGCCGGTCGATCCTGCAGATCAGCGAGTACTACAGCCGGGCCCCCGTCTCCTACCTGCTCTCCGCGCTCGCCGCTCTGATCTACCTCGTGGCGACCATCGGGCTCGCCCGAGGCGACCGCGCCTCGGTGCGCCTCGCCAGAGTCGCCCTGACCATCGAGCTGGTCGGCGTGCTCGTCGTCGGCGCCATCTCCTACGCGGTGCCCGACGCCTTCCCGGACAAGACCGTGTGGTCGCACTTCGGGTCGGGCTACGGATACGTGCCCCTACTCCTGCCGGCGCTCGGACTCTGGTGGATCCGGCACACCCGCTCCGCCTGACGCGGTCGCGGTCAAGCCCGATGAACTGGACCTGCGCGAGCAGCGAGGCGTCAGCAGACTCCTAGAAGGTGGCGCCCTTGCGCCACGTCATCTCCTGCAGCTCGAAGGAGTTGCCGTCAGGGTCGGAGAAGGCCGCCCCCTTGACGCCGCCCCCGAAGTCCTGGATCTCGCCGACCTCCACCCCATGGCGCAGCAGCTCGGTACGCGCCTCGATGACGTCCTCCACCACCAGGTGCACGCCTCTGACACTGCCGGGTTCTCCCGCGTACACATCCAGCCCCGTCCCGAAACCGACCGAACAACCGGAGCCCTCTGGTGTCAGCTGGACGACCCGGACGCCCTCGACGGGCTGAACGTCATGGTCCACCCTGAAGCCGAGCTTGTCGGCATAGAAGGCGATGGCCCGGTCCACGTCCGAAACCGGGAGCGGGATCAGTTCCAGCCGCATCTGCATCACAGTCGAGCCCCTTTGGCCTGTAGTCGTACGCGCGATCATTCCACGCGGCCGATCAGGGTGAAAGCGCGACCGGTAGCTCGGGCGCGCTGGGCCCATGATGCCGCGTCTGAGCCGGCTGGCCGCTGCACCCGCGCCTTCTGATGGATCACGGCCCGACCGGTCGACCTGCTGCGATGTGAGGCCCCGGGTCGCGATCCGCGTCGTCAACGTGGTCGGCACGGGAGTGTTTCGGGCCGACGTCTCTGCGCCGATAGGGTGGCGCGCATGAACGCCGAGACCGACGCGCCCACGCTCGCCGGACCCTTCACGGTTCGTCCCGTCACCGCCGACGAGGCTCGCGAGACCGTGCTGGAGGTCGGGGGCAGCTTCCTGCAGACGCCCGAGTGGTCTCGTACGAAGCCCGACTGGCGACACCGCCACCTCGGCTGGTTCGACGCATCGGGTCGCCGGGTCGGTGCGGCGCTCGTCATGTCGCGGAGCATCCCGCGCACCAAGCGGAGCTTCGCCTACCTGCCGGAGGGCCCCGCCCTGCCCTGGGATGCCGTCGCCGACGACCCCGGAGCCTGGCTCGACCCCCTCGTGGCGTGGGCGAGGTCGTCGGGAGCGTTCGCGCTGCGCCTCGGCTTTCCGGTGCCGGCCCGCACCTGGGCCCCGGAGCCGGTCAAGAAGCAGGTCGCAGCCGGTGGCCTCCTGTCGTTCACCCGTCTCCCGGCGACGGTGCTGGGCCCGGTGGCGCCGCCGCTCGAGACGTGGTTGGCAGCCGGCTCGTGGCTTCCGATCGGGGCCGGTTCGGGTGCCGCGGTCGGCCAGCCGCGCTACCTGTGCGTGCTCGACATCGCTGACCGCGACGCGCCCACCGTGCTCAAGTCGATGAACCAGCAGTGGCGCCGCAACATCAAGAAGGCCGAGAAGGCCGGGGTGGCGGTGCGCGCCGTGGGCCCCGAGGGGGTCGACACCTTTCATGCGCTCTACTGCGAGTCGGCGCAGCGTGACCACTTCCATCCGCGGCCCAAGTCCTACTTCGCCCAGATGCTCGCTGCATTCGGCAAGCCCGATGCCGACCGTGAACCGGCCGAGGGCGGCGGGCGACTGACCGGGCGGGTGTACGAGGCGCACGTCGACGGTGATGTGCTCGCGTCGGCCATCATGCTCCGGGTCGGTGACACCTTCTCCTACCTCTACGGCGGCTCGACCGATCGTAACCGCGACGCCCGCGCCAGCAACGCCCTGCAGTGGCAGGCGATCCAGGACGCCATCGAGGCCGGTTGCACCGCCTACGACTTCCGCGGCTTCAACACCTCTCTCGGGGCCACCTCGCCCCTCACCGGGCTGCTGCTCTTCAAGCTCGGTGCCGGTGCCGACGTGGTCGAGCTCGTGGGTGAGCGCGAACTGGTGCTCAGCCGGTTCTGGCACACGGTCTTCGACCGGGCGATGGCTTTGCGGGTCGCGGTCAACCAGCGTCGTTTCGGCTCATCGCCCGACAGCGACGTGTGACGAGACAGGCTCACCATGCGTACCGGGCGCGCCGGCGCTGCAGTGGTGCCGACCGAGGCGGTACGGGGCATCGAGCGCGATCTGGAGCGATCCGGACTCAGGTACGGCGCACGTCGTAGTACGGGCTGATGTAACAGGTGACGTAGCCCTGCCCCTGCTGCGAGGTGACGACCACCCCGTCCACCAGGATGCGGCAGGCGACGTCTGGCCGCACCGTGGCGCTCGAGTTGTACGGAGTGCGCACCCGCAGGCTGAAGTAGTCGCTGCTGCTCAGGTTCGACCCCACGGGCACCTCGAACGCCAACGGTGCCTTCTGGAGCGGGTAGTCGAACCGCTGGTGGGTCGCATCGGATACGGACACCTCGACCTTCCCATCCCCGGCGGCCTGGGCCTCGAAACGAATCATCCTAGCGCCCGGCGGGATGGCCGTGATCGACACCGTCGGGGCCGGGAGCAACGACGGGGGAGCGGTGAGCGCCGGCTTGTTCGTCGGGGTGCTGCCGCCTCCACTCGGCGCGGTGGGCAGGACCGTCACCGAGGGCAGCGTCGGGAAGTCGCCGGGTGCGTCGGGTGGCAGCACCGGGGGGAGCGGGTCGGGCGTCGGGTCAAGGCTGGCGGTTGCGCTGCCCGATGGTCCGGAGGTCGGCACCGCCCTTGCGCTGGTGCTGGTGGGCTGCGACGGCGAGGTCGCGACGCGCGGCTCTCCGACCGCCGGTTCGGGGCCACGGTCGGTGAGGCTGGCCGCGAACCACCAGACCAGCGGAACGAAGACGAGGGCCAGACCGCCCGCAACCTGCCAAGGCTTGATGTGTCGACCCGGCGTTGACCCGGGCGGCTGGAAGAACGAGCCGTCTTCGGTGGGCCGGGCGCCCAGCGGGCCGGCCTGCGGCGGTGTTGTCGACGACCGCTCCGGCACCCAGCTCGCGCCGCCGCCGGCACCGTGCTGGGGGGCGAGGCGCTCCATCGGGTCGAAGCCCCTGGATCCCGTCACCGGGGGTAGGTCGCTCGGCTCAGGTGGAGAGGCAGGTTGAGAGGCCGTTGGAGGGACCGGCTCGCGCGGTTCGTCCGGCCCGGTAGGTGTGCCGGTCACTGCTCGTCACCGACAGGAACCGAGACGACGTAGGGGAGGGTCACGGGAGCACCTTCAAGAGCTGGGGTGTAGCGCGGCGTGAGGGGATCTGGTCGGTACGTCGGCATCTCTGACACGGCGATGGAGTCCCCTGTTCGTGGCTGCTCGCCCTCAATCTAGCGGGGGGACGTGCCCTTGCGATGCCCGCGTCCGGCCTCCGGTTCGGCCGGCAACGCGCTGTGACGGCGGGTCAGCCGTTCGCGCTTTTGATAGCCGGGACGCGACAGGTGACGGTGCCGGGACCGGTCGACATCAGCACGAGCACGTCGTTGGCGTAGACGCGGCACTGCACCGTGCTGGCGCTGTCGTCGGTGGTCGCGGTGACGATGCCGCTCACCTTGGGGCTGACGGGTCCCTGGCTCGACTGCTGACCCGCTGGGCCGAAGGGAGCGGCATAACCGGCAGTCGGCACGACCTCGCCGGTCCAGGAGCCGGGCGTAGGCTCCTCGACCGGGCCGCTCTGGGTGCTCCGGGTCACCCTCACCTGGGTACTCTCGCTCGCCACCTTGACGAGAAACCGCTGCACTCCGGGGGGCATCGCGCTGACGGCGGTGTCTTCGGGGAGGAGACCCGACGCGTCGGCCCCGTAACCCGCGCCGCCCATCTCGATACCGGTGCCACCGCTCGAGTAACTCAAGTGGTTGTCGTGGTTGCCGAACACGCCGAAACAGATCCAGACCACGACGATGGTGCCCAGCACGCGGCGGCGCCGAGGTGAGCTCGGGCCACGGCGAGCTGTAGACCGGCCAGGGGGTGGCGGGGCCGGTTCAGCCGTAGGCGGCGTGCCCGATGGTGGGGCGCCGACCCGTGACGTTCGTGCGGCGGGGGCCCAGGCCGAGCTCGGCAACGACGGACCGGCCGGCTGCGGCGCCGGGGCATCGGGGAAGGCCACGTGATGGTCGCGGAGCGGGTCGGGCCGCTCGCCGGCGCCCTCGATCGGATACGGCACGCCACCTCCTCTGCATTCTGGTCTAGACCACGTTACGTCTCCTACCAGTCCGACGTGCTGGACCCTCCCCGGTTCCGGGGGGCCGAGCGATACCGGTTCGGTTCGAACCGTCGGGCGACCTATTCTGACGACCATGCCCGACGAGCCGACTCCTGCGACCAGGCGTGAGGCGATCGATTCGCCCGCAGGGGGAGACGGCACCGGGGGGAGGCGGGGCCACGGGACCCAGGCCGGCGCCGAGGTCCCAAGGGAAGGCAGCCGACAGGGCAGCCGACAGGGCAGCCAACAGGGCAGCCAACAGGGCAGCCAACAGGGCAGCCAACAGGGCAGCCAACAGGGC
>JBDTVJ010000176.1:0-5426 GCA_040007275.1 Terracoccus sp.
GACCGACGTCGCGGGTTACGGTTTCGGGCATGAGTCTCCGGTCGCGCACCCGCGCTGTCGTCAGCGCGGTCGCAGTGGCCACGGTGGTGTCCTTCGCCGGCGCCTGCACCACCTCGGGTCCGGACCCGGTGGCCCTCACCGGCCCGGCCCCGGTCCCCACGTCGGCACCCGACGCGGCGCTCTCGAGGTTCTACGACCAGAAGCTGACCTGGCAGGCCTGTGCGACGTTCGAGTGTGCCAACCTGCGGGTGCCGATCGACTACGCGAAGCCGGCCGACGGCGAGATCGGCATCAAGGTGCTGCGGGTCAAGGCCCGTGACCAGAGCAGACGGCTCGGCTCTCTCGTCGTCAACCCCGGTGGCCCCGGCGGGTCGGGCGTCAACTACGCCGCGAACGCCGACGCCATCGTGGGCGACCCGGTGCGCCGCTACTACGACGTGGTCGGGTTCGACCCACGGGGCGTGGGCCGCTCGGCTCCGGTCGACTGCCTCTCCGACCGCCAGCTCGACACCTTCCTCGGCACCGACCCCACGCCCGACGACAAGGCCGAAGAGCAGCAGCTGCTCGTCGAGGCCAAAGACCTGGCTGCCGGCTGCGAGCAGAAGAACGCCAAGCTGCTGCCCCACCTGTCGACGGTCGACGCCGCCAAGGACATGGACGTGCTGCGGGCCACGATCGGCGACCCGCAGCTGAACTACCTCGGAAAGTCGTACGGCACCTTCCTCGGCTCGACCTACGCCGGCCTCTTTCCGAAGCGGGTCGGCCGGTTCGTGCTCGACGGGGTCGTGCCACCTGACCTGACGAGCGCCGAGCTGGGCCAGGGCCAGGCCCAGGGTTTCGAGCTGGCGACCCGGGCCTACGTGCAGAGCTGCGTCGACAGTGGTGACTGCATCCTCGGCGACTCCGTCGACGAGGGCATGCAGTGGATCCGCACCTTCCTCAAGGGTCTCGACGCCAAACCGTTGCCCTCCGGCGACTCGGCCGTACCCGAGCTGAACGAGGCGTGGGCCTCCCTCGGCTTCGCCGGGGCCATGTACGACGAGGGCTCGTGGGGGAGCCTCACCGACGCCATCGCCGCAGCGAAGGCGGGCAGCGGTGCCGGCCTGATGAAGCTCGCCGACCAGTACGCGTACCGGGCTCCGGGTGGGAACTACACCAACAACCTGCTGGAGGTCATCTACGCCGTCAACTGCCTCGACCGGCCCGACAGCCCTGATCTCTCGACCTACGAGCAGTACGCGAAGGACTTCGCCCAGACCGCGCCGACCTGGGGCGCCTTCCTGGCCTGGGGCGCCCTGCCCTGCGGAGTGTGGCCGGTCAAGGGCGGCGAGCCGCCACACACGATCTCGGCCGAGGGCAGCAACACGATCGTCGTGGTCGGCACCACCCGCGACCCGGCCACCATCTACGAGTGGAGCAAACGGCTGCGTGACCAGCTGAGCAACGCCGTGCTGATCTCGCGCGACGGCGACGGACACACCGCCTACCGGCGCGGCAACGCCTGCGTCGACTCGGCCATCGACTCCTACTACGTCCAGGGCATCACCCCGAAGGATGGGCTGAAATGCTGAACGGCGACCACGAGCCGCAGCCTGGCCCCGACGATCTACCGGAGTCGCCCGACCAGACCCACGCGTACGGCGCCGTGCCGTCGCAGTTCGTACCCCCGCCTTCGTCCTCACAGCACCACAACCCCACGCCCGACCCCACGCCCGAATCGGCGCCCGCGGCCACCGGCCCCGCGGCACCCTCGCCGCTGCGTGCGGAGTCGCCGGCAGCAGGGTCCGGGGGGCTCGCGGGTCTGCGCGACAGGCGGTCGTTCCCCGCGATCACCGCGGGGGTCGTCGTCGCGTTGCTCGCCGTGGTCACAGTCGCGGTGTGGCGCATCGGTGACATCGGCGGTTCGACACCGGTCGCTCGCCCGATGGCATCCGTGACGTCGCCGGTAACGCCCTCGACGACGAGCGCGCCGATCCCGTCGATGACGCCGAGTGCCCCGTCGACGGGCGGCGTCACGCCCGACTGGGCCCCCGCGCTCGCCGCCTTCTACACGCAGCCGCTCTCGTGGTCGAAGTGCTCCGCCAAGACGAACCACCAGTGCGCCACGATCGCGGTGCCGGTCGACTACGCCAGGCCCGGCGGCGACCGGTTCGAGCTGGCGCTGCGCAAGGTGTCGGCCGCCGATCCGTCGAAGCGGGTCGGGTCGCTGCTCATCAATCCCGGCGGGCCAGGAGGCTCTGGAACCGAGTACGCGCAGTACGCCTCGTTCGTCTTCAGCTCCCCGGTGCGTACGTCGTACGACATCATCGGGTTCGACCCCCGGGGCATCGGTCAGTCGAGCCCCGTCGGATGCCTGACCGACACCAACATGGACCTGCTCTTCGCCGACGACCCCACGCCCGACACCCCGGCCGAGAAGACGAAGCTGCTCGCTGACGCGGATGCCGTCACGGCAGGGTGCGCGGCCAAGGGGGGCGAGCGGGCTCGGCACATGAGCACGGCCGAGGTCGCCCGAGACATGGACGTCATCCGGGTGCTCGTGGGAGACCAGAAGCTCAACTACTTCGGCGTCTCCTACGGCACCATGCTCGGGGCGCTCTACGCTGACCAGTTCCCGCAGCAGGTCGGCCGCTTCGTGCTCGACTCGGCCATCTCGCCGAACCGGACGCAGACGCAGGGGATGACCTACGACATCCAGGGCTTCGAGAGCTCGATCGACGCCTTCACCGACTGGTGCGTGGCCCGCAGCGACTGCGCGCTCGGCACCGACAAGTCGGCTGCCCGGGGCAAGATCGTCGCCCTGCTCGACGAGGTCGAGAAGACCGGGCTGCGCACGTCGAAGCCCGGGCTCGAGACGATCGGAGAGGGCTGGGCCAGCTTCGGGATCTTCCTGTGCCTCTACTCCGAGCAGAGCTGGCCGACCCTCAACCAGGGCCTGCGTGAAGCACTCTCGGGCCGGGGCGACACCCTGCTGACGCAGGCGATGTCGGTCGTCGGGCGCGACACCTCAGGGCAGTTCGCCGCCTCGTCGTACCTGCAGGCGATGATCCCCGTGCGGTGCGCCGACTGGCCACGCAGCCCGCAGACCCCCGCGCTCGCGGCCGCCGAGGCCACAGCGAAGGCAGCGCACCCGCTGTGGGCCCGGATGACCGGTGAGCTCTACGACAAATGCAAGGCCTGGCCGACGGCCGGGCGGACGCCGACGGGCAAGTCGCTGGCGGTGGGGGCGGCCCCGATCCTGGTCATCGGCAACCTGCGCGATCCGGCGACCCCGATCGGCGGCACGAAACAGCTTGCGGCAGATCTCGATTCGGGCACCTTGGTGACTTCGGACCATGACGGACATGGCACCTATCACGCTGGCAACTCCTGCGTGGACTCAGCCGTGGACGGCTATCTGATTCAGGGCGTCGTGCCGAAGAACGGCCTCACCTGCGGGCCGTAGCCCGCTACCCCCTGACGGTGCCGCGATCACCTTCACCGAGAAGCGGCGCGGAAGCTCGAGGCCCCCGCGCCTGCTACGGGCAGTCACCTCGGTGGCGATCGTGGAGCCGGGCCGGACCGATGAGCGAGCGCACCGGTCCCGGTCTACGACACCCAGCCGCGGAGCCCGGTCGATTTCTCCCCGCCTGAACCTCTGCGTATACTCGCTGTCCGTGCCGGTCGCGTTCTCCGCGCCGGGTCACGTGCCGCTTTAGCTCAGTCGGCCAGAGCGATTCACTCGTAATGAATAGGTCATCGGTTCGATTCCGATAAGCGGCTCCACGCAGGACCACGGTTCAGGCCCCCTTCTCGCCAGAGTCGGGGGCCTTTGGCGTCGCCTCCCTCAGCCTCAGGTGACCCCGAGGTGCCCTTGCCCGTGTTCGCGGCCTCCCGCAGGGTCTCCTTCGCGGCCTCCCGCGGGGGGCCCAGGTCGCCACGGTGGCGCCGTAGCGGTGCCACGACATGGCCGTCGAGGCATGGGCGCTGCGTTTCGCAGGGCTAGGGACGGGCTAGGAACGGGCTAGGGACGGGGGTTGCTGAGCTCGGGGTGGGCTGTGGGGTCGGTGACGACGGCTTGGGCCACGTCGCTGAGGTGGTGGTGATTGCGGCGGGAGTAGTCGCGCATGAGCTCGAAGGCTGCGTCGACGGTGATGGCGTGGGTCCGGGCCAGGGCGCCCTTGGCCTGTTCGATGGTGATCCGGCTGTTCAGTGCGCTCTGGAGCTGTTCGGTGATGATCGAGTGGTCGTGGATGGTGCGTTCCTGCAGCAGCCCGATGGTGGCGACGTCCGCGAGGGCCTGGATGATGCGCACGTCGCTCGGGTCGAATCGGCCGGTGTCGGTGCTGAAGAGGTTCAGTGCCCCGATGACGTTGTTGCGTAGGCGCAGCGGGAAGGCGTGGACGGAGCGGAATCCGGCACTGACGGCGCGGGTGGCGAAGACCGGCCACCGGTCGACTGCGTGTTCAAGGTCGGTGTTGACCACCGCTACGCCGGTGTGGAAGCAGTCCAGACAGGGGCCCTCCTTGTTCTGCAGCTGGAACAGCTCGAGCAGCTTGACGGACTCCTGCGAGGCGGCCATGAACTGCAGCTGACCGTGCACGTCGGCCACTAACAGGCCCGCCGAGGATGCGTTGCTGATCGACGCGCTGCGGCTGGTGACCATCTCGAGGAACTCGAGGACGTCGAAGTCATCGACGAGGGTGTCGGCCATCTCGACGAAAACCTCTGCCAGCTGCTCCATCGCGATCATGATCTTCAGCTCTCTCGTCTGGTCGCGCTGACGCGCGTCCCTGTCGTTCAGGGTGTGTCCCGCTCCAGTTTCAGGGTACCGGCCGTAATGTCCCTGGCGATCTCGCTCAGGGGGATTCCTTCGGCGTAGGCGTGTCCGCGCAGACGAGCCATCGCCTCCGTCAGGGTTACCCCGAGGTCGACCATCACCATGCCCTGCGCCTGGTAGACCTCGGCCCGGTAGGCCAGCACATCATCGACGCTGGCGACCTTCTCATTACCGGGGGTCATCGCCTGGCCGTCGAGCAGCACGGACACCGCGATATTGGCGAACGTGACCGCCTGGCTGAGGGCCGCTACTGACAGCGGTCCCACCTCGTCACGGTAGATGTCCAAGGCGCCCAGTCGCACGGCGCCGACCTGCAACGGGATCGCGAAGACCGCTCGGACCCCGTAGTCGTGGGCGGCGGGGGCGTATCCGGGCCAGCGCCGCATCCCCCGCCCGGGCAGGTCGGGCTCCAGGACCGGGCGGCGTGACCTGAACGCATCGCTACTCGGTCCCTCGCCCAGAGAGAACTGCAGCTCTTCGAGCTCGTGGCTTTTCGGCCCCCACACCGCGGCCGTTCCCCCGGTGAGCTGGTCTTCCGTCAACAAGCTCACCCCGGCAGCAGACGCCGGCAGGAGCCGGGTCAGCACCGTGCACAGCCCCTGCAGCT
>JBDTVJ010000177.1:0-5381 GCA_040007275.1 Terracoccus sp.
CAGGCCTTCGACACGAACTGCTACGTGCTGGCCCCGGCAGCGGGGGAGGAGTGCCTCGTCGTCGACCCGGGCATCGGGGTCGAGGACACCCTGCGCGAGGTGCTCACCGAGCATCGGTTGCGTCCCGCTGCGGTGCTGCTCACCCATGGCCATGTCGACCACGTCTACTCCGTCACGCCGGTGTGCGGGTCAGACACAGCGGCCTACATCCACGCCGACGACCGCTACCGCCTCACCGACCTGCTGGCCCAGACCAACCCCGGACTGATCGCCATGCTGGAGCAGCAGTTCGGGCAACGCGCCACCTGGACCGAGCCGACCAACGTCGTCGAGATCCACGACCGCATGCAGCTGACGCTCGCAGGCCTCGACGTCGAGGTGCTGCACGCACCGGGACACACGGAGGGATCAGTCATGTTCGGGCTCCGCCGCGTGCCCGACGGCATCGGTGAGCAGGTCGAGGTCGACCGCACCATGATCAGCGGTGACGTGCTCTTCGCCGGCTCGATCGGCCGAACCGACCTGCCGGGAGGGAGCCACGACGCGATGCAGCGCAGCCTGCGGGAGGTGGTGCTGCCCCTGCCCGACAGCACCCTGGTGCTCCCGGGACACGGCCCGGCCACGACGATGGCCCACGAACGAGTGACCAACCCGTTCCTGAAAGACTTGCCCACGTGAGCACACCGAAGTCCCGCCCCACCGGCAAAGTGAGCCCGATCAGTGGCTTCCCCGAATACCTCCCCGACGGGCGCATCATCGAGCAGCGCTTCCTCGACGTGATTCGCGAGACGTTCGAGCTGCACGGCTTCAGCTCGATCGAGACCCGTTCGATCGAGCCGCTCGACCGGTTGAGCCACCAGGGTGAGGACGCCGACAAGGAGATCTACGCCGTGTCGCGTCTTTCCGGTGACACCGACGACGCTCGTTGGGGCCTGCACTTCGACATGACCGTGCCCTTCGCCCGCTATGTGGTCGAGAACGCCGGCAAGCTCGCCTTCCCGTTCCGGCGTTACCAGATCCAGAAAGCCTGGCGTGGTGAGCGTCCGCAGGAGGGCCGCTACCGCGAGTTCACCCAGGCCGACATCGATGTCGTCGACGTCGGCACGCTCTCACCGCACTTCGAGGCCGAGATGCCCCTCGTCATTGCCGACGTCTTCAGCAGGTTCCCCGTCGGTGACTTCGTCATCTCGGTCAACGACCGCAAGATCCCCAATGGCTTCTACCAGGGCATCGGCATCACGGACGTGACGGCCACCCTGCGCATCGTCGACAAGCTCGACAAGATCGGTCCGCAGAAGGTCAAGGCGCTGCTCATCGAGTCTGGCACCACGCCCGAGCAGTCCGACCAGTGTCTCGAGCTGGCCGGCATCCGGTCGAGCGACCTCGGCTTCGTCGAGCAGGTGCGGGCCCTCGGCGTCGAGCACCCACTTCTCGATGAAGGCCTCGACTCGCTCGCGAACGTCATCCGCACCGGAATGGCCCACGCCCCGGGCAAGCTCGTGGCCGACCTCCGCATCGCGCGAGGCCTGGACTACTACACGGGCACCGTCTACGAGACCCAGTTCGTGGGCCACGAGTCGTGGGGCTCGTTCTGCTCCGGCGGTCGCTACGACGCTCTCGCCTCCGACGGGAAGAACACCTACCCCGGCGTGGGCATCTCGATCGGCGTCACCCGCATCCTCGGGCTGCTGATCGGCAACGGCCTGGTCTCGGCATCCCGTTCGACGCCGTCCGCCGTGCTCGTGGCTCTCACCGACGACACCGCCCGCGAGCGGGCCGTCGCCACCGCCACGGCCCTGCGTCGACGAGGGATCGCCTGCGAGGTCGCGCCCTCCGCCGCGCGTTTCGGCAAACAGATCCGCTACGCCGAGCGACGCGGCATCCCCTGGGTGTGGTTCCCGGATGCCGGCGAGTTGGGCGATGAGGTCAAGGACATCCGTTCGGGCGAGCAGACACCGGCCAACGCCGACGAGTGGATGCCGCCGAGCGCCGACCTCGCGCCCGTGGTCACCCGCTCGTCCTGAGCCGAGCTCCAGGCTGTGCAGAAGGGTCTCCCAGCCCCCGACTGCGCAACACACCGGGCAATCGTCAGGTGCGCGTGGTGCAGCTGCAGGAGGTTGACGATTACTCGGTGTGTTGCGGCGCCTGGAGCCTGGGGGGCCGCAGGCCTTCCTCCTTCAGCTGCAGGGTGGCCAGGGCGTGAATCACCCGGGTGTCTCCGCGGCGCCAGGCCCCGGCGGGATCGGGGTCGATGCGAGCCAGTTGGGTCATCGGACGTCGGGCCATGGCGCGCAGGGCGAAGAGGTCGAGGTCGGCGCTGGCGTCGATGAACCGCTGAGAGGAGGTTGCACGCCGGATGAACCGCACTCGCAGTACGAGCCAGCCTCCACCGACGATCAGGATGGGCGCCACGGCCGTGGTCAGACCCAGCGTCAGGGCGAGGGTCTCGACGGTGTCGGCCATGGAGGTGCCGGCTTCGCGCAGGCACGTACCGGAGCCTGCTGCCTGCCCGAGCCTCTGCCGCAGCTGGTCCCCGACGAGGGGCAGCCCGCCGGCGGTGTCTCCGGCGCCCGTGAGCGCATCGCGCACGGTGGTGCCGGCCGAGGTGATGGCGTCGGCGGGCGACCGCAGTGCCAGCACCGTGTCGTGGACCTGGCGCCCGACCCAGACCCAGACACCGATCCACAGCACCGCCACCACGTCGGCGAGGATCTGACGGGTTCGCCTGGCCGTGCTGTGTGCGTAGCAGGTCACCGGAGGTCTGCCTCGCTCTCGACCGGGCGTTGCGACGGCAGGCACGCCTACGAGGTGAGGCGACTGCAGACACCCCACGCGGCCACGAGAAAGAGCACCGCGAGGTACACGAGCACGATCCGAGTGTCGCCGAACAGGCACTTCGACCGCAGCAGACCAGCCCGCCGGGCGCGCCAGTAACCGACGAAGCCGAGGGCGGAGAAGAAGGCGAGAGCCCACGGCCCACCGAGCCAGGCGATCAGCGCGATCGTCGCGAAGATGCACAACCGGAGGGGGTCGAAACCCTCGGGTGGGCCGTCGCCACCCGCCTCGCCCCCCGTGCCGGTCGTCGGAGTCAGATCGACTGCCCGGTCACCGGTGCCCGGGGGTTGTGGGGTGGACTCGTCGGAGGCGCCGGTGGGCTGCGGCTCGCGGTCACCCAGGCCAGGCTCCTGGCTCACGAACTCGTGCCCATCGCGGCGATCAGCCCGATGCAGGCTCCACCGCCGACCACGATGATGATCGCGAGGCCGAGGAGGAAGCCGGTGGCGTACGGGCGGTACCTCTCGAACGCGACGCCCACGGTGGCCACGAGCACCCCGAGGAGCAGGCCGCCGACGAGCACCTCCAAACCGACGCTGGTGCTGGCCGCGATCGCGAACAGGAGCCCCACCAGGGCAACGGCCAACACCCCGCCGAGCAGTCGCCCAGGACGGCGAGGAGGCGGGGTCGGCGGTGGCGGTCCGGCCCAGGGACCGACCGGCGGCCCTTGTGGCGGCGGAGGCGGGGACCCCGGTGGCGGATAGTTGGGCGGGGGAACGGTCATCGCGTCACCTCCGGCGAATTCACCGAAGCCACCGGCGAGACGGACAGCGATCGCCGCGCGCTCGATGAGAGACGTTGCCGCGCGAGCCGAGGCCAGGCCTGCACAGCGCAGAACGGCGCGCACTGGTCGGCGTCGTCGGGCCCACGGGTTCCGACGTGCACGCAACACTGCGTGAGCCGCTCCTCGATCATCGTCGAGACGTCCATGAAGGGCTTGACCGTGATGCGCACCACGCGTTCGGCGAGCAACTTGCGCAACCGCTTCTGCTGGCCCGGCAGACGTGAGCCGGCCAGCGTGGCAAGGGTGCCCACTCCAAGGTCGCAGTTCTGGCAGATGCCCTTCCAGAGGTCGCCCACGACGGGGTGCGAGAGCGACGACTGCTCGCTGAGCAGGCCGAGCACCGACTCCTTCACGATGCCCCGCATCGCTTTGGGCAGAGCCTGGTCGGTCACCCGGTTGGCGAGCAGGTCGGGGGCCAGGTCGAGCCACTCGAGCAGCCGGTCGTGCCCGACCGCGCGCGTGAGCGAGGTCCAGTCACCCCCGTCGTCACGCAGCAGGTAGCCGACCGACGCACAGTGCGGGTGCGAGCAGGGCAGCGCCGTGAGGTCGCGCCAGCAGACGATCCCGCCAGTCTGCTCGGCGAGACGGGCGAGAACCCCAGTGTGCGTGAGCCGGTTCATCGGGTCGATGACGCCGCTGCGACCGCTGCCGAACTGCGGCTGGATGGAGATGCCACCGATGTAGGGCGTCTGCAGGGCTCGCAGCACCACGTGCCCTATCTCGTGGTCGTTGACCCCGAGGGCGGCGGTCATGGTGAGCGTCATGAACACCTCGGCAGCGGCCAGCCGTTCGATGGTGAGGTTTTTGAACCGCCGTAGGTCGGCGCCGCGGTGGTGTCGTGACGCCTCAGCGCTCTCGCCGTCGTACTGGAGGTAGACCTCGACGCGTTCGCGGTGACGACGCAGCAGGGCCACGAGATCGTCGTCGCGAGACAGGCTGATTCCGTTGGTGTTGATGAGGATCCGCACGATCGGGCGGGCGACGAGCTGCTCGAGCAGCTCGGGCAGGTCAGGGTGCAGGGTTGGCTCACCCCCCGAGAGCATCAGCACGTCGAGCCGGCCGTTCTCGCGGGCCAGCCGGGCGTCGACGTTGGCCAGCACGTCACCGACCGAGGCCACCCCCGACAGCGACGGCGCCGAGTCGGCGAAGCAGGTGGGGCAGCGCAGGTTGCAGTGCTCCGTGATGTCCTCCACCAGGATGCAGGTGTGCTGGGTCTGCATGGCCGGGAGACCGTAGGCGTAGGCCTCCGGAGCCGGCAGGAAGTTGCCGGTGCGATCGGGCCCGTGCGTCTTCGTCGGCGCGGTCCACTGCTCGAGGTAGGTGAGGATCTCGGGCGACTCGTCGTAGAGCGTACGCACGAGCCCGTGCTCACGGCATCCGCGTTCGAGCCACACCCGGCCGTCCCGCTCGACGAGCCAACCACTAAGACGTGGCACCTGGGCCAGCTCGCGTTCGGGCTGCTCCTCGTGACACAGCGGGCAGAAAGCGTTGACGTAGCGGTGGATCCGGTCGCCGCGCAGGGCGCGCCCCGAACCGGCCGCGGGCGGGGCGCTTGAGACGGGGTGGCTCATGAGACCTCCTGGAGCACGCGAGCGGGCCGTGGGTTCCGCAGCACCACGAGCGCCCGCCAGACGGCGAGCGGGGCGAGCACGGCCAGCACCAGCTGGGGACGGGTGAGGCCCAGCCAGGCCACCTCGTTGCCCCGCACGAACTCGACGAGGAAGCGGAAGACGGCGTAACCGGCCACGTAGAGGGTGAACAG
>JBDTVJ010000178.1:0-5354 GCA_040007275.1 Terracoccus sp.
AGCTGTCGACCTTCACCATCGTGCAGGTCGCCATCTACGCGGCGATGCAGATTCCGGTCGGGGCGCTGCTCGACCGGTTCGGGTCGAAGAAGCTGCTCGGGGTCGGTCTCACGCTGCTCACCGTGTCGCAGTTCGCGTTCGCCTTCGTCGACTCCTTCGGGGCTGCGCTCGTCTGCCGCGTGCTGCTCGGGATGGGCGACGCGATGGTCTTCATCTCGGTGCTGCGTCTCGTCGCGCTCTGGTTCTCGCCGCGCCGAACCCCCATGGTCACCCAGGTCACCGGCCTGCTCGGGCAGATCGGGGCGCTGGCCGCAGCCGGCCCACTCGCAGCGTCACTGCACCGGTACGGGTGGACCCCCTCGTATGCCGTCGCGTCCTCTCTGGGCGTCGTCACCGGCATCCTGCTCGTCATCATCGTCAAGGACAGTCCGTATGCCGACCAGCGCCGTGACGAGCTGCGGTTGCGTGCCGTCGCCCGCACCTTGAAGCAGGCCTGGCTCGTTCCGGGCACCCGCCTGGGCCTCTGGTCGCACTTCACCTCCCAGTTCTCCGCCAACATGTTCACCATGCTCTGGGGCTTCCCCTTCCTCGTCGCGGGGGAGGGCCTGTCGGAGGCGACGGCGAGCGTGCTGCTCATGGTGATGACCGCGACAGCCATGGTCTCCAGCCCGATCATCGGCACGATGACGATGCGCTTCCCGTTCTCACGCAGCACCCTCGTGCTGGGCATCGTCGCAGCGGCGATCGTGGCGTGGACGACGGTGCTGCTGTGGCCCGGCAGGGCGCCGACCTGGATGCTGGTGACCCTGGTCGTGGTGATCGCCGTGGGTGGCCCCGGTTCGATGATCGGCTTCGACCTGGCGCGCACGTTCAACCCCCCGACGCGCATCGGCAGTGCCTCGGGCATCGTCAACACCGGTGGGTTCATCGCGACCCTCGCCGGGGTGGCCATGGTCGGCATCGTGCTCGACCGCGTGGCCCCGGGCGGTCCGTCCACCTGGGACGTTGACGCCTTCCGGGTCGCCATGACCGTGCAGTACCCCGTGTGGGCACTCGGTCTGGTGATGATCCTGCGGTTCCGGCGCAGGGCTCGCCTGGCGGCGTTGGAGGCCGATCCCGACGGGTACGCCGCCATCCGGGCAGGCAAGCCCGTCACCTTCCACTGAGTGCCGGGCCTGCGGCATCCCGACTGATGGCCGAGGATGGTCGGGAGGTGAGCATGGCCGGCCGGCATGACGTCTGCGAGATGGCGACGCGGCTACCGGAGGCACTGCTGGGGGAGGCGCACGAGGGCTCGCCCGCCTGGTTTGCTGGGCGACATCTTTCGCTTCCGGGTGACCCTGTAGGTGCGCCTCGACCGGGCCGGTGTGTCGCCCGAACGTGCGGGCAACCAGCCCGGCCGTCACGAGAGGCCGGGTGAGCTGGTCAGGCGTCGCCGACCGAGAGGGCCTCGGCCTCGACCCTCGAGGTGACCGACACAGCGCCATGGCCGGGCTCGGCGTCAAGGCGGTGGAAGATGCCCTTCGCGGTGAGCAGCACGAGCACCCCGAGCACCACGGCGCCCGACCCGACCCAGAAGGGCAGGTGGATCGACCTCTCGCCGAGCGTGCCGGCCAGCCACGGGGCCACGGCCCCGCCACCGAAGCGCACGAAGCTGTAGGCGGCCGAGGCGACACCACGTTCGACGGGGGAGATCTTCATGACGGTCTCGGTGATGAGGGTGTTGTTCACCCCGAGGAAGGCTCCGGAGAGCACGACGCCCACCACGAGCACGGTCTTGCTGCCCGTGCCGACGGCCATCACCGCGAGGATGACCGCGAAGCCGAGCAGGGCTGCGCAGATGGCGGCCAGGGTGCCGATCCTGCGCTGGATCCATTGTGCGACGAATACCGACGACAGGGCGAGTAGCAGGCCCCAGCCGAAGAAGATGAAGCCGATCTGCTGGGCGCCCAGGCCGAGCGGGAACGGCGTGAACGCCAGCAGGGTGAAGAAGCCGAAGTTGTAGAGCAGCGCGGTGATCCCGACGGTGAGCAGGCCGCGGTGACCGAGGGCCCGGATCGGAGCCATGAGCGAGGTCGTCTGCGGTGACCGTGGGGTCTTCGGTAGGCTCGCGGCGGTCGCGATGAAGGCGATGGCCATGAGGATCGCGACGCCGAAGAACGGCCAGCGCCACGAGATGCTCCCGAGCCAGCCGCCGAGCAGCGGGCCGGTGGCGATACCAACACCCAGCGCGGCCTCGTAGAGGATGATCGCCTGCTTCACCGAGCCGGATGCCGCGTTCACGATCGTCGCCAGGGCCGTGGCGATGAAGAGCGCGTTACCGAGGCCCCAGAGGGCCCGGAAGGTCACGATGCCCCCGATGGTGTCCTGGCTGCCGGCGAACGCGGCGCCGATGATGATGAGGGCGAGACCGACCAGGAGGGTGCGCTTGGCCCCGATGCGGCTGCTGACCCAACCGGTGCCGAGCATGGCGACACCGGTGACGGCGAGGTAGCTGGTGAAGAGCAATGACACCTGGGAGGGGCTGGCTCCGAGCTGGTCGGCGATCGGCTTCAGGATGGGGTCGACGAGCCCGATCCCCATGAAGGAGATGACAGAGGCGAAGGCGACGGACCAGACGGTCTTGGATTGACGCAACATGCTGCGGTCATCCGTCCTTTCGAGAGGTGGAGTGAAGCGGAGTTCGAGTAGCTGCACGAAGCAGCTCGTTGATCACATCGACGGCGAAGCGCATCCGGTCATGGCCGGTGTCGTCGAGCTGGTCGAGCGCAGGGGCCAGCACGGCGAGGCGGGCCTGTCGTACTGCGGCTAAAGCCGCGTGGCCGGCGCCGGTGAGCGAGACGACACTGGCCCGGGCGTCATCGGGGTCGCCGTCACGGCGGACCCAGCCGGCGGCCTCGACCTTGTGCAGCTGGGTCGTCATCGTGGGCTGACTGCTGTGGTCGGCGGCGGCGAGCACGCTGACGCGTGACGGGCCGAGCTCGTCGAGCAGAGCGAGCAGCCTGGCCTGGGCGAACGGCACGTCGAAGGACGCGTTCCGGCTGGCCCAGCGCGAGAGGCGCGCGGCCGACCGGAGCAGGTCGTTGCCCAGGCTGTCGGTCTCGATCACCCGAACCAATATACATAGGTTACCTATGCATAACAACACGCTTCACGGGCAAGAGTCGGGGTGCGCCGCTTGCCGCCTCCGCCGATGATGATCGGTACTCCGCCCTCCTGCACCGGCTCGGTCAGGCCGGGCGAGTCGAGCACCGGGTAGTGGGTTCCCGCATGGCTGAAGGTCTCCCCGGGCGGGGGGTGGCCCAGAGGCCCGTGATCACCGCGAGCTCTTCCTCGACGCGGTCGAAGCGCTCGCCGAGCGTCGGAAACGGGATGCCGCAGGCCGTGTGCTCGGCCTCGTACCACCCGGCGCCCAGACCGGGCTCGACCCGGTCGCCGCTCCGGCTACCGCAAGCAGGTCGCCATCGGTCGCGCCCTGCTGGGGCTCGGTGAGATGCGCAGGTTCAGATGGCCCATCCTGCCTCCCGGGCGTGGATGGGAGGCGCCCCGTGACAGTACGCACGACGAACGGCTCAGCCAGCGGCATCCCCGCGTCGATACGGCCGCCCAACGTACTGATGGTGACGAACGGTGGACCCCCGATGGGAGCAGGTCGGTCATTCGGCCGGGCCGGGGTGCAGGCCGGGAGGCTCAGTGCCCGTCAGGCATCGCCCAGCGAGCCGTCGACAGGCCCTGTTCCTTGGCGCGCACGAGGGCCTCGCCGATGACCTTCTCCGCGGCCGCGCGGTCGGCCCAGTCGGAGGCCTCGACGAACTTGCCCGGTTCAAGGTCCTTGTAGTTCTCGAAGAAGTGCTGGATCTCATCGAGCGTGAAGCGGCTGATGTCGCCGAGGTCCTGCAGGTGCTCGGTGCGGGGGTCGACGGGCACACACAGCACCTTGTCGTCGCCGCCGGAGTCGTCGGTCATGTGGAAGATCCCGACCGGCCGAGCCGCCACGACCACGCCCGGGAAGAGCGGCTCGGGCAGCAGCACCAGGGCGTCGAGCGGGTCGCCGTCCTCGCCGAGGGTGTCTTCGATGTAGCCGTAGTCGGCCGGGTAGGCCATCGGCGTGAAGAGGTAGCGGTCGAGGCGCACCCGGCCCGTCGCGTGGTCGATCTCGTACTTGTTGCGCTGGCCGCGCGGCACCTCGATGGTGACGTCGAACTCCACGTCTTCCCCTTACTGTGCGCCCCATGATGGCGGCTCAGTCGTCGCGATGACGTCCGGCCGTGCCCTCGCCGGGCTGCTGCTGACAGAATCTCCCGCGACAGTGTGGCAGCATGCCGTGGCCGTTGGCGAACGCGCCGGCCCAGAGCCGACGAGAGGGGTGGGCCCGATGAGGCGTGTGATGGTCTGGCTGGCCGTGGTCGGGGCGCTCGTCGTCGGTTACGCCGCCCTCGACGCCGCCGATCTCGCCCCCGGGTGGCTGACGACTGCGCCGGCGCCCCCGCCCCCGCCCACCGAGACGCCTGGCACCCGCATCCTTCCGCTCGTGCCGCAGCCCACCCCGAGCGCCTCGGCCGGGATGCCGCTGCCCGCCCTCGCCGGAGCCTCCGCGGCCCCCGACCCGGCCGGCATCCGGCGCAGGCTGGGGCCGGTAGCAGCGTTGCCCGCGCTGTCCGACTCCTCCCTGGTGGTGCGCGACGGGCAGACCGGCGCCGTGCTCTTCGACCGTGACGGCGACAAGCCGCGCACCCCGGCGTCGACCACGAAGCTGCTCTCGGCCGCGGCGATCGGGCAGACCTTCGCGCCAGATGCGACCCTGCGCACCCGCGTCGTGGCCGGCGCCGGCCCGAGCGACATCGTGCTCGTGGCCGGCGGAGACTCGCTGCTCGCGCCCGGCAGGGGCGACCCCACCGCTGTGGCCGGCCGGGCCGGGCTGGCCGACCTCGCCGAGCAGGTGGGCAAGAGCGTCAAGGCCAGGTCGCTGACGTCGGTGACCCTGTCGGTCGACACCACGTACGCGGCCGGGCCGATGATCGCCCCGACGTGGGGAGCCGGGTTCCGACGTCTCGGCATCACCGGGGCAGTGGCGATGCTGGGCCGCTCCGACCAGCGGGCCCTGCCCGGCAAGGCGGCCCCGGCCGACCCGGTCGCGTCGACCCGCGACCTGTTCGCGCAACGGTTGCGCGAGCGCGGCATCCAGGTCGCGGTGTCGACGAAACCCGCGAAGCCCTGGGCCGAGACCGACGGCTCGTACGGTGCGGTCGAATCGGCGCCTGTTCGCGATCAGCTCGCCCTGGCCATCACCGAGTCCGATAACGCGTTGACCGAGATCCTGGCCCGGCAGGCGGCGTTCCGCTCGGGCGTCGACA
>JBDTVJ010000179.1:0-5317 GCA_040007275.1 Terracoccus sp.
GCATCGTCGGGGTCAACGGCGCCGGCAAGTCGACGCTGCTGCGCGCGCTCACCGGTGAGATGCCGCTGGACCGTGGGCGCCGCAAACAAGGCAAGACGGTGTCGATCGCCCACCTGACCCAGGAGGTTCGCGAGCTCGAACGGTTCGAGGCCTGGCGCGTCATCGAGGCCATCGAGGACGTCAAACAGTGGACCACCCTGGGCGGCAAGGAGATCAGCGCCGGACAGCTCGCCACCCGGCTCGGCTTCACGGGTGGGCGTCAGCAGACGCGGGTCGGTGACCTCAGCGGTGGCGAACGGCGCCGGCTGCAGCTGACCCGGCTGCTGCTGACCGAGCCCAACGTGCTCATCCTCGACGAGCCGACCAATGACCTCGACATCGAGACGCTCACCTCACTGGAGGACGTGCTCGACGGTTGGCCCGGCACGCTCATCGTCGTCTCGCACGACCGCTATCTACTCGAACGGGTCTGCGACCACGAGATCGCCCTGCTCGGTGACGGCAAGATCCGCGGTCTTCCGGGCGGGGTGGAGGAGTACCTCCGCCTGCGGCGCGAAGCCGACCGGGCCAGAGACCAGGCGGCGTCCAGGGTCTTCGCTGGGCGTGGCACCGGAACCATCTCGGCGCCGGACGGCGCCCACCCCGGACCGACGGCGAGCCCGGGCGAGCTGCGCGAGGCCCGCAAGACGATGGCACGTATCGAGAAGCAGCTCACTCGCCTCGACGAGCGCGAGGGGCGGCTGCACGGCGAGATGGCCACCGCCGCGACGGATCCCGTCGCCCTTCGGGGGCTGAACACCTCGCTGCAGGAGGTCGTGGCCGAGCGTGAGCTGCTCGAGATCGAGTGGCTCGAGGCCGCCGAGCTGGTGGGCTGACGCCCGCCTGGCCTTGAAACTATCTTGACGTCAAGATAGTTTGACCTCATGGAAATGAGCCTGCACCACGTCCAGCTGTCGGGTCCTGCGGGTTGCGAGGAGGCGATGCGCGAGTTCTGGGTCTCGGCAATCGGGCTGACCGAGGTGGACAAGCCGGAACGGCTCCGCCACAGGGGGGGCGCCTGGTTCCGGTCGGGCCGGCTCGAGGTGCACGTTGGCATCGAGAACGACTTCGCGCCCGCCCGCAAGGCCCATCCCGGCATCGCCGTCGGCGACGTCGAGGCGCTGTCGGCCAGTGTGGCGGCATCCGGGGCGCCGGTCACGTGGGATCACCACATCCCCGGCCTGCGCCGCTTCCACACGACCGACCCCGTGGGCAACCGCGTCGAGTTCCAGCAGGCATGAGGGCCCCACGACCTGGCCACGCCTCGGTTTCCCACGGGCCCGCCGGGGCGGCGAAGTCAGGCGCCGCGGGCCTCCCTGGCCTCGAGAGGAACGAGCATCGCGCGCAGCAGTGCGGCAAGGCTGGCCTGGTCGGCCGTCGGAAGCTGCGACAGCAACGACTTCTCCTGCTCGATCAGGTCGGCCATCGCCGAGTCGACCACATCACGGCCGGCCGCCGAGAGTCGCACAAGCACTCCGCGCCGGTCGCCAGGGTCGGGACGCCGCACGACCAAGCCGCGGCGTTCGAGCCGGTCGACGCGGTTGGTCATCGTGCCGGACGTCACCAGCGTCTGCTGCACGAGCGCTCCCGGAGAGAGCTCGTAGGGTTCGCCGGCCCGGCGCAACGCCGAGAGAACGTCGAAGGCCCATCCCTCGAGCAGGTGCTCAGCGAACGCCGACCCGCGAGCCAGCTCGAGCCGACGGGCCAACCGCGACACCCGCGAGAGAACCTCGAGCGGACTGACGTCGAGGTCAGGTCGCTCGCGACGCCAGGCCGAGACGATCTCGTCCACGTCATCGACGGGTGGCCGATGCAAGCTCATAGCTCGATTGTAGTGCGCATCAAGAGTCTTGACATCAAACAAATGAAAGGCAGTCATGACCAACCGACAGCCCAGTGTCGACGCCACCTCGGAGGCTTCGGCGTGGAACCCCGCGCAGTACGCTCACTTCGGCGACTTTCGTGACCGACCGTTTCGCGAGCTCGTTGCTCGCATCGACGCCACCGACCCCACGGTCGTCGTCGACCTCGGCTGCGGCCCGGGAGAGCTCACCCTGGCGCTGGCCGATCGGTGGCCGGACGCGCGCGTGGTCGGTGTCGACAGCTCGGCCGAGATGCTCGAGGCGGCCCGGGCGAAGGATGCCGCTGACCGCGTCGAGTGGGTCCAGGCCGCAGCGGAGGACTGGGACCGGGCCGAAGCCGGCGGCTCCGTGGACGTGCTCGTGACCAATGCGACGTTGCAGTGGGTGCCGAGCCACCTGCGCCTGATCCCTTCGTGGGTCTCGGCGCTGGCGCCCGGTGGCACGTTCGCCATGCAGGTGCCAGCGAACTTCGATGCCGCATCGCACCGGCTGATGCGTGAGGTCGCCGCGCGACACTCCCGCGCAGACGACCTCGCTCCCGGCCTCGACCGGGCTGCTGGAACGGCGCTGCCCGAGACGTATGCCGCCCTGCTGCTCGAGGTCGCCGCCGACGTCGACGTCTGGCAGACGACCTACCTGCAGGTGCTGCAGCCACCGGCCGACGGTACCCATCCGGTGCTGGACTGGGTCAGGGGAACGGGGCTGCGTCCGGTGCTCGGGGTGCTCACCGATCCGGCAGAGCGGGAGGCGTTCGTCGCCGACTACGAAGCAGAGCTCGAGAAGGCGTACCCGAGAAGGACGTTCGGTGTGTTGTTCCCCTTCACCCGCACCTTCGCGGTCGCCCGCGCGCGCCCAGCCTGATCACGATTACCTCGACGTCGGGGGTGGGCCCGGCTCTGGTTCGCACGATGTCTTGCGTGGGACCATGTTACCTGGGTAACATGCCAATATGGTGTTGCAGGAGCGGGTGGAGAGAATCTCGGTCGACCGGGTTCAGCTCGGGGTGCGCCTGGAGAAGAACATCGTCAAGGTGCTCAAGGGCCTGGCCGAGTTCAACGACGAGAGCCTGGGCGAGCTGCTCGAACGGATCGTGCTGCACTCGTTCGAGCCGGTGACCGGAGACGAGGGGGAGTCGTGCGCCAGCCCGCACAGCAAGCGGCAGCTGCAGGCAGTCCGTGACCTGCGAACGGTGTACGGGTTGGGCGATGACGTTCATGCCTCTCGCCGCTTCGAACGCGATCAAGCGTCCGCTTGATCTCCTGTGCAGCCGGCACCCGTGGAACGCCGCGGGTGTCAGACGTACAGCGGGTTGGACGTCGGGCACCCGTGAAGTGACGCAGGTGCCAGACGCACAGACCGGGGTGGGCCGATCTGGCTGCGCTCAGGGCGGGTCGTCTCCGCGTGACTTCTCCTGCTCGACCAGCTCGGTCAGGTCGGCCAGTCGGTGCCGGCCCTGCAACGGCCTGGCCATGCGGTTGTTGCCCGACAGCATCTCTGCGTTGCGGTCGAGGTAGGCCCAGTAGCCGGCCGTGAAGGGGCACGCGTCAGGACCCACCCGCTTCTTCGGGTCGTACCGGCATCCGCCGCAATAGTTGCTCATCCGGTTGATGTACGCGCCGCCAGAGACGTAGGGCTTGGTCGCCATGGCGCCCCCGTCGGCGTGCTGGCTCATGCCGACGACGTTGGCAGGCATGACCCAGTCGTAGCCATCGACGAATCTGGTCTGGAACCACTCGGTGAGGGCGTCGGGGTCGTAACCGCGCTGGGCCGCCCAGTTGCCGAGCACCATCAGCCGGGGAATATGGTGCGCCCAGCCACGGTCGCGGACGTCGCCGAGCACGTCGGAGAGGCACGCGGCATCCACCCGGTCGGAGTCGAGCTCGTCGAACCAGTCGGGTAGGCGGGCGTGGGCGCCGAGCGCATTCCGGTGGCGATACTCGGGTCCGAAGTGCCAGTACAGCTGCCACACGTACTCGCGCCATCCCACCACCTGGCGAACGAACCCCTCGACCGAGGCCAGCGGCACGGCATCCTCATGGTGGGCCCGGACCGCGCGTTCGGCCACCTCGATCGGGCTGAGCAGCCCGAGGTTGAGGGGCACCGACAACAGGCTGTGGGCCATCGCCCAGTCGCCGCGAAGCATCGCGTCCTCGTGGGGCCCGAACGCGCCGAGCCGCTGGGTGACGAACCGCTCGAGCGCCGCGAGCGCCTCGCGGCGGGTCACCGCAAACAGCCGCGGACCGTCGCGGCCCACGGTCTGCAGACCCTCGTCGCGGCAGAGCCGGTCGAGGTCTTCACGCACGCCGGCGTCGATGTCGCTCTCGCGTGGCCGGTAGGCCGACGGGACGTCGAGCGTCTTGACGTTCTTGGGCGGCGGCTCTCGGTTCTCGTCGTCGAACGACCAGCGGCCCCCGACGGGGTGCGAGCCGTCGCCACCCTCGACGAGCAGGTCGAGGCGCCGGCGCTGGAAGCGATAGAACTCCTCCATCCGCAGCCGCCCGCGGTCGCCGGCCCACTGGGCGAACTCCGTTCTGGGGAGACTGAACCCCGGGGTCGGGTCCACCGCCTCGACCTCGCCGGTGGCGATGCGACGGCGCACCAGGTTGTCAGCGGCGTACGAGCTCGGTTCGTAGACGCGCACCGGCTCGCCCAGTTGACGCAGGGCATCGGTGTACGTGGCGGCCTGCATCAACACGGCATTCTCGCCGAGCTCGTCGGCGCGGTGTCGCAGCGCCGACAGCACCAGGTGCAGCTTCTGGCGGTGGTAGCGCCGGTGGGTGAGCGCGGTGCGGCTCTCGACGAGCAGCACCCCGCCCCGGCCGACGTCGAAGTGCGGACCGAGCTGGTCACCGAAGAGCCAACGGCGCGTCATGGAGGGATCACCTGACCATGATGAGACACCCACGGTCAAAACCTCGTACCGATTTCGTCGTTTCGGCACCCGATGGTCGGGCATGCCGTCAAATGAGGCCATGGCACAGACGCGTGTCGTCCGGACCAGTCTCCTGCTGAGCAGGGAGGGATCCCCTCAGCACCGGGCGCGTCGGTGCCAAGGTTCCGCTCTCCCGAAGGGTCTCGTGGAGGGGATCACTCGGGAGAGCGGACCGCAGCCAGGTTCTCGGCGAGATAGCAGAAACTCGTCGACCATCCACCTGTCATGAAATGACCAGTCCGCCGTCTTACTGATGACGGACGGTGGAACTCTCTTGTATCGGGGGAGAGTGTGCCGGGGGGCATCTGCACGTATCCGTCGCCTCGCTTTCCCGGGTGGCGGAGGGGATCACCCGGGAAAGCGAAGGTTTTTTGGCCCTTTCTCTCGACCCGGGCACTTCGGCGCGGCACACTGTGCAGTGGCGGCGGGTGTAGAGGAGACCGGGGTGTCGGCAGAAGCGGTGGTGTGGGAGGCAGACGCGCTC
>JBDTVJ010000180.1:0-5276 GCA_040007275.1 Terracoccus sp.
CCCCGGCGAAGGCGGTGAACACGGCGGAGAAGCGCCAGAGCGTCGGGTCGTCGTCGCGGAAGTACCACCGGCAGTAGACGAGCACGAGGGCGCCCACACCGGTCACCAGCAGGCCGAGCAGCCACGAGAGCGTCGTGAGGCGAAAGCCGAGGTCGAGCCCGAGACCGGGCACCCACGAGAAGCTTTGGGTCGGGTAGCGCCCGTCGCGCACCGTGGTCGCGACGGTTACCAGCCAGCCGAACCCGGCGGCGGGGGCGAGGGCGAGCACCAGGAAGGCCCGGGCGCGCAGTAGCCTGACCAGCAGTGGGGCGAGCCCGGCAGCGACCAGGTGCAGCATCAGCAGTTGTGCCACGGCGGCCCCTCGGTCGGGTGGTCAGGACGGGTGCTGAGCACCAATCCTAGACGCGCCGAAGGGCCACACCGACCATCGCCGGCGAGGCCCTTCGTCGTGACCGCGGGTGGGGGTCAGCCCTTCGGCTGCACCTTCACCGTCAACGTCTGGCCCTTCGCGGTGGAGCTGACGACCCGGATCGTCGTACCGGTCTTCGGCACGTTCACGCCGTACCAGCCCGGCTGGTAGCGGCCGGGGTGCTCGCCGGTCGCGCCGTGCTCGTCGGAGTCGTACCAGTACTTCTTCGTGTCGTCGAAGACGGGAGCAGCGGTCCGACCCCAGACCTTCTTTGTCTCGCCGTCCTTGTGCAGGGTGATCGTCTCGGTTCTCTCGAGACCGAAAGTCGAGTCGTACGAGAGGATGCGGGGTCGCATCAGGGTGCCGTCGGACCAGTGGGTGAATCGCGGGTGGGCGTCGACCGGGAGCACGAGCCCCGACCCCGGGTGGTCGCCGACGTTGTTGTCCGTCTGCGAGCCGTCCCAGTAGTTGATGAGCATCCCGTTCTGGTAGCGGTAGTTCTCGACCCGGTCGGGGGTCGTGGTGAGAAACCCGAAGTTGTAGGCCGTCTTGAGTGACGTGTCGTAACCGTCGTACTGCCGGTTCTCGGCGATGTACGCGTTGAAGTACGACTGCACCTCGGTGCCCGTCGTCGACACGAAGCCGTCGAAGGTCCAGCCCTCGGTGTCGGTCTCGGCCGTGCCGATCAGGGCGCCGTCGAGGGCGACCTGGTCAATGTTGATGCCGGGGAAGGTGGCCGCGACATCGGTCCAGTAGCGGAACCGCACCGCAGTCGTGCCCGCAGGCAGGGTGCCCGTGACGTCGACCCACGCGCCGTCGCTCGAGCCGGTGATGCCCTGGCCCTGGTTCTGCTCGTTCGGGTTGTCCGTGGTGGACAGGTTCGTCGCGACCGGGGTCCACGTCGAGCCGTCAGGCGAGGCCTCGAGATAGGCGTAGTCCCAGTCCTGCTCGATGTCGTAGCTGACCTTGGCGGACAGCACACCGGCAGTGGCCGCGTGCGTCATCGTGGTCTCGATCTCATCGCCCGAGGTGCTCCAGTACATCTTCTCGCCGGCGAACGGCGTGCCGATGTCGAGCGCCACCTGCTTCTCGGGCAGCACGGTGAACAGCGCCTGCACCGACTTCTTGCTCGCCGGTGCGTTCGTGCCGAGCTTGTGCACCGAGCGCTCGTCAGACTGAGCGATGTCGTAGAACGGGCCCTTCTTGCCCTGCGGCTGCAGCCAGCCGAGCTGGAAGAGCTCGAAGGCCCCCATGTCGGTGGGGGCGTCGCCGATACCCTTGCGCGAGCCGTCGCCGATGTTCGCGCCGGAGCTCATCAGCGTCCAGAAGGCGGTGCTGTTCTCGGCGCCTCCGGTGTTGCCGGACGTGTCGTAGAGGTCGGGCAGACCGAGGTCGTGGCCGAACTCGTGGGCGAAGACGCCGAGACCACCGTTCTCGGGTTGAACCGTGTAGTCGTAGACCCACATCCCGGTCGAGTGGTTCGGCACGTCCGGGCTGGACACGAGCCCGCCGTTGGTGCCGATGTCGACTCCGGCCCCGAGCGGGCCGCCGGCCTGCAGGTTCGCGGCCGAGCGGTGGCTCCAGATGGCGTCCGAGCCCTGGTTCGGGTCGCCGGCGGCCTCATCGCCCCCTGCGTGCACGATCTGGAAATGGTCGATGACGCCGTCGGGCTCGTCGAAGTTGCCGTCGCCGTCGATGTCATAGCGGTCCTGCTGGTCGAACGTCCTGAGGTAGGCCGTGATCTCCGGCATGGTCATGCCGGCGTCAAGGCGGCCCTGCACCCACATCGCCAGGGCGTCACGCACGAGCGCCTTCGAGGTGGCGCAGACGATGTCGCCGCAGTAGTTGCGGCCGTACAGCGCCTCGTTGAAGGGCACCTTGACCCAGTCGGTGACCGTGCCTTCGACCGAGTAGCGACCCGACGACTGCGTCTCGTAGTACTTCGCCATGCGGTTGAAGTACATGTTTTCGTAGTGCGCCTTGGTGTAGTCCTTCAGCCACAGGGTGCTGTTGTCGACCTTGCGGTCGGGCGCCGGGATCTGGTTGTGCAGGGGCCCGGTCACATCGGTGGTGCTGCCGTCGGGCGGCGGGCCCTGGAACACCGCGTTGGGGTACTGCTGGTCACCGAACTCGACGATGACGACGAAGATCTTGTCGGTGCCCTCGCGTTCCAGCTGAACGTACTTTCCCTTGCCCTTCGCGGCGCCTGACCTGGCAGTACTGGAGGTGCCACCGACCTGGGCGACCTTGCCCTGGGCGCTCGGGTCGCCAAGGATGCGCTGCTGCAGCGCCTTCTGACGCAGGGCGTCCTGCTTGACGGCCTGCGGCGGGCGAAGGTTGTCGTCGACGGATGCCGCTGACGATGCGCCGGTCGTGCCGGTGGCGCTGGGGGTTCCGGCAGCGAGAGCCCCCTGGACCGGAGTGGCTGCAGCGGCTCCGACGACCAGGGCTCCGGAGGCGAGCACGCCGATGAGTCTGCGTCGCCGCGAGATGAGTGAATGACCCACGAAGGACCGTCCTTAAATGTACGAGTGACCGATGGACAGCGCCCCGGGCCACCATCACCTCTTCCTCGAGCGCTGGCCCAGTCAAGTACCACGTGGTGAGACGCCACAGAGTGTTCAATCATCGTTATCTAAAAGAGATCTGAAATGGGGAGAAAACTCAGACTTTGCGGGGAGTTCCAGCGAGTGGTCACCCGACCGGTCGACGGATCGAGATCGTCTCGGCGTTGGCCTCGACCGTTGGTGTTGACGACGTCAGAAGGTCGCGTACGTCGCTCGCGCGATGAAGAACCCGTGCTTGGTCTTGCTGTCGACGCAGGTCATCCCGGCCTCCTCGCTGAGGCAGGAGAACGACGTGCCGGGCGGGCTCCAGCGCTTGCCGTAGGCGAGGTTCGGCGCTCCGGAAACCCGGATCGTGTCGGAGTTGCAGATCGGCTTCGCCCCCGCAGCAGTCAGCTCGACCCGGCCGACGTCCGTGGCGCCGCCGCCGCTGGGGCACGGCGTCGACTCCGGGGCCGGGGCCCGCCCCGTGCCGACCTCGCAGGCCACTACGGCGCCGTTGTCGACGATGCCACAGAAGATGTTGTCGCTCGGGCTGACGACCGAGGTGGCAGCGGCATCCGCCGCGGCAGCCTTCGACACCCGGGAGCTGGCCTCGGCGAAGTCGGCCGGGGCGCCGCGCAGCTTGCCGACGCGCACCGGCGTCGTCTCGCTCGGATCCTGCGACGGCGCCGTGACGGTCGGCACCGACGACGGGCCGGCCGGCGATGCCGGGACTGCCGTGGGGCCGGGTGTCACGGTGGTGCCGTCGGAGTACACCGTCACGGTGGTCACGGGGGGCGCCGGTGACGTCGAGCCACAGCCGGTGAGCAGAGCCAACCCCAGCACGCCGACCGTCGCAGCCAAGGAGGTGCGGGTGCGGGTTCGAGCGAGTGGGTCGCGGTCGATCATGGGCGCCGAGTCTGGCACGGATCCTGGGCCCGGTCGGCTTTGGTCGGCTCTGGTCGGCTCTGAGCGGCACGGTGCAGGGCATGGGGCGCTGGTGACCTACCCTGAAGGGGTGCTGCGTGCCCTGTTCACCCCCCGTTGGCTGGGGTTGCTGGGTCTGGCCGTGCTCGCCGTTGCCGTCTGCGTGCTGCTCGGCCTCTGGCAGCTCGGTGTGGCGCGTGACGAGGGACTCAAGGATGCCGTTGCGGCAGCCGGAACGAGCGCTCGAGCCCCCCTGCCCGACGTGCTCGCTCCGCACGCGCCCTTCACTCCGGAGCTGTCGAACCGGCCCGTCACCGCCACGGGCACGTATACCTCCGAGCGAAGTTTCGTCGTGGTCGACCGCCGCTTGGGCGACCGGTCGGGCTCCTGGGTCGTCACGCCCCTCGTCACGTCCGAAGGAACGGTGGCGGTGCTGCGTGGCTTCGTGCCCGGCAGCCCGACATCGCCGCAGACCCCGGCCGGCGTGGTCACGGTCGACGGCACGCTCGGGCCCGGAGAGTCCCCCCGGCCCGGGCCGGCCCTGCCCGGCGACCAGCACCGTTCGATCGACCTGGCCGAGCTGGTGAACGAATGGCCCGGTGCCCTCTACAACGCGGTCATCTTCGCGAGCAACGAGCAGGTCGGGGGCGCGATGGTCGACGTCGGCGCCGAGACGCTCGACCGGGTGCCCCCACCGACGCTCGACGCTCCGCTCAATCTGAAGAACGCGGCGTATGCAGTGCAGTGGTGGGTCTTCGGTCTCTTCGCGATCTGGATGTGGTGGAAGATGTTTCGAGCAGAACAGCAGGGGGAGCCTGCCGTGGCAGCCCCCCGGGAAGAGGTCCCAGCGTGAGCACACCCCCGTCGAGTCCGGCCGGAGCCAAGCAGATTCGTTCTGCACTGAAGATCTACCGGGTGCTGGCTTTCGTGGCGGGCGTTGCCCTGTTCGTGCTGCTGGCGGCCATGTTCGTGCGCTACATCTACCCGAAGGACTCGACGTTCTCGACGATCTGGAGCCCGATCCACGGATTCATCTACATGGGCTACGCCGCCACGATTGCCAATCTGGGGGTCAAGGCCCGGTGGTCTCTGAAGAAGATCGTGCTGAACCTGCTCACCGGCTTCGTGCCGGTGCTGCCTTGGGTGGCCGAGAAGCGGAACACCGCCGCGATCGAGGCTCTGCTGGGGGAGCCGGGTTTCGCGGGTGGTCCTGATGCCACCCGAGACTCAGCCCCCACCACCGGCTGAGTCGGACCGCGGCCGAGCTGCTGGGCCCGGGATGCCGGTTGCGGCGGCGCGGATCGGACCGTGGCGGGGTTGCTCGCCCGGGGTGCCGGTTGCGGCGGCGCGGATCGGCCCGGGGCCCGGTGGCGGGATGGCCGGTCCCGGTGTCT
>JBDTVJ010000181.1:0-5247 GCA_040007275.1 Terracoccus sp.
CTGCGACCGCCTGACGCGCCGTGGCCCGCCCACGAGGTGCAAGCGAGACGGTGACCGACCGACGCGTGACGACTCCCGGCAACCGTCCGTCGTCGACGGCCGCGAGACCCGCCCCGCATCGATGACCGATGATGAGACGTGCTGACGCAACTCGCTCCTGCACGACGACGCCTCGTGGTGGCGGTGGTCGGCCTGCTTGCCGTGCTCGTTCTCTGTGTCGCGGTCGTCGTCGTCGCCCGCCGGCCGACACCGGTGCCCGACCAGTCGACGCCCGGGCCGGTGCTGCTCGTGCCCGGCTACGGGGGGGACCAGGGGTCGTTGGCTCCGCTTGCGGCGGTTCTTCGCGCGGGGGGTCGTGACGTCACAGTCGTGGGCCTGCCCGACCAGGCCCAGGGCGATCTCGCCGGGCAGGCTGACGCGCTCGGTGCGGCGGTTGATGCGGCGTTGGGTCGAACGGGGGCGTCGTCGGTCGATCTCGTCGGCTACTCCGCGGGTGGCATCGTCACGCGCCTCTGGGTCACGCAGAACGGTGGCGCCTCCCGAGTGCGCCGGCTGGTGACCCTCGGCTCCCCGCACCACGGAACCGAGGTGGCGACCGTCGGCTCGCTGGTGGGCGGAACCTGCCCGATGGCCTGCCAGCAGCTCGCGACCGACAGCCCGCTGCTCGCTCGGCTCGATCGAGACGGCATCCCCGCCGGGGTGGTGTTCGTCTCACTCTGGACCACCGGTGACGACGTCGTCGTGCCGCCGAGCTCATCCGTCGTCGACGGGCATCCCAGCCCGTCGCTGCAGAGCATCTGCCCGGGCGTGCGCGTGAACCACGGTGGACTGCCGGGCAACCCGTTGGCTCAGACGCTGGTCGACGCAGCCCTCGGGGCGGGCACGGTGCCGACGTGGTCGCCGGCCGACTGCGCCCGACTCACCTCCTCAGCGGAAACAAGGAGTCAGCTCGTCACGTCGCGGGTGACGAAGTTGGCCCAGGCGGCGGTCAGCAGCACCACCAGGTAGACCAACTGCAGCGCGACGCCACGTTCGATGTTGCTCCACAGCACCGGGTCGCGGTAGAGGTCGACGAACGAGAGCCAGTAGCGCGTCGGCAGATAGGGCTGCAGCGGTCGCGCCGCATCGACCGTCAACAGCAGCGACGACCCGATGAGGAAGGCCAGCGCGCCGAGGCTGGCCGCCTGGGGGGAGTCGGTCAGGGTCGAGAGGAACAACGCCATCGCGGCCACCCCGAGCATCGAGACGGTGACGTAGGCGATGGCGACGGCCGTGCGCCACGCGATGTCGGCCGGCGTCAGCGTCGACCCGGAGAGACTGATCAGCGTGCCGGATGCTGGAGCCCTGCCGAGCAGAAGGCGCCCCACGAGGTAGCCGATCCCCGCCACCGACAGCACCGAGACAAGCACAAAGGCGACGACCGCGCCCATCTTGCGCATCAACAGGCGGGTCCGCCCGACGGGTCGGATCAGCAGGTAGCGCAGCGTTCCGGCCTGCGCCTCACCGGCCACCGACTCACCGGCCACCACCGAGATCGCGATGGGCAGAAACAGCGGCAGAACGATCGCGAGGGCGGCGATGGCGAAGAGGGAACCGTCGGCGAGCACCGCTGACAGGAAGGCCGGCCCCGACCCGGGCTGGGGTGCGATCCCGGTCCAGGCCAAGGTTCCCGCGACGACCGTCGGCAACAGGTTGAGAAGCAGGAGCGCCACCCACGTGCGGCGGCGACCGAACAGTTTGACCAGCTCGACCCCAATCACGTCGGCACCTCCAGAGCGGCCCGGGTCTGGGTGTGCTCCTCGAGCACGTCTTCCAGCGTGCGGCGCTCCGGCCCGAGCTGGCGCACTCGCACCCGAGCGCCCACCAGCCGCGCGTTGAGGGCGGCAGGGTCGGGGCAGCGTACGAGCAGCCGCTCACCGTCGCGGACCTCCACCGCCGGGCCCATCAGCTCGGCAGCCCTCTCGACGTCGACCGTCTCGACAACGGTGCGGCCGGTGGGGGCGCGCAGCACGTCGAGCTGCTCCTCGAGCACGAGCCGGCCGCGGTCGAGCAGACCGATGCGACTGCACAACTGCTCGACCTCGGCCAGCAGATGACTGGAGAGGAAGACCGTGGTGCCGGCCGAGTGCAGCTGCAACAGCAGCTCGCGGATCTCGCGAATGCCTTGAGGATCCAGGCCGTTCGTCGGCTCGTCGAGCACCAGCAGGTCGGGTCGGCGCATCAGGGCCGCGGCCAGCCCGAGCCGCTGGCGCATCCCCAAGGAGTAGGCCCGCACGGGCCGGGACCCCACGGCGCCGAGCCCGACGAGCGAAAGTGCCTCCTCGGCTCGGTGCCGCCGGCCTCGGCGGCCACCACCCAACGGCCCCGACGGCGCCTGGCCGCTTGCGTCGTACATCTCGAGGTTCGCCCGACCCGACAGGTGTCCGTACGCCGCCGGCCCCTCGACCAGCGCCCCCACCCTAGGTAGGACCGAAGACGCCCGCTTCGGCATCGCCTGACCGAACAGCTCGATCTGCCCTGAGGTGGCCAGCACCAGACCGAGCAGGCACCGCACCGTCGTGGTCTTGCCCGAGCCGTTCGCCCCGAGGAAGCCGTAGATGTCGCCGGCGCGCACGTCGAGGGTGACGTGGTCAACGGCGGTCACCCGCCCGTAGACCTTGGTCAGGCCGTCGGTGCGGATCACCGTCGTCGGGCTCGGCAGGCTGGGCAGACTCGACTCGGGCGGCTGGGGCAGATCGGTCACGCTGCTCCGTTCGCGGCACGCAGCTCGGTCGCGGCGCGCGTCAGCGCGGCGGGGGTCAAGGTGCCGGTGAGCAGCCAGCTCTCACCGGTCACGGCGGGGTCGGTCAACAGCAGGCCGACGGGGCCAACCGACAGGGCGATGCCCTCGGGCAGCTTCTTGGCTGCCCGGGCCAGGAGCAGCTGGTCGCGCAACGAGTCTGCCGACCCGCCGGGCAGCGACCCGACCGCGAACTGAGTCACGCCCCGGCCATAGCGTCCGATGCCCTCGAGGCCATCTGGCGAGGCGGCGCGAGGGTAGCCGAGCACCGTGTTCGGCAGGCCCCGATCGGGGAACCGACCGATCTGGCGCACCAGGTCGAAGCGCTGCCCATAGCGCACCCGTGCCCCCGGCGGGGGCGTGAAGAGCGTCGTCGACGCGCTGGGCGCGCTGTCGTCAAAATCGAGGAACGTCGATGACAGGGCCGCTTTCGCGGCACCGCGACCGTAGACGTCGACCCGCACGGGTATCCCCGAATCTCGGTCGGCCCAGACGTCGACCCGGTCGATGCTGCTCAGCGGGTCGCCCGGCCGAAGACGCAGCCCGTCGGCCGCCCGTCCCGCGACCCGGGCCTCGGGCAGGGTCGAGACCCGCGCGGGTCTCGCCTCGCTGAGCAACCGGGCAGCAAGCAGCGGCGGGAGTGTGTCTGCGGCGCGAGGCAGGCGGACCGCTCCAGGCAGGTCGGCCTCGGTCACCACGGCTCGGTTGTCCTCGTAGTCCCACACGGCGCGGGCGGTGGCCGTGGTGTGGGCACCCTCCTCACCCGTGGGGGTGATGGTGTCGGCGCGCCAGTCGGTACTCGAGCGCCACCACACGCGTTGCTGGGTGCGTCCCCCGAGCAGGGAGGCGAGGGTGTCGAGACCGTCGGAGACCGGCAACCCCAAGGTTCCGGTCGTCTCGGCGTACCCGGCGTAAGGCCGGTCCACCGATTGTTCGATCCGCTTCAGGGTCTCTGCGGCATCCGAACCGGTCGAGCCCACCGGTAGCCGGGCGACCACGAACGGCAGCGCGACGAGCGCCGCCACCAGGGCGACGAGCACGCCCCAGCGCCACGACCGTCTCACCCTACGAACGTACGTCAGCAGTGGGCCGATCGGGCGGGGCGGCGGCCAGACGTCATCGATTCGTAGGCGGCTGGGCCCGGTCCGTAGGATGGGGTGGGCCGTCAGCGGCATCCACCATCACTCACGGCACCCGCCCGACTCCGACCGAAAAGGGACCTTTCGTGCTTCGCACTCACGAGGCCGGCACGCTGCGTGCCGAGCACTCCGGACAGACCGTCACGCTCGCCGGCTGGGTGGCGCGGCGCCGAGATCACGGGGGAGTGGCCTTTCTCGACCTGCGGGACGCCTCGGGGGTGGCCCAGGTGGTGGCCCGCGACGAGGTGCTCGCCGAGGGCGGCGCGCATGACGTGCGCAACGAGTACTGCGTCAAGGTGACCGGTGAGGTGCGCGGCCGCCCCGAGGGCAACGCAAACCCTGAGCTGCCCACCGGCGACATCGAGGTCGTGGTCAGCGAGCTCGAGGTGCTGGGGGAGTCGGCTCCGCTGCCGTTCCAGATCGACGAGCGGGTCGCTGTCGGCGAGGAGGCCCGCCTCAAGTACCGCTACCTCGACCTGCGACGTCCAGAACAGGGCGCGGCCATCCGGCTTCGCTCCAAGGTGAACGCCGCTGCCCGTGCGGTGCTCGGTGGGCACGACTTCGTCGAGATCGAGACCCCGACGCTGACCCGCTCGACCCCTGAGGGTGCCCGTGACTTCCTCGTGCCGGCTCGCCTTCGGCCGGGCTCGTGGTACGCGCTGCCCCAGAGCCCGCAGCTGTTCAAGCAGCTGCTCATGGTGGCCGGCATGGAGCGCTACTACCAGATCGCCCGCTGCTACCGCGACGAGGACTTCCGCGCCGACCGTCAGCCGGAGTTCACCCAGCTCGACGTCGAGATGAGCTTCGTCGAGCAGGCCGACATCATCACCCTCGGCGAAGAGATCATCGCCGCGCTCTGGAAGCTCATCGGGGTCGAGGTCGGCGGGCCGTTCGAGCAACTGACCTACCACGACGCGATGGCGCGCTTCGGCTCCGACAAGCCCGACCTGCGCTTCGCCCAGGAGCTCATCGAGTGCACGAGCTATTTCGCCGAGACCCCGTTCCGGGTGTTCCAGGCCGACTACGTCGGCGCTGTGGTCATGCCCGGTGGGGCCGCTCAGCCGCGCAAGCAGCTCGACGCGTGGCAGGAGTGGGCCAAGCAGCGTGGCGCTCGCGGGCTGGCCTACGTGCTCGTACAGCCCGACGGCGAGCTGGGCGGCCCCGTCGCCAAGAACCTGTCGGATGCCGAACGCTCAGGTCTCGCGGCCCACGTCGGTGCTCAGCCCGGTGACTGCATCTTCTTCGCCGCCGGAGCCGCCAAGGCCGCACGCGCGCTGCTCGGCGCGGCCCGTCTCGAGATCGGTCACCGGTGCGGTCTCATCGACGAGA
>JBDTVJ010000182.1:0-5235 GCA_040007275.1 Terracoccus sp.
CGAGGACCTGTTGCCGGTCCGGGGTCAGCACGGCGGCCTCACGCACGATGAGGGTAGCCCGCCACTCACTGAGCACCCCGGCCTGGAGCCAGGCCAGCACGGTCGGCAGGTGCCGGTCCAGGGTCAACGCGAGCGTGAGGTGCTGGCTACCGCGGTGCGGGGACTCGTGCCGGGCCAACGCGACCTGCGCCGCGATCCCGTTCGCCAACACCGGCCGCTTGCGCGAACGCCCGCCGTCGCCCGGGTTCTGGTCTGCCGGTTCAGGCTCTTCCAGGGAGGCCCGACGCGCGTTGTCCCGCGCCTGCCTCCACCCGTCGAAGTCGTTGTCATCAGCACAGGCCTTCGCGTGCTCACGCCACCCCGCCGCGATCTGTTCCTGTGAGGCGATGAACCCCACCGTGACCCGCGCCTGCGCCGCCGCGACCGCCGACTTGACCCGCTCCAACGCCGAGAGCTGATCGATGCGCCCCGCGTCATCAACCCTCTCATCGAGACGAGACAGCGCCGCGACCAGGGCTTGCAGGCCCTCGGTCGTCAACTCAGAACCACTCTCGAACATGTGTTCGATTCTACCCGATATGGTCGGACAGCGCCGGAGATACCCACCGACAAGAAACGCGATCCGGGATGCCCGAGCAAACCCCAACCAGCCGCGGGGTTCTGGCCTCAGCGGCACCCCACTGACAGGACGATGACGATGATGGCGCCGGCTGAGAGCACCTCCCACTGGGTGCCGAGCAGCGAAATGCTGGCGTGCACCTCAGAGCCTGCGCCTCGCCACGTTGCGGCGGGTTGGTCGCTCGGCTCGACTCAGTGCGTTGATGCACCCACCGAGCTGTGCAGTTCGGCCGACGCCATCCTCGTGCGGATCCACGGCACCATCGCCAGCAGGACACCGGCCACGACGAGGGTGATGACCGCGTTGACGAGGTAGTAGGTGGAGTCGGAGAGCCCACCCAGCGCCTGGATCAGCTGGGCGGCCAGCGCCTGCCCGGCCGCGCTGCCCAGGAACCACAGCGCCATCGCCTGGCTGGCGAACGCTTTGGGGGCCAAGCGGGTGGTGGCCGAAAGCCCTACCGGCGAGAGACACAGTTCCGCGATGGTCTGCAGCACGAACACGCCGCCGAGGATGTAGACCGGAGCGGTGTTGCCCTTGAACGCCGCGAAGGCCCACGACAGGGCGAGCGCCGACACCCCGATGAGTGTGACACCGAGAACGAACTTCATGGGGGTCGAGGGGAACCGGCCTGCACGCCGAGTCCAGATCCAGCCGGCGACCGGCGCCAGCACCACGATGGCGAGCGGGTTGACCGACTGGAACCACTCCGGGTTGACGTTGATGCCGGCCGTCTCGGTGACGGTGCGATCGGCAGCGAAGAGGGCCATCTTGCCAGCCGCCTGCTCGAAGATCATCCAGAACAGCATGGCGCCGATCCAGAGCGGTAGGTACGCGAGCAGGTGCGACTTCTCCTCCTTCTCCACCCTCGGGCTGCGGAACATCATTGTGAAGTACGCGATCGGCGCGAGCAGCGCGACGATCGAGATGGCGTCGATCATCTGGTCGAGGATGGAGTCGCGCCAGAGACCGGCGACGATCACCACGAGGCCGAAAGCGACCAGGGCCCCGACGGCCATGCTGCCCACCTTCGCCCGCTCCTGACGGGTGAGCGGGTTCGGCACGTCGTCGACGTGGGGTCCGAGCACCTTGCGGCCTCTGACGAACCAGACGACCGCGACGGCCATACCGACGGCAGCGGCAGAGAAGCCGGCGTGGAAGCCGTAGCGGTCACGCAGCCAGCCGACGACGAGGGGCGAGAAGAAGGCGCCGATGTTGATCGACATGTAGAAGATCGAGAAGCCCGCGTCACGTCTCGGGTCATCGCCCTTGTACTGCATGCCGACCATCGTCGAGACGTTGGGCTTGAGCAGGCCGGTGCCCAGGGCGACGAGGGCGATGCCGAGCCAGGCGGTCGGCGTGGCCGGGATGGCAAGGCAGATGTGTCCCGACATGATGACGAGGGCGCCGTAGAGCGTCGAGCGGCGCGGACCGAACATCCGGTCGGCGGTGAACCCTCCGATGATCGACAGCAGGTAGACCGATGCCCCGTAGATCGTGACCACGGCCGTGCCGGTCGTCTCGTCGATGCCAAGGCCGCCGTCGGCCACCTTGCCGATGAGGAAGTAAAGCAGGATGGCGCGCATCCCGTAGTAGGAGAAACGCTCCCACAGCTCGACGAAGAACAGGGTCGCCAGGCCCTTGGGTTGACCGAAGAAGGCCCGATCACCCCCGGAGTCGGGTGCTGAGCTGCGGTTCGGTGTCGTCGTCGACATGGCTCTCCCGTCGGCCCCTTCGGCGATCGAACGTGGGCTCTGCCTGCAACCTAGGCCCGACCAGTGCGAGAACTCAACCCGAAACGCCCGGCGACCGCATCGTGCGGGCGACCTCTCGCCGCAGCCGTAGGGCATCGTGCAGCACCCCGACGGCGAGCGCTGCCCCCACTCCTTCACCGGCCCGGATGCGCAGGTCGAGCACTGGTTCGAGGCCGAGCTCGCGCAGTACCAGGGCGTGGGCCAGCTCACGGGAGCGTTGGCCGGCGACGAGATGGGCCGCGACACCTGGCTCGAGCCGAACGGCGGCCAGCGCGCAGACCGACGTCGCGAGACCGTCGAGCACCACCGCCCCGCCCGCGTCGGCGACGCCGAGCACGACGCCGGTGAGTACGGCGAACTCGCCGCCGCCCAACCGGCGGACCGCTTCGTCGGCCTCAACCGGACCGACCCGCCTGATGGCCCGTTCGACCACGTCGACCTTGCGCTCGAGCATGGTCGCGTCGGCCGACGACCCCCGTCCCACGACCTCGGATGCCGGCAGGTGGAGCAGGGCGGCAGCGAGCGTCGCGGCGACCGTCGTGTTACCGACGCCGATCTCTCCGACCGCCACGAGGCCGGATGCCGCAGCCTCGACGCCACGCCCATGGCCCTCAGCGAGCAGCGCGGCCCAGGTCTCGTGGTCGAGGGCATCGGAAAAAACCAGATCGCCCCGGCAGCAACCGATTCCGGCGTCGATGAACACCATCTCGAGACCGGCGGCACGGGCCGCAACGGCTCCCATCGACGTTCCCTCCTTGGTCGCTCGGGCGACATCGGCGGTGACAGCGGAATCGAAAGCGGAGACCCCGTGCGCGGTGACCGCATGGTCGGACCCCGCAATGACCAACGTGCCCGACCCGGCGGCCAGCGCAAGCGCGCCGACCCGGTCGAGCACCACGTCAAGGGAGCCGAGCGATCCGGGCGCGGTGAGCAGATCGTCGGCGCGGTCACGTGCAGCCACCACTGCAGACTGTTCCGGGCTGCGCAGATGCGAGACCGGCGCGGCGCTGTCGGTCCATCGTTCACGCATCACGACTTCGTGGAGCGGCAGGCGCTTCGACCAGCCGGCCCGCTCGAGCCCTGGCTCGGGCGGTCGTTCGTCGGGCCAGCCCAGGCAGAGCCAGCCCAGCGTCTCGACACCGTCGGGCAGCCCGAGCAGGGCAGCGAGCTCGGCCGGCTCGAAGAGCGTGACCCAGCCCAGCCCCAGACCGTGCGCCCGGGCCGTCAGCCAGATGTTCTCGATCGCGGCCGCGCACGACCACAGGTCGGCATCAGGAAAACTGGCCCGTCCGAGCACCCCGGCGGCCGGCGCCCGACGGTCGCAGGCCATGACGATCCCGACCGGTGCCTCCCGGATCCCCTCCAGGCGCAGGTCGAGCAGCCCGCGTGCGGCGGGCTCGGTCATCCCCTCCGCCTGGCGCAGGCGGCTGCCATCGGCCATCACCGCAGCCCGGTCGCGGGTGGCCGCCTCGGTCACGACGATGAAGCGCCACGGTTGCGAGTGCCCCACGCTGGGGCCTCGATGCCCGGCCTCGAGTATCGATCGCAGCACGTCCTCGGGCACCGGGTCGGGCCGAAAGCGGCGGATGTCGCGGCGGGCACCCACGACCCGAGCCAGCGCCTCAACAGCATCCGGCATCGCCCAGGCGTCGGGCGACGAAGCCCGTTCCGCAGCCGACGATGGGTCTCCGATGGTCGGCACCGGTCGGGGAAAGCTCACCCCCCGAGCCTAGAAGGTCTCGTTCCTCGGCTCACGGGTGCCCACCCAGTCCCACAACTCGGTGTGTGGTGGCCGAGGCAGGGTCAGGACGGTGCGATCCAGGTTCGGGTGACCCCCAGCACGCGCTCGCCGTCGAGATCATCGAGCGACATCCCGACGAAGGCCGAGGCCCCGTCAGAGGTCTGCCAGCGGAACCGATAGCTCTCGGCGGTCACGGCATCGGCGATCGCCGTGGCGGCACTCCGTGCGCTCTGGGCGTTGGCGAACGCGCCGGCACTGCGGGAGAGGTAGGCGGCGAGCGTCGCGGCGTAGGGGTCGGCTGGGCTGGCGGTGTCGGATGCCGCTGGGCGGGTCTTGCGGCCGTCGTCGGTGCGCAGCGCGCTGCCGACGAAGTCGCTCGCGACCGCGGCGGGCTCGACGACGCTGACCCAGACCCCGAGGGTCTCGGCGACCGGGGCCAGCGACTGCATGAAGCCCTCGACGGCGAACTTGGCGCCGCAGTAGCTGTCGGCGAACGGCTGACCGACGGCGCCACCGACGCTGGTGATCGTCAGCACCCGACCCGATCCCCGCTCGCGCATGCCGGGCAGCACCAGCTTGGTGAGAGCGACCGGGCCGACGTAGTTGACCTCGAGCTGGTCGCGGACGTCGTCGATGCTCAGCTGTTCAGCGGTGCCGACGGCTCCGCGTCCGGCGTTGTTGACGAGCACGTCGATGTGTCCGTGGTCGGCCAGCACCGACTCGACGCACGCCCGGGCACTCTCGTGGTCGACGACGTCGAGGCTCCGGACCTCGAGATTGACACCTGCCTCTTTCGCGGCGGCCTGCAGGTCGGTGGCTCGGGTGGTGTCACGCATCGTGGCGATGACGGTGTGGCCCCTTCGGGCCAGTTCGACGGCCGTGTGCAGGCCCATCCCACTGGAGGTGCCGGTGACGAGGGTGACCGGGCTGTCGCTCCGGCCGAGGTTCGAGGTCATGAGCCGACCGTACGCCGCAGCCCTGCGCTCGTCAGGAGTCGACCTCGTCGAGCCCCGCGATCACGATCTCGAGCAGTCGCCCGAGCTCGTGCCGTTCAGAGTCAGTGAGGCCACGCAGGGTGTCGCTCTCGACGACGTTGGCCTCCCGGACAGCCGCGCTGAACAGCA
>JBDTVJ010000183.1:0-5235 GCA_040007275.1 Terracoccus sp.
CTGCTCGGCGCGGCCCGTCTCGAGATCGGTCACCGGTGCGGTCTCATCGACGAGAGCGCCTGGAGCTTTCTCTGGGTCATCGACGCGCCCCTCTTCGAGCCGGCCGCGGATGCCGTCGCCTCGGGCGACGTCGCCGTGGGGGCCGGCGCCTGGACGGCGGTGCACCACGCGTTCACCTCGCCCAAGGCCGAGTTCATGGACACCTTCGACACCGACCCTGGGCCGGCCCTCGCCTACGCCTACGACATCGTGTGCAACGGCAACGAGATCGGCGGCGGCTCGATCCGTATCCACCGCCGCGACGTGCAGGAGCGCGTGTTCGCGGTGATGGGCCTGTCGGAGGAGGACGCCCAGGAGAAGTTCGGCTTCCTGCTGGAGGCGTTCAGCTTCGGCGCGCCACCGCACGGTGGCATCGCCTTCGGCTGGGACCGCATCACGGCCCTCCTCGCGGGGGCCGACTCGATCCGCGAGGTGATCGCCTTCCCGAAGTCCGGTGGGGGCTACGACCCCCTCACCGCTGCCCCGGCCCCGATCACTGCGTTGCAGCGCAAGGAGGCCGGCGTCGACGCCCAGCCCGAGGCCTCCCCTCCCGCCGAGCCCGACCAGCGCTGATCCGTCGTCAGACCGCCCGGGCTCGGTGGTCAGGCTCGGGGCCGCGCCCTGACTACCGGCGAGTGGTCAGGTGCACCGCGCGGCTGGCCCAGGGGGACACGTGGTCATACCCGAGGGAGAGGTAGAGGCGCCGAGCCGCGGAGTTGGTGGAGTACAGAGCCAGCGTGCACACGCCGTGCTCGACAACGGCGCGGCGGGTGAGGGCGCCGACGATCGCGCGTCCGAGCCCACGGCCGCGACGTGACCCGTCGACGGCGACCGACACCAAGTGGGGGGCACCCGCCGGGGTACGACCGGCTGCCGCGACCGCGGCCAGCGTTCCCGCCGGCGTCTCGATCGCGAACCACTCCTCACCGCAACCCGGCGCCGCATCGGCGGTGGGGGAGTGCGCGGCGAGAAAGGCCGCCACCTCCTCGCGGCGGCCCACGTCGTCAAGGGGGACCACGGCATCCGATCGGCCCCCACCCGCCGACTCGGGGGGAACCGCCTCGGTGACGAGCCATTCCCAGTCGCCCCCCGATCCCACCCGCCACTGCTGCCGCAGCTGCGGTTCAAGATGTTGGGGGAGGGTCACCGAGACGGATCCGCGAGCGCCGCTGACCGTTCGCTCGTGCCGCTCCAGCACGGGAAGGTGCTCGACGAGGGCGCTCACGCCGCGGTCGTCGCCGAGCAGCACATACGAAGCACCGTGACGCACGCTCTCTCGTCGGAAGGCGACTGCACCCGGGCCCTGCCACCACGGGTCGGCCCGGTGCGGAGACAGCTCGAAGCGCACGAACGGATGCCGGTCGGTCGCCTCGAGCAGCCTGTCGTATCCGTGGTTCTCGACCGGTGGGGGGCCGGTGACGACGCGGTCCACCGGGTCCATTGATGGCGTCATCCCTCGGTGATGCCGAACCGGTCGTGGAGCCGGCGCAGCGGCGCCGGGGCCCACCAGTTCCACTTGCCGAGCAGGGTCATGGTGGCCGGTACGAGCAGCATCCGCACCAGGGTCGAGTCGACGATCACCGCGGCCACGAGCGCCAGGCCCATCTCCTTGATGATCAGGATGTCGCCGGCGATGAACCCGCCGAACACGATGACGATGAGCAGGGCGGCCGAGGTGATGATGCGACCGGTGCGCTGCAGCCCGAGCGAGACGGCGCGGTCGTTGTCGTGGCCCGCTCGGTAGAACTCCGTGATGCGCGACAGCAGAAAGACCTCGTAGTCCATCGAGAGGCCGAACCCGAACGCGAGCACGAGGAAGGGCACCATCGACTCGACAGCGCCGACCGACGAGAAGTTGAGCAGGCCCTCGAGGTGGGGAGTCTGGAAGATCCAGACCGTGATGCCCAGCGCAGCACCGAGCGAGATGACGTTGAGAATCAGGGCCTTGATCGGCACGATGATCGAGCCGGTCATGAGGAAGAGCAGCACGAAGGTGCCGAGCACGACGAGCCCGACAGCGTACGGCGCCCCCCTGACCATCGAGTCGAGGAAGTCGATCTGTCCGGCTGCCTGACCGGTGGTCAAGGTAGTGAAGCCGGGTCGGGTCTCGTCGCGGAGGTGGTGGACCAGAGCCTGTGCCTGCTCGGAGTTGGGCTCACCCGCGACCATGATGCTGACCACCTGGTGGTCGGCACCGAGTGGACGCACGGTCACGTCGGTGACACCCGGTCGGCTCTTGAGCGTCTGGGCCCACGCGGTTACCGCCGCGGTGTCGGTGCTCACGGCGACAACAGACACCTCCGGGGCCGCGAGGGCAGGGTAGTCGGCGTTGAGGTTCTCGAAGAACACGCGTTGGGGTGCGCTCTTCGGCAGGAGATCGGTGCCCGACGAGGTCAGCTTCATGTCGAACGCCGGGAGGGCCAGGGTGACCAGCACGGCGACGGACCCGAGGATCACCCAGACCGGGCGCCGCTGCACCCCGTGGGCGAGCCGGGAGAAGAACCCGGTGTCAGACTCCTGCACGCTCGACTTGCGCGACAGCCGCTTGGCGCCGAGCACCGCCAGAGCGGGAACCAGCGTGACCGACACCACCATGGCGACGAGCACCACGCTGACCCCCGCGAGGCCGATCGCTTTCATGATGTCGGCCTCGAACACGAGCAGCCCGGAGAGGGCGATGGCGACGGTGAGCCCACTGAAGAGCACCGTGCGGCCGGCCCGGTCGACCGTGCGCTCGGCAGCGCTGATGACCTCCTCGCGGGTCGCCCTGCCCCGCCGCTCCCGGCGGGAGAGCTCTTCTCGGAACCGGCTCACGATGAGCAGCCCGTAGTCGATCGAGAGGCCCAGGCCGAGCAGCGTCACGATGTTGACGACCGTGGCGTCGAGGTCGAGCGCGTGGGAGAAGCCGAACAACGACAGCAGCGCCCCGCCGATCGAGACGACGGCGCCGATGATCGGCATGCCGGCGGCGAGGAAGCCGCCGAACACGAACAGCATCACCAGGAACGTAAGGGGCAGGGCAATGCCCTCCCCGCGCAGCAGGTCACGCTCGATCGTGCTGGTGATCGCCTTCAGCACGGGCCCGAAACCGCCCACGGTGCCCTTGGCGTCCATCGCGGTCGAGACATCGAGCAGGGTCGTGGTGACCGCTGCTTCGGCGGTGTCCTGGGCGGCCTTGCCGAGGCCGGGGTCGAAGTCGACCACGGTGACGAACTTGCCTGCGGCCGTGGTGCCCCCGCTGAGCAGGCTGGCCACCGCCGGGTCGGTGACCCCGTTGGGCGAGAGCAGCGGCGATCGGACCCCATTGACGCCGGGGATGTCTTTGATCTTCGCCGTCGCCCCGGCCCCGGCCCTTACGACGGCAGGGTCGGTGAGGTTGGCGTCGGTGACCTGCAGGGTCAGGGTCGTCAGCGACGGCTCCACCGAGCTGATGACGTTCTGGGCCTGCTGCGCCTCGCCGTTGACGCCGGGCGCCCCGGACTGCAGCCGGTTGAACAGCGACTCACCGGTGACGCCGCCGACCGCGACCGCGAAACACACGACCGCCGCGACCGACCAGGCGATGACGAACCGCCATGGATGCCGACCGATGACGCCCCCGAGGCGGGTCAGCCACGACCGGCGCGGCGAGGTGAGGGTGGGGTCCGGCTCTGGAGCCGACGTGGCACCCAGGCCGACATCGGAGGCGCGGTCGGGACCGGCATCCGGTTCGGTCGATGGCCCACCGGATGGTCCACCCGAAGGTGCGCTGACGAGCACAGTGGGCGACCCGGGGGTCGAGGCGACGGCGGCACCGCTGTCGGCAGAGGGGGAGGGCACCCGACTAGCCTTCCACAGTGACCCCTGACGATCTCTTCGGCGCCGCCGCGGCAGACGGAGCCGCTGACCGGCCCGCCTCGTCGGGCGCCACCCCCCTCGCCGTGCGGATGCGCCCGCGGAGCCTCGCGGAGGTTCGGGGGCAGGCTTCGGTTCTACGTCAGGGCAGCCCGCTCCGGCGCCTCATCGAAGGCGCTCAAGGCGCCGCCGGGCCGCTGTCCGCGATCATCTGGGGCCCGCCGGGCACCGGCAAGACCACCTTGGCCCATCTCGTCGCCACGGCGGCCGACCGCACCTTCGTCGAGCTCTCGGCCGTGACCGCCGGCGTCAAGGACGTTCGGGGCGTCATGGAGGCCGCGGTGCGTGGGCGCGAGCTCTACGGCCGCCAGACCGTGCTCTTCCTTGACGAGATCCACCGCTTCACCAAGGCCCAGCAGGACGCCTTGCTACCGGGAGTGGAGAACCGCACGGTCATCCTCGTCGCTGCCACGACGGAGAACCCGTCGTTCAGCATCATCGCCCCGTTGATGTCGCGCTCGGTGCTCGTCACCTTGGAGTCGCTAGCGGATGCCGAGGTCGTCGAGGTCATCGGGGCCGCCCTGACCGACGCGCGTGGACTCGGCGGTGCTCACACCCTCGAGCCGGATGCCCTCGATCACCTCGTACGCATCAGCGGCGGCGACGCACGGCGGGCCCTCACCTCGCTCGAAGCGGCGGCCGGGGTGGCCCTGGACGCCGTGCCGGCCGGCACCATGAGTGATGACCCCGTGCCGATCACCCTCGCCCAGGTCGAGCAGGCCGTCGCCCACGCCGCCGTGCGCTACGACCGGGCCGGCGACCAGCACTACGACGTGGCGAGCGCGCTCATCAAGTCGATGCGCGGCAGCGATGTCGACGCCGCCCTGCACTACCTCGCCCGCATGCTCGAGGCCGGCGAGGACCCCCGGTTCATCGCGCGACGCATCGTGATCGCGGCGAGCGAGGACGTCGGCATGGCCGACCCGACCGCGCTGCAGACCGCCGTGGCCGCACTGCACGCCGTGGCCCAGATCGGGATGCCGGAGGCGCGCATCATCCTCGCCCAGGCGGTCGTGCACAACGCGCTGGCCCCGAAGTCGAACGCGTCGTACGCGGGGATCAACGCCGCCATCGCCGATGTGCGTGCGGGTCGCGGCGGCGCCGTGCCACCGCACCTGCGCGGCAGCGGTTACGCCGGGGCGGAGCGGCTCGGCCACGGCGCCGGTTACGTGTACTCCCATGACGAGCCGGACGGGGTGGCCCGTCAGCAGTACCTGCCCGACGACCTCGAGGGCGCCACCTACTACACCCCCACCGACCGCGGCTTCGAAGAGCGGCTCCGGGCCCGGTCGCAGTGGCTGG
>JBDTVJ010000184.1:0-5205 GCA_040007275.1 Terracoccus sp.
ACGTCAAGGAAGATGTCTCCATCCGTCGCCTGATGGAGAAGGGCATGGAGCGCGCGGGCATCGCCAAGGTCGAGATCGAGCGCACCCGCGACCGGGTCCGTGTCGACATCCACACCGCACGTCCGGGTATCGTCATCGGCCGCCGCGGCGCCGAGGCCGACCGCATTCGCGGAGAGCTCGAGAAGCTCACCGGCAAGCAGGTTCAGCTGAACATCCTCGAGGTCAAGAACCCCGAGATGGACAGCCAGCTCGTCGCCCAGGGCATCGCTGAGCAGCTGGCCGCCCGGGTGTCCTTCCGCCGCGCCATGCGCAAGGGCATGCAGTCGGCCCAGCGGGCCGGAGCCAAGGGCATCCGCGTTCAGGTCTCCGGTCGCCTCAACGGCGCCGAGATGAGCCGCACGGAGTTCTACCGTGAAGGTCGGGTTCCCCTGCACACCCTGCGTGCACAGATCGACTACGGCTTCTACGAGGCCCGTACGACCTTCGGTCGAATCGGGGTCAAGGTGTGGATCTACAAGGGCGACATGACGGCGAAGGAGCTCGCGGTCCAGCAGGCCGCCGCCCCGCGCCCGTCGCGGGGTCCCCGCCGTGACGGTGCCGATCGGCCGAACCGGGCCCGTCGTGGCGAGCGTGAGAACGCCGGTTCGAGTGCACCGGCAACCGAGGCAGCTGCTCCCGAGACCGCCCCGGCGGCCACGGCGCCCGCAGCTGAGAATGGGCAGGGCTGACCATGTTGATTCCCCGTCGAGTCAAGCACCGCAAGCAGCACCACCCCAACCGCCACGGTGCGGCCAAGGGTGGCACCACGATCGCGTTCGGCGACTACGGCATCCAGGCTCTCGAGCCGGCCTACGTCACCAACCGCCAGATCGAGTCTGCGCGTATCGCGATGACCCGTTACATGAAGCGTGGCGGCAAGGTGTGGATCAACATCTACCCCGACCGTCCGATCACCAAGAAGCCGGCCGAGACCCGGATGGGCTCCGGTAAGGGCTCACCCGAGTGGTGGGTGGCCAACGTCAAGCCGGGTCGCGTCATGTTCGAGCTGTCGGGCGTGACCGAGCCGGTGGCCCGCGAGGCATTGCGTCTCGCGATGCACAAGCTCCCCATGAAGTGCCGTTTCATCCAGCGTGAGGGTGGTGACATCTGATGGCAGTCGGAACCAAGGACCTCGCGAGCGAGGCGCTGCGGGCTCTGGACGACCTCAAGCTCGCCGACGAGTTGACCAAGGCCAAGTCTGAGCTGTTCAACCTCCGATTCCAGTCGGCCACCGGCCAGTTGGACAACCACGGACGTCTTCGTGCCGTGAAGAAGGACATTGCCCGGATCTACACCGAGATGCGTGAGCGTGAGCTCGGTATCGGCTCGGCGCCCTCGCCCGTGGTGACTGCAGCGGCGGCCGCCAAGTCCAAGGACGAGGAGAAGGCCGAGAAGAAGGCGGCGAAGGCCGAGAAGAAGAAGGCCAAGGCCGATGAGGAGGCTGACGCATGAGCGAGCAGGACCAGGCCGTGACGGCCACCGAAGGCAGTATCGACACCAGCACCGAGACTGATGGTGCGGTCAAGACCGCCGGTGAGCGCAACCACCGCAAGACCCGTCAGGGTTACGTGGTGAGCGACAAGATGGACAAGACCGTGGTCGTCGAGGTCGAGGACCGCGTCAAGCACCCGCTCTACGGCAAGGTCATCCGTCGTACCAGCAAGGTCAAGGCCCACGACGAGAAGAACGACGCCGGGGTGGGTGACCGCGTGCTCATCATGGAGACCCGTCCACTGTCGGCGACCAAGCGCTGGCGCATCGTCGAGATCCTCGAGAAGGCCAAGTAGTCACGCTCGCCGGGCGTTTGGCCCAGCGAGTCACCCCCAACCACCCGTGTGGTTGGAAGCGAGTCAGCCGGCGCACGTTCGCGGATGCCGGCCGGCTCGCACCACAGACACAGTTCCATTCAGTTCGGCAAGGCTTTCGATCAAGGCGCGCCGAGCGCGGATTGATCAAGAGAACCGGCACGACGACAGGAGTTAGACAGTGATTCAGCAGGAGTCGCGACTGCGCGTCGCCGACAACACCGGTGCGAAGGAAATCCTTTGCATCCGTGTTCTCGGCGGTTCGGGCCGTCGGTACGCCGGCATCGGTGACACCATCGTGGCCACCGTCAAGGACGCCATCCCCGGTGGCAACGTCAAGAAGGGCGACGTCGTCAAGGCGGTCATCGTCCGGACCGTCAAGGAGCGTCGCCGCGCCGATGGTTCCTACATCAAGTTCGACGAGAACGCAGCGGTGATCCTCAAGACCGACGGTGACCCTCGGGGCACCCGGATCTTCGGCCCGGTGGGCCGTGAGCTGCGCGAGAAGAAGTTCATGAAGATCATCTCGCTGGCGCCGGAGGTGCTGTGAACATGGCCAAGACGTCAATCAGCAAGATGAAGATCAAGAAGGGTGACCTGGTTCAGGTCATCTCCGGTCGCACGCAGAACAACGGTGGCGACCGGGGCAAGCAGGGAAAGGTCATCGCGGTCTACCCCGAGACCCAGCGCGTGCTGGTCGAGGGCATCAACCGCGTCACCAAACACGTCAAGGCCGGGGCCACCAGCCGCGGCGCGCGCACAGGTGGCCTGACCCACACCGAGGCCGCGATCCACGTGAGCAACGTGGCCGTGGTCGACCCCGAGTCGAAGAAGCCGACCCGTATCAAGACGCGAGTCGAGACCGTCGACCGCGGCGGCCGCCAGAAGGCGTCCCGCGTGCGGGTGGCAGTCACGTCGGACAAGGATCTCTGAGCATGACTGAAACCATCACCACTGACAGCGCCCAGACGGGTGGCCAGCCCCGCCTCAAGGCTCGCTACCAGAGCGAGATCAAGCCCGCCCTGCTGGATCAGTTCGCCTACGCGAACACGATGCAGGTACCTGGCGTGGTCAAGGTCGTCGTCAACATGGGCGTCGGCGACGCCGCCAAGGACAGCAAGCTGATCGAGGGCGCGGTCAAGGACCTCACGGCCATCACCGGTCAGAAGCCGGTCGTGACCAAGGCCCGCAAGTCGATCGCCCAGTTCAAGCTGCGTGAGGGGATGCCGATCGGCGCCCACACGACGCTACGCGGCGACCGCATGTGGGAGTTCCTCGACCGACTCGTGTCGATCGCCCTTCCGCGCATCCGTGACTTCCGCGGCCTCTCGCCGAAGCAGTTCGACGGTCGCGGCAACTACACCTTCGGTCTCACGGAGCAGTCGGTGTTCCACGAGATCGACCAGGACCGCATCGACCGGGTGCGTGGCATGGACATCACCGTGGTCACCACGGCGACCAACGATGACGAGGGTCGCGCGCTGCTGAAGCAGCTCGGCTTCCCTTTCAAGGAGAACTGACATGGCCAAGACCGCACTGGTCAACAAGGCGAACCGAAAGCCGAAGTTCAAGGTCCGCGGCTACACCCGCTGCCAGCGGTGCGGCCGTCCCCGCTCGGTGTACCGCAAGTTCGGCGTCTGCCGGATCTGCCTTCGCGAGATGGCACACGCGGGCGAGCTGCCCGGCGTGACCAAGAGCTCCTGGTAAGACCATGGCTCGGCAGCGAGCGGCCGCACACGGCCGATGCCTGCCGAGCACCCCGAAGCACCTGCATGACTCCTAATCAGCAACGAACACCGTAGGTCGGCCAGATGCGACAGCACGACAACACGTCGCGCGCCTCGTACCGGGCGCAAGCCCAGGTCGAAACCCCGGTGAGGAAGGGCGGAGAGCCCACATGACCATGACAGACCCGATTGCGGACATGCTGACCCGCGTCCGGAACGCCAACTCGGCGCACCACGACGTCGTCGCCATGCCGTTCTCCAAGCTCAAGTCCCACATCGCCGAGATCCTGCAGGCCGAGGGTTACATCTCGGGCTGGGCGGTCGCGGAGGCCGAGGTCGGCCAGACGCTGACCATCGACCTGAAGTACGGCCCCAACCGCGAGCGTTCCATCGCTGGTGTTCGTCGGGTGTCCAAACCTGGGCTGCGCGTCTACGCCAAGTCGACGGGCCTTCCCAAGGTTCTCGGCGGTCTCGGTGTGGCCATCATTTCCACGTCCTCCGGCTTGTTGACCGACAAGCAGGCGGCAAAAAAGGGTGTAGGCGGAGAAGTTCTCGCCTACGTCTGGTAACGGAAGAGGAGGAGTACTCATGTCCCGTATTGGACGACTTCCTGTCCCGGTGCCGTCGGGTGTCGACGTGTCGATCGACGGACAGGCCGTAACTGTCAAGGGCCCCAAGGGCCAGCTTCAGCACGTCGTTGCTGAGCCGATCATGGTTGCCCGGTCCGCTGAGGGGACCGTTGAGGTCAAACGCCCCAATGACGAGCGGCAGTCGCGCTCGCTACACGGCCTGACCCGCACTCTGATCAACAACATGGTGCTCGGTGTCACCGAGGGCTACGAGAAGAAGATGGAGATCCACGGCACGGGTTACCGCGTGGCAGCAAAGGGCGGCGACCTAGAGTTCGCGCTCGGCTACAGCCACTCGATCACCATCAAGGCCCCGCAGGGCATCTCCTTCATCGTCGAGAACCCCACCCGCTTCGCGGTCCAGGGAATCGACAAACAGCTCGTCGGCGAGGTCGCCGCAAACATTCGCAAGCTGCGCAAGCCCGACCCGTACAAGGGCAAGGGCGTTCGCTACGCAGGCGAGCAGATCCGTCGCAAGGTCGGAAAGGCCGGTAAGTAAGCCATGGCAATGATCATCAAGCGCGGCAAGACCAAGGCCGCCGCACGCACCCGCCGCCAGATCCGCGGCCGCAAGAAGATCGCCGGCACCACGGCCAGGCCCCGTCTCGTCGTGTCACGCTCGAGCCGGCACCTGTTCGTCCAGGTCGTCGACGACACGGTCGGCAAGACCGTCGCTTCGGCGTCGACCATGGAGGCTGACCTGCGCGCGTTCGAGGGCGACAAGACCGCCAAGGCCAAGCGCGTCGGTGAGCTCGTGGCCGCTCGGGCCAAGGATGCCGGTATCGAAGCCGTCGTGTTCGACCGTGGCGGAAACAAGTACCACGGTCGCGTTGCGGCCATCGCCGAGGGCGCCCGCGAAGGCGGTCTGTCCCTGTGAACTCACCCCACAAAGCTGCTCGCTGCGCTCGCTATTTCGCGGGGGCCCCGAGCCGCAACGCGGATCAAACATCTGAGATGAGGAACAGCTGATGCCCGGACAGCAGCGTCGAGGCGGCGGTGTCGGAG
>JBDTVJ010000185.1:0-5201 GCA_040007275.1 Terracoccus sp.
TGATGACGTCCTTGGCGATCAGCGGCAGGCCGAGCTGTCGGCTGAGCGGCCCTGCCAGGGTTGTCTTTCCGGACCCTGGTGCACCCGACACCAACACGACAGCAGGTCTCATCTCACCGGTCCGCCGAATCCGCGAGGGTGGTCACAGGCCGCCCCCTGCAGCACTGCCCGGGAACGACGTCGGTCAGGGTCGGCCGAAGGGGAGGTCGGGCCGGGCCACTGCGATCTCGATGAGCCGGTTGTACTTGGCGACCCGCTCGCCGCGCGCCGGGGCCCCGGTCTTGAGCTGCCCGCATCCAGTGGCGACCGCAAGGTCGGCAATGAAGGTGTCGGGAGTCTCGCCCGACCGGTGGGAGACCATCTGGGCGTACCCGGCGCGATGGCACACGGCCATCGCCTCCAGGGTTTCGCTGACGGTGCCGATCTGGTTGAGCTTGATCAGGGCGGCGTTGGCTATCCCGTCGGAGATGGCCTCGGCGATGATCGCCGGGTTGGTGCAGAAGTTGTCGTCGCCCACGAGCTGGATCTGGTCGCCGAGGCGAGCGGTCAGCTGCTGCCAGCCGGAGTGGTCGCTCTCGCCGAGACCGTCCTCGATGCTCCAGATCGGGTAGGCGGCCACCATGGCGGCGTACCGCTCAACCAGGTCGGTGCTGGACAAAGACTGGCCGGCCACCCGGTAGGTGCCGTCGTGCTGGCGGAACTCCGACGCGGCCGGGTCGAGGGCGATGGCCACGCCGGTGGTGCCGGGCGTGTACCCGGCGTCTTCGATGGCGGCCACGATCATGGCCAGCACGTCCTCGGGCTCGGTGAGGTCGGGGGCGAAGCCACCTTCGTCGCCCAGCCCGGTGGCGTGCCCGCCGGCGACGAGCCGTTTCCGCAACGCCGCGTAGACCTCGGCGCCCGAGCGCACCGCCTCGGCCATCGAGGGTGCCCCGAGCGGGCAGACCATGAACTCCTGGAAGTCCAGCGGGTTCGGGGCGTGGACGCCGCCGTTGAGGACGTTGAAACAGGGCACCGGCAGCCGGGCGGGCTGGCCGAAGCCGGGCAGCCAGGCGTGTAGCGGTTGCCCGTCGACCGCGGCGAGGGCGCGGGCTAGGGCCATCGAGACCCCGACGATCGCGTTGGCGCCGAGGCGCGCCTTGTTCGGGGTGCCGTCGAGCGTCTGCATCACCTCATCGGCCTCGGCGAGTGAGTCCAACGACCGACCGAGCAGGTGCTGGGCGATCTCACCGTTGACGTTGCCCACGGCTTTGGACACCCCGGCGCCGCTGAACCGGGCCGGGTCGCCGTCTCGCAGCTCGACCGCCTCCCGGGTGCCGGTCGAGGCCCCAGACGGGACTCCCGCGCTCACCTTGGGGCCGCCCGCCAGCTCGACCGTGACCGACAGCGTCGGCCTCGACCTCGAGTCAAGGATCTCCAAGGCAGACAGCAACGCGATCTCGAAGGACATCTGGCACCTCCTGGTGGCGGCACGTGCTTGGGCCACCACCTTACGCAGCGACGGTTGATTCGATCCCGACGCGTCGGCGTCGCAGCCGGCGGTCCCGCGAAGCCCTCAACCGGCTCGGGCAGTGACCCCTGGTGTTCGTGCTCTCCACCGAAGAGCTCCTGCACGGCTTGAACGACCGGTTGAGCCGTTCTGAGCTCACCGGCATCCGGGCGACGTGACCGGCAGGCCGGATGGGCCCGATACACTGCCACGGTCTTGACCAGGGGGAGTCGGCAGAGACACCTGACCGATAACGAGCACCACGTGGCAGCCAGGAGCACAGCACTGATGGGAAGCATCGTCGTCGACGTCATGCTCAAACCGGAGATCCTCGACCCGCAGGGCCAGGCCGTCGGAGGGGCACTGCCCAGGCTGGGCCTCCACGGGTTCACCGACGTTCGCCAGGGCAAACGCTTCGTGCTCACGGTGGTGGGCGAGGTCACCGACGCGCACCTCGCGGCTGCCCGTGAGGCGGCCGAGACCCTGCTGAGCAACCCGGTCATCGAGGACGTCGTCTCGGTGCACACCCTGAATGCCGCACACGACACCGAAGGTACCGAGCGCGCAGACGCCGAGGGCGACGCGCAGTGAAGGTCGGGGTCGTCACCTTCCCCGGCTCGCTCGATGACCGAGATGCCTTGCGCGCGGTTCGTCAGTGCGGCGGCGAGGCGGTCTCGCTGTGGCACGGCGACGCTGACCTGCACGGCGTGGATGCCGTCATCCTTCCCGGGGGCTTCTCGTACGGCGACTACCTGCGGGCCGGAGCGATCGCCCGTTTTGCGCCGGTCATGGATGTGCTGGTCCCGGCGGCCCGCGGTGGGCTGCCCGTGCTCGGCATCTGCAACGGTTTCCAGGTGCTCGCCGAGAGCCAGCTGCTGCCGGGGGCCCTGGTGCGCAACGACCACCGCAAGTTCAACTGTGTCGACCAGCGTCTCGTCGTCGAGAACGCCGCCACGGCCTGGACCTCCGACTACGCCCCAGGCCAACAGATCACCATCGTGCTCAAGAACGGCGAAGGCGCTTTCGTGGCCGACGAGAACACCCTCGACCGCCTTGAGGGCGAGGGCCAAGTGGCCTTCCGTTACGTCACCGACGTCGATGGCCGAGGGCCCAACGGGTCGCACCGCAACATCGCCGGTATCACCAACGAGCGGGGCAACGTCGTCGGCCTGATGCCGCACCCCGAGCACGCGGTCGAGACGGGTTACGGCCCGAGCCTCGACGGGCGCGGCTTCTTCACCTCGATCCTCACGACGACCCTCGAGAGCGCAGCGAACGCATGAGTGACACCGAGACGCCGACCCTGAGCGACGACGAGACGGTGGCCCGTGAGCGAGAGGAGGGAGGCTCGGCTGGGCTCGACACTGTCGAGAATGCGACTGCCACCCCTGATCTCGCCCAGCCGTGGGCCGAGCTCGGCCTGAAGAGCGACGAGTACGCGACCATCCGCGAGATCATCCGGCGCCGGCCGACCATCGCCGAGCTCGCCATGTACTCCGTGATGTGGAGCGAGCACTGCTCCTACAAGTCGAGCAAGGTGCACTTCGCGCTGTGGGCCGAGAACACCACCGACGAGATGCGCGAGAAGCTGCTGGTCGGCATCGGCGAGAACGCCGGCGTCGTCGACATCGGTGACGGCTGGGCCGTCACCTTCAAGGTCGAGTCGCACAACCACCCGAGCTACGTCGAGCCCTACCAGGGCGCCGCCACCGGTGTGGGCGGCATCGTGCGCGACATCATGTCGATGGGGGCCCGACCGATCGCGGTCATGGACTCCCTACGGTTCGGCAACCTCTTCCACCCCGACACCCAACGCGTGCTGCCCGGTGTGGTCGCCGGCGTCGGCGGCTACGGCAACTGCCTCGGACTGCCCAACATCGGCGGTGAAGTGGTGTTCGACGAGTGCTACCAAGGCAATCCGCTCGTCAACGCCTTGTGCGTCGGTGCGATGCGCATCGAGGACATCCACCTCGCCAAGGCGTCCGGGGCCGGCAACAAGGTGATCCTCTTCGGTGCGAAGACGGGTGGCGACGGTATCGGCGGCGTCTCCGTGCTCGCGTCCGAGACGTTCAGCGCGGGCGGGCCCACCAAGCGACCAGCGGTTCAGGTGGGTGACCCGTTCGCCGAGAAGGTGCTGATCGAGTGCTGCCTTGACCTGTATGCCGCTCACGTCGTCGACGGCATCCAAGACCTCGGCGGTGCCGGGCTCTCCTGTGCCACCAGCGAGCTCGCCTCCAACGGCGACGGCGGAATGAACGTCGAGCTCGACCTCGTCCCGCTGCGCGACGCGAGCCTGCAGCCGCACGAGATCCTGATGTCCGAGTCGCAGGAACGGATGATGGCGGTCGTCGAGCCGGGCAAGCTCGAGGAGTTCATGGCGATCACCGACCGGTGGGACGTCGAGGCGACCGTCGTCGGCGAGGTCACCGAGGGTGACAACCTCGTCATCACCTGGCACGGAGATGTCATCGTCGACGTGCCGCCACGCTCGGTGGCCCACGACGGCCCGACCTACCACCGACCACTCGAGCGCCCCGGCTATCTCGACGCGCTGGCCGCCGATGCCCCCGACACCCTGGCTCGGCCGGCCTCGGATGACGAGATCCGAGCGCAGCTGCTGACCATGCTCGGCTCACCGAACCTGTGCGACCAGTCGTGGGTCACCGACCAGTACGACCGCTACGTGATGGGCAACACCGCGCTGTCGCAGCCCGATGATGCAGGGGTGGTCCGGGTCGACGAGGAGACCGGGCTGGGCGTCGCCATCGCCACCGACTGCAACAGCCGCTTCGCCAAGCTCGACCCCTACGCCGGCGCGCAGCTGGCCCTCTCCGAGGCCTACCGAAACGTCGCGACGTCTGGTGCCGCCCCCCTCGCCGTCACCGACTGCCTCAACTTCGGGTCGCCGGAAGACCCTGGCGTCATGTGGCAGTTCCGCGAGGCGATCCGCGGAATCGCCGAGGGCTGCAAGGTGCTCGGCATCCCCGTCACCGGCGGCAACGTCAGCTTTTACAACCAGACCGGAGCCGTGGCGATCCACCCGACGCCGGTCATCGGAGTGCTCGGCGTGATGGCCGACGTGTCGCGTCGCACCGGCTCGGGCTTTCGTACGGAGGGTTCGCACGTCTTCCTGCTCGGGGCGACCCGCGACGAGCTGGGCGGCTCGGAGTGGGCGCACGTCATCCACAAACACCTGGGCGGGCAACCGCCGAAGGTCGACCTCGCCGCCGAGCAGGCGCTCGGCGCGGTGCTGGTCGCTGCGGCGAACGCGGGCGTGCTCGAGTCTGCTCATGACCTCTCCGACGGCGGCCTGGCCATTGCCCTGGCGGAGGCGGTGATGCGTCACGGCGTCGGCGTGACCGTCGACGGGCTCGATCAGGTTGGCGAGGGGCTGGACGCCTTTGCAGCGCTCTTCTCCGAGTCGGTGGCTCGTGTGCTGGTCGCGGTTCCGGCCGGCCAGGCTGGAACGTTCCAGGCCCTGGTGGGCGAGGTGCCCTGTGTGCGCATCGGCGCCACGGGTGGTCGCGACCTCGCGATCGCCGACCACTTCGCGGTGTCGGTCGCCGAGCTGCAGACGGCCCACCGCTTCACGATGCCGGCCGTCTTCGACGCCTGACCCCGCAAACCCCAACCCCAAGTCGAGTGGCCACTTCCGTACAACCGGGCTCGTACGAAAGTGGCCACTCGAGTGGGTTGGCTGGTCGAGTGGCCA
>JBDTVJ010000186.1:0-5150 GCA_040007275.1 Terracoccus sp.
CCGGAGTTGATCCACGAGTTGGGCCGCTCGTAACGCACGAACTGGGCCGCCCACATCTGGTGCTGACCGACACCCGCGACGTAGGTGGCCTCGGGGCCAGTGAGGGCACCGATCCGCTCGATGACGTACTGGGGCGACAGGGTTCCGTCGTCACTGGTCGTGTAGCCGAGGGGAAAGGTCTGCTTCCAGCCCGCGACCCGCTCACGCCACTCCGCAAAGTTCCACTCCCCCGAATCAGCCGGACCGGCAGCGCGATCCGCAGTGATCTGCTGGATCAGATCGACGATCACCTCACCCACATCACCGACGATCGGCACCTGTGCCGTACGGTTCTTGGATATCTCGGCCGGGTCGATGTCGGCGTGGATCACCTTGGCGTCGGGGGCGAAGCTCGAGAGCTGCCCCGTGACCCGGTCGTCGAAACGGGCGCCGAGCGCGATGATGAGGTCGGACTTCTGCAACGCAGTCACCGCGGCGACGGTGCCGTGCATGCCGGGCATGCCGAGGTTGAGCGGGTTGCTGTCCGGCACGGTGCCACGCGCCATGAGGGTCGTGACGACCGGGATCTGTGTCAGCTCGACGAGCTGACGAAGCGCGTCGCTGGCGTGGCCCCGCACGACGCCTCCACCCACGTAGAGAACCGGCCGCGTCGACGTGGCCATGAGTCGGGCCGCCTCGCGAATCTGTTTGCCGTGCGGTCGGGTCACCGGTCGGTAGCCCGGGAGGTCGAACACCGGTGGCCAGCTGAAGGTCGTCTTGGCCTGCAACGCGTCCTTGCTGATGTCAACGAGCACCGGGCCGGGGCGACCTGTGCTCGCGACGTGGAAGGCCTCGGCGATCGCCTGGGCGATCTTGCCGGCATCCGTCACCAGGTAGTTGTGCTTCGTGATCGGCATCGTGATGCCGCGGATGTCGGCTTCCTGGAACGCGTCGGTGCCGATGGAGGCGCTGGCCACCTGGCCGGTGATGGCGACCATCGGCACGGAGTCCATGTAGGCGTTGGCGATCGGGGTGACGAGGTTGGTGGCTCCGGGGCCGGACGTCGCGAGGCAGACACCGACCTTGCCGGTGGCCGAGGCGTACCCCTCAGCCGCGTGGCCGGCCCCCTGCTCGTGCCGGACGAGGATGTGCCGCAGCTTCGACGAATCGAGCAACGGGTCGTAGGCGGGCAGGATCGCCCCGCCGGGGATGCCGAAGATGTTCTCGGCGCCCACCGCCTCGAGGGCGAGCACGAGCGCCTGGGCCCCGGTGACCTCCACCGCGACGTGTACCTCGGCCGGGCCGTCGGTGGGGACGGTTGGCGCAGACGAGGCCGTTCGGGGCCGGGCCCGCGAGGCAACGTCTGCCGGCGATGGTGCCTGCTTCGTCGTGTCGCTCACGATCTCTTCCTTCGTCATCGTTGGTGTCGTCGGCCGCACACCGGCCCTCCCCACTCATAAAAAAACCCTTCTGTCCGCAAGGGACGGAAGGGAGCGCGCTGACCGGTCGAACTGGTCTGCGCGCTAGGGAAGTACGAGAAGATGTGCCACAGGCCTACCGTCCTACGCCACCTCACCCGTGTCAATCACCGTCGCAGCCAGTCTCAGGATGTGGTCAAGCGGTCTCACCCATTGTCACGAGGCCGCATCGGCCGAGAAGTGGGTTGTCGGTACCGGTTTCGCTCGGGAGACTGGCTCCCATGGTCGAGAACATCCGCCAGGCAGCCACGGAGCCCGCGCCGGGGGGAGGTGGCGTCAACGCGCTGGGGCTGACCGGCTACACCGCCCGGCCCCTCACGACCGGCGACGCCCACGCCGTGTTCGAGCTGATGGCCGAGAGCGAGCTCGAGGCGCTCGGCGAGGTGGTCATCGAGGAGGCCGACATCGTCGGCGACTGGCAACGGCCGAGCTTCGACATCGCCCGCCACAGCATCGGCGTCCATGACGGTGAGCACCTCGTCGGCTACGCCGAGGTCTATCGAGGCCGCTGGGCGGATGCCGCGGTGGCGCTGCGCCACCGGGGCCACGGCATCGGCACGGCCCTGGCGCGGTGGACCCAGCGGCTGAGTCGCCGCGATGGCAAGGGCCTCGTCGGAATGCCGGTGCCCGAGGGGTCTGCCGGCGAGAGGCTGCTCCAGGGTCTTGGCTACGAGGTGCTCTGGACCTCGTGGGTGTTGGAGATGCCGTCGGGCAAGGACATCGAGCCCCAGCCGGTCGCGGAGGGGTACTCGATCCGCGCGGGCGATGGAGATGCCGACCACCGGGCCGCCCACCACGTGGTCGACGAGGCGTTTCTCGAGTGGTCGGACCGCGAGCCGGAGAGCTTCGACGACTTCGCGGCCGGCAGCGTGCTGCGACCGGGCTTCGAGCCGTGGCACCTCCGGCTCATGCTCGACCCGGGCGGGGCGATCGTCGGGGTCTCCCTGCTCATGAGCAACGGCGATCTCGGCTACGTCGCCAAGCTGGCCGTGCACCGCGACCATCGCCGACGCGGCCTCGCCCGGGCCCTGCTCGTCGACTCCTTCGCGGTGGCGCGCGAGCACGGGGCGAGCCGGTCAGAGCTGTCGACCGACTCGCGCACCGGGGCCCTGGGGCTCTACGAGAAGGTCGGCATGGAGGTCACCTCGCTCTGGCGCCACTGGGCCATCGACACCTCCGACCATCAGTGACGAAGGGAGCTTGACGACATGGCGACGGAGCAACGCACCACGGTGGAGATCGAGGCCCCGGCCGAACGGGTCTGGGCCCTGCTGAGCGACGTCGAGCGGTGGCCCGAGTGGACGGCATCCATGTCGTCGGTCACCCTGCTCGATGCTGCGCTGGCGGTCGGATCGAGAGCCACGGTCGAACAGCCGCGGCTGCCGCGAGCGACCTGGACCGTGACCGCCCTCGAAGAGGGTATTGAGTTCGACTGGGCGTCAGCCATGCCCGGCGTGCTCACGGTCGGGCGCCACCATGTCGAGATGGTCGACGAAGGCCACAGCCGGGTGGTGCTGACCGTGCATCAGTCGGGACTGCTGGGGCCGGTGGCGCGCCTCGCGTACGGCCGGCTGACCAGGCGCTACCTGAAGCTGGAGGCTGCCGGGCTGAAGACCCGCTGCGAGGCGCGATGACCGAGCTCCAGCGGCTGCGGTCTGCATCGGTGCCGTGCTGTGCTGATCGGGTCAGTCGCAGACGGCGCCGCGGCTGGCGCTGCCAACGAGCTTGCGGTACTTGGCGAGCACGCCCCGGGTGTACTTCGGCTCCGGGTGGGTGACGCCCGCCGCCCGACGACGCGCCATCTCCTCGTCATCGACGACCAGGTCGAGCAACCCGTTCGCGACGTCGAGACGGATGGAGTCACCATCGTGCACGAACGCGATCGGTCCGTCGTCCACGGCCTCCGGCGCCACGTGCCCGACGCACAACCCGGTGGTGCCACCGGAGAACCGGCCGTCGGTGAGCAGCAGTACGTCCTTGCCGAGCCCAGCGCCCTTGATCGCGCCGGTCACGGCGAGCATCTCGCGCATCCCCGGGCCGCCCTTGGGGCCCTCGTAACGGATCACAACGACGTCCCTCGGCTTCAGCTGACCGTTCTCGACGGCATCCATGGCCGCACGTTCGCCGTCGAACACCCGGGCCGTGCCCTCGAACACCGAGTCGTCGAAGCCGGCCGACTTCACCACGGCGCCCTCGGGGGCGAGGCTGCCCTTGAGAATCGTGAGCCCGCCGCTCTTGTGGATCGGTCGGTTCATCGCGCGCAGCACCTTGCCGTCGAGGTCGGGGGGCGCTATGCCGGCCAGGTTCTCGGCCATCGTCTTGCCGGTCACCGTGAGGCAGTCGCCGTGCAGCAGTCCCGCGTCGAGCAGGGCGCGCAGGACCACCGGCACACCGCCGACCCTGTCGATGTCGGTCATGACGTACTCACCGAACGGCTTGACGTCGGCCAGGTGTGGCACCTTGGCGCCCACCCGGGCGAAGTCGTCGATGCTCAGCTCGACGTCGGCCTCGTGGGCCATGGCGAGCAGGTGCAGTACAGCGTTCGTCGACCCGCCGAAGGCCATCACGACGGCGATGGCGTTCTCGAACGCCTCCTTCGTCATGATGTCGCGAGCGCGGATCCCCAAGCGCAGCAGGTTGACCACCGCCTCGCCCGACTTGCGGGCGTAGCCGTCACGGCGACGGTCGGTGGCCGGCGGCGCCGCCGAACCGGGCAGCGACATGCCGATGGCCTCGGCGACCGACGCCATGGTGTTCGCGGTGTACATGCCGCCGCAGGCGCCCTCACCGGGGCAGATGGCGCGCTCGATGGCGTCGACGTCGGCTCGTGACATCCGCCCCGCGGCGCAGGCTCCCACGGCCTCGAAGGCGTCGATGATCGTGACCGTTCGCTCACTGCCGTCGGAGAACTTCGCGATGCCCGGCAGGATCGAGCCGGCGTAGAGGAACACCGACGACAGGTTGAGCCGGGCGGCGGCCATCAGCATGCCCGGCAACGACTTGTCGCAGCCGGCGAGCAGCACTGAGCCATCGAGCCGTTCGGCGTTCATGACGGTCTCGACGGAATCGGCGATGACCTCTCGCGACACAAGCGAGAAGTGCATTCCCTCATGACCCATCGAGATGCCGTCGGACACCGAGATCGTGCCGAACTCCAGCGGATAGCCACCGCCTGCGTGCACACCGTCCTTGACCGCCTTCGCGAGCCGGTCGAGCGAGAGGTTGCACGGCGTGATCTCGTTCCACGAGCTGGCGACGCCGATCTGCGGCTTGGCGAAGTCGTCGTCGCCCATCCCCACGGCCCGCAGCATCCCCCGCGCGGCGGTCTTCTCCAGACCGTCGGTGACGTCGCGGCTGCGGGGCTTGATGTCGGGGGTCTGAGTCATGCTCGTCAGCATAGAACCGGCCCCGCCGACCCGACACCGCATCTCAGCCGACGATCAGGCGATGCGCCGGGATGCCCTGGACTGACAGGGCCCCCGGCGCCACCAGCCTTGCCATGAGTCACCCCCTGCTCACGTGGAAGCGAAGCAACGAGCACGCGCCGAGGTCGAGGTCGGCCCACTCCCCCGCGTACTGCAGAACGGCGAGGCCGTTCGTGACGAAGCCCGCTGCAAGGGCATCGTGCGCCTCCCTGGAGCCGTCGCCGTCGGTGAGCAGGCTGGTCAGGTTCGCCATCGTCGGGTTGTGCCC
>JBDTVJ010000187.1:0-5141 GCA_040007275.1 Terracoccus sp.
CGGCGCCGGCCGCGATCCCCAGCCGCACGGCGTCGCCCAGCACCCAACCGCGACTCAGGCCGAGCGTGATCGCTGCCATCATGCTGTCGCCTGCACCGACACCGCTGCCCGCCGGTACGTCGATCGAAGCCAGTCGCTCGTGCCCGCGCGCCGTCACCGCCAAGGCCCCTTGCTTTCCCAGCGAGACCACGACGACTTCGCTGACTCCCGCGCCGATGAGCTCACGCGCCGCCACCAGCTGATCGTCCTCAGTGAGCAGCTCCCGGCCCACACAGTCGCGCAGCTCACGGATGCTCGGTTTGAGCAGGTAGACGTCGGATCGCATGTGTCGCAAGGCCTCGCCCGAGGTGTCCAGCATGAAGCGGGCTCCCAGATCGCGCGCAAGCCCTGCGACCCGTTGATAGAAGTCAGGAGATACGCCCGGCGGCAGGCTGCCACTCGCGACGACATACTCGGCTCCGCGCGCGACCTCGGCCAGCATTCGCAAGCACTTCTCTTGCTCCGCCGCTGTCAGTTCCGGCCCAGGCAGAACGAACCGGTACTGCTGGCCGGTCTGTCCCTCGTTCACGGTGAAGCTCTCGCGCGTGGACCCATCGATCTCGATGGGCCGACCCGAGATGCCCTCGGCCGCCACTAAGGTCTCGAACAGGTCTCCCGATGGGCCGCCGGCTGGAAAGACGGCGATCGGGGACCCTCCTAGGGCTCGAACAACCCTGGCCACGATGATCCCGCCCCCACCAGATTCATAGCGCGGGGGGCCGCAGCGCAGCTTCTCGGTTGGCATGACCTCGTTGGTGCTCGTCGTCACGTCGAGGGCTGGGTTCATGGTCAGCGTCACGATGTCCGACATTCGATCGCCTCCGTGAGTCCACTTCCACCGACTGCCCGATCATCACCCACCCACCCCCCACGGAACAGGGCCGAAGGGCCCTGACCGAGCGCGGCGTGAGACCAACCGGCCGGGAGAATGGTCGGGCGGTTGATGACGTTCGGCCCTAGCGAGCGTTCACCGGGGCGGACACAGTGGGCGTGGTACATCGACCTGATCGAGGAGTCTCGCTATGCGTGCTGTCATGTGGTTTGCCGAGCTGGGGGTCGACGACGCCGATGTCGCGGGCGGTAAGGGCGCAAACCTCGGTGAGCTGACCACCGCCGCACTGCCGGTTCCGCCGGGGTTCGTCGTGACCAGCGAGGCCTACCTTGCGGCGATCGACGCCTGTGGTGTGCGCGAGAAGCTGCAGGCCTCGATCCTGGGGCTCGATGCCGACGACGACGCTGCGCTGTCGGCCGCATCCGAGGTGGCGGGCAGCCTGATCAGGTCAACGCAGATCCCCACCGACATCGCCCGCACGATCACCGACGCCTACCACCGTCTCGGCCAGGACGTTCGGGTGGCGGTGCGCTCGTCAGGCACGAGCGAGGACTCCGGTGACTCGTCCTTCGCCGGAATGAACGCGACCTTCACCAATGTGTGTGGCGATGATGACGTGCTGACCCACGTCGTCCAGTGCTGGGCCTCCATCTACGGCAAACGGGTGATGGCCTACCGGGCGGCGACGACGATCGACGACGAGCCGACGCTCGCGGTGGTCGTGCAGCAGATGATCCCTTCGGAGCGTTCGGGAATCATGTTCACCGCCGATCCGTCGAACCAGGACACCGACCGTATGGTCATCGAGGCCGTGTTCGGACTCGGCGAGGTCATCGTGAGCGGCATGGTGGAGCCCGACACCTACCTGGTGGCCAAGGAGCCGTTGCGCGTGGCCAGCGTCCGTATCGGACACCAGTCGGTGAAGATGGAGCAAGGGGCAGACGGCGCTGACGCGCAGATCACGCTGACGCCGGAACAGGGCGGCCAACGGGTGCTCACCGACGAGGAGATCCTGCAGATCGCCCGGCTCGGGATTGCCGTTGAGCATCACTACGGCAGTCCGCAGGACATTGAGTGGGCTCGCGCCGACGGGAAGACCTGGTTGGTGCAGTCTCGCCCGATCACCACGCTGCACCCACGCGACGCCAAGGACTCGATCGGCAAGGTTCTGGTGCGGGGGTTGGCAGCGTCCATGGGCCGCGCATCAGGGCCGGTTCGGGTGCTGCTCGCTCCCGAGGACGGCGCCGCGCTGCAGACCGGTGAAGTCCTCGTCGCGCCGATGACCAGCCCGGACTGGGTGCCGGCGATGCGGCGCGCGTCGGCGCTGATCACCGATGGCGGTGGGGTCACCTGTCACGCCGCGATCGTCGCCCGCGAGCTCGGTGTTCCCTGCGTCGTCGGTACGCGCACGGCCACGACGTCGCTGCGCAACGGTGAAACCGTCACCGTCGATGGGCGCGCGGGTGTTGTGTACGAGGGTGAGGTGACTCAGACGGCTGCGCCCGTCGCCCCCACCTCGGTGCTGACCCAGACCAGCGAACCGCTGGCCACCCGCCTGTATGTGAACCTCGCCGTCGCCGAGCACGCCGAGGAGGTGGCGGCACTCGATGTTGACGGGGTGGGCTTGTTGCGCGCCGAGTTCATGGTCGCTGACGCCCTCAAGGGTGTACATCCCCGGCTGTTGATGGAGCGGGGCGAGCAGCAGACCTTCGTCGATGCCATGACTTCCTCGCTGCTGCGGATCACCAGCGCGTTCATGCCACGGCCCGTCGTCTACCGGAGCATCGACTTCCGCACGAACGAGTTCCGGGGACTCGAAGGTGGTGAGCAGTTCGAGCCGCACGAGGACAACCCGATGATCGGCTATCGCGGCTGCTTCCGCTACGTCGACCAGCCCGACCTGTTCCGGCTCGAGCTCGATGTTCTCGGTGCCGTGGCCGCGGAGACACCCAACCTGCGGCTGATGATTCCGTTCGTTCGCACGGCATGGGAGCTGGAACGCTGCCTCGAGATCGTCGCCGCGCACCCCACGGCGTCGGCGCTACCGGTATGGGTCATGGCCGAAGTGCCCTCGGTGGCCTACTGGATCCCCACATATGCGCGCATGGGCATCTCCGGGGTGTCCATCGGCAGCAACGACCTCACCCAGCTGATGCTGGGCGTCGACCGCGACTCGGCGGTGTGCGCCGAGCTGTTCGACGAGTCTGACCCGGCCGTCCTCGACGCGATCGCCCGCATCGTGCATGCCTGTCAAGACGCCGGAATCACGTCCTCGCTGTGCGGGCAGGCCCCCTCCAACCGGCCGGAGTTCGCTGAGCACCTCGTGCGCCTCGGAATCACCTCGATGTCGGTCAACCCCGACGTTGTCGGCCCGGTCCGGCACTCCATCGCCCGCGCCGAGCGAGCGGTGCTGCTGGCCGCCGTCACACCGCAACGACAGGCCGGCACCGAACTTCAGCCCCGAATCTCACCACCCCGCGTCGGACGGACCGGCTGAGAACCAGACCCATCGCGAGGCCCCGATGCCCCCGGCGATGGTCGTCAGCGCAGGGTCAGGATGTCGCCCAGCACCACCGAGTCGCGCAGACTCTCGCAGTCGGCCTTGGCCTGGGCGGTCTGGGCACCGTCGATACACTGCTCGTAGGCCTGCACCGTTCGGTAGAAGGCGCCCTGCACCGCCAGCGAAGCCAGCAGCAGCCCGATGACGCCCAGCGTCACGGCCGGCCAGATCTTCTCGCGTCCGCGCCGGCTCGACAGGAACCTGAGCAGCCGGACGCTGAGGGCGACCGCCAGCAGTAGCGGTACGACGGCGATGAACCGCTTCGGCAGCGGCAGGTACATCGCGACCACCGCCAGCATCACACAGACCAGCACCGGCAGGGTGAGGCGCGCCTTGTCGCGGGCGTAAGCGATCGACCGCTCCTTTTCCGTGGTGCTCATGGGCCCTATCCTCACTCATCGTGCTCCCCAGGGTGAATTCGCACTCGGCCGCCGCCGCTGCGCCACCGGGCAGGCGCGCGGAGCCCACCCTGCCTGCCGATACACTCCCGCACGTGACGAGTGACGCGAAAGACGGCCGCGAACGCGTCGACATCGTGGTGTTGGTCTCGGGTTCGGGAACCCTGCTCCAGGCCCTTATCGACGCCTGCGCCGAACCGTCCTACGGCGTGCGCATCGCGTCCGTGGGCGCCGACCGGACGTGCGCCGGCATCGAACGCGCCGAGCGAGCCGGCATCCCGACGTTCGTGTGCCGGCTGGGTGACTACGCGACCCGAGACGAGTGGGATGCTGCTCTCGCTACCCACCTCGAGGCGGCCCGCCCGCACCTGGTCGTGACGGCGGGGTTCATGAAGCTGCTGGGCCCTCGGTCGCTCGGCGAGCGGCCCGTCATCAACACCCATCCGGCCCTGCTGCCCAGCTTTCCCGGGGCCCATGGGGTGCGTGACGCCCTGGCCTACGGGGTCACGGTGACCGGCTCGACCTGCCACCTCGTCGACGGCGGGGTCGACACGGGGCCCATCATCGAGCAACGCACCGTGGTCGTGGCCGATGACGACACGGAGCACACCCTGCACGAGCGCATCAAGGTGCACGAGCGGCAGATGCTTGTCGACAATGTCGGCCGGCTGGCCCGAAACGGCTTCACCGTCAAGGGCCGGCGAGTTCGGCTCGGCCACCCCTGACCGCTAGTCTGGCCGCACACGACTGGCGCAGGTGGGTCAACCACCAGGGAGTGACGTCGGAGCATCGAACGCCTGGGTGCCCCGGTCGCAGGCTCGTCCCCAGACACCGTCACAGGAGTGAACATGGCTGCCGCCTCAAGCATCCCGGCCGAACCGACCGCGGTCGACCACATCACGGTTGACGAAGCTCGCCGCCCGATCAGGCGGGCGCTGGTCTCGGTCTACGACAAGACCGGCCTGGCTGACCTCGCCGGCGCGCTCGGTGCCGCCGGCGTGACCATCGTCTCGACCGGCTCGACGGCGAAGACCATTGCGGCGGCAGGGATTGCGGTCACCCAGGTCGAGGAGCTGACCGGATTTCCGGAGTGTCTCGACGGGCGGGTCAAGACGCTGCACCCGAAGGTGCACGCCGGCATCCTCGCCGACACCCGCAACCCGGACCACCTCCGGCAGCTCGACGACCTGGGGATCGAGCCGTTCGACCTCGTCGTCGTCAACCTCTACCCGTTCCGTGAGACCGTGGCCTCGGGGGCGAGCCCCGACGAGTGCGTCGAGCAGATCGACATCGGCGGGCCGTCGATGGTGCG
>JBDTVJ010000188.1:0-5126 GCA_040007275.1 Terracoccus sp.
CAGCGGGCCGTCGGCGACCAGCTGACCTGCGTGTTCGTCGACCACGGGCTGCTGCGCGAAGGCGAGGCCGAGCAGGTCGAGAACGACTTCGTCGCCGCCACCGGGGTCGACCTCGTCGTGGTCGACGCCCGCGAACGGTTCCTCACCGCGCTGGCCGGGGTGATCGACCCCGAGCAGAAGCGCAAGATCATCGGGGCCCAGTTCATCCGGGTGTTCGAGCAGGCGGCGCGAGACGTCGTTGCCGACCGTGGTGATGAGCGGCATCCGGTCAAGTGGCTGGTGCAGGGCACGCTCTATCCCGACGTCGTCGAGTCGGGCGGCGGCGAGGGCGCAGCCAACATCAAGAGCCACCACAACGTCGGTGGGCTGCCCGACGACCTGCAGTTCCAGCTCATCGAACCGCTTCGCACCCTGTTCAAGGACGAGGTGCGCCAGGTCGGGCTCGAGCTCGGCGTGCCCGAGGTCATCGTCTGGCGCCAGCCCTTCCCCGGCCCCGGTCTCGGCATCCGCATCATCGGTGCGGTCACGGCCGAGCGTCTCGACCTGCTGCGGCGCGCAGATGCGATCGCCCGTGACGAGCTGACCAAGGCCGGGCTCGACCGTGACATCTGGCAGTGCCCTGTCGTGCTGCTGGCCGATGTGCGCTCTGTAGGGGTGCAGGGTGACGGTCGCACCTACGGCCATCCGGTGGTGCTGCGCCCGGTCGCGTCGGAGGACGCGATGACCGCCGACTGGGCCCGGGTGCCCTACGAGGTGCTGGCCGCCATCTCGACCCGCATCACCAACGAGGTCGAAGAGGTCAACCGCGTCGTGCTCGACGTGACGAGCAAACCGCCAGGCACCATCGAATGGGAGTGATGATGAGCACGAACCTGTTGAAGGTGGGCGTCATGGCCACGTCGTCCAAGCCCGACGAACGGCGCATCGCGCTGCATCCTGACCACCTGAGGCGCATCCCGGACGAGGCGCGCGCGTTGCTCTACCTCGAGACCGGGTATGCCGCCGATTTCGGTCTGACTGACGAGCAGCTGCGCGAGGTGGTGGCCGGTGTGCTGGGTCGCGCCGAGCTCCTCGCGCAGTGCGACGTCATCGTGCAGCCCAAGCCCGTGCTGAGCGAGGTGTTGCAGCTGCGCGACGGCCAGGTGCTGTGGGGCTGGCCGCACTGTGTACAGGACACGGCGATGACGCAGGCGGCCATCGACAAGAAGCTGACGCTCATCGCCTTCGAGGCCATGAACCACTGGAGCTCGGAGGACTCCTTCCAGCTGCACGTCTTCCACAAGAACAACGAGCTGGCCGGCTACTCCTCGGTGCTGCACGCCACGGCCCTGGCCGGCTCCACCGGCGACTACGGCCGGCGGCTGCGGGCCGCCGTGATCGGCTTCGGTGCGACGGCCCGGGGCGCCGTCACGGCCCTCAGCGGGATCGGCGTCCACGACGTCGACGTGCTCACGCACCGTGACGTGGCGGCCGTGGCCGCGCCGATCCACTCGGCGACGATCGTCAACTTCGGGGCCGCCGACACCCGAACGAGCGTGAGCCATGTCGCCACCGAGGAGGGTGAGGTGCCGCTGGCCGAGTTCCTCGCAGACCACGACATCATCGTCAACTGCGTGCTGCAAGACCCCGAACACCCGTTGATGTTCATCATGAACGACGACCTCGCGCAGGTGAACCCGGGCACCATCATCATCGACGTCTCGTGTGACGAGGGGATGGGCTTCGAGTGGGCCAGGCCGACGAGCTTCGCGCATCCCACCTTCGAGGTGGGCGACAACGTGCTCTACTACGCGGTCGACCACAGCCCGTCCTACTTCTGGAACTCCGCCACGTGGGAGAACAGCGAGGCGTTGCTCCCCTTCCTCGAGACGGTGATGGGCGGGCCCGACGCGTGGGAGACCGATCCCACGATCCAGCACGCCATCGAGATCCGTGACGGGATCATCCAGAACCCCGCGATCCTCTCCTTCCAGCACCGCAGCGACAACTACCCCCACCCCGTGGTCTGACCCCTGACAGGCCCGCCTGCCCTCTGGGCCGGCCTCCGATGGAGACACCGCGCAGGCCGGTCACAGATGTCGGCGGGATGGCATGGCGCCAGTAGGGTGAACCGCATGTGTGGGATCGCCGGCTTTCACGGAATCGAGGCCGACGACGGGCTGGCCGAACGGCTCGGGCGCTGCCCGTCCCATCCGGCCGTTGACGAGACGGCGTTCGATCATGGCGGCTCCGGGCTGACCGGCGTGAGCGCGGGGCGGGTCGCAGAGCGGTTCGAGATCGTCTTCGACGGCGAGGTCTACAACCGGGTCGTCCTGCGCAGCCAGCTCGCGCTGCTGGGGCACACGTTCACGACAGGCGCCGACTGGGAGGTGGTGCTGGCTGCCTTCACCGAGTGGGGGGCAGAAGGGTTCGACCGTCTGAACGGGCCGTTCGCCCTCGCCGTCCATGACAGCGAGACGTCCTCGATCACGCTGGCCCGTGACCACTTCGGCATCCGGTCGCTCTATCTCGCCCCGTCGGGCCGGGGGTGGCTGTTCGCCTCGTCGATCGCGCCGATCCTGCGCAGCGGGCACCACGAACGCAGGCCCAACGACCGCACCATCTACCGCTACCTGCGCTTCGGGGTGAACGATGACGGCCGCGAGACCTTCTTCGGCGGCATCGAAAGGGTCGGTGCCGGCGAGGCGGTCACCATCACGGATGCCGGGGTGCACCGGCGCCCGTTCACGGCCCTGCGATCAGAGCTGAGCCACGCCACGTCGCAACCACGGGAGTACGACCCATCGGTCGTGCGTGAGTTCCGCTCGCGTCTCACCGAGGCGGTGCGACTGCGTCTGCGCGCGCCCGGTCCGGTGGCTATCGCCCTGTCGGGAGGGATCGACTCGGCGGCCATCACCGCCGTGGTCGACACCTTGGCGACGACGGGCAACGCGGTGACCAAGGCCGTTGGGGCACAGCTGAACACGTTCTCGGCCCTCTTCCCTGAGTCGCCCAACGACGAGGCGGCATGCATCGATGCCGTGACCTCCTCGCTGGGCTTCGCCGTGGCCGCGCACTCGGTGTCGCCGACCCCCACGGAGTTCAAGAACGACCTCACCGACTTCATCCGCACCCAGGAGGAGCCGCTCGAGTCTTCGGGGCCCTACACGCAGTACCGCGTGCTGCGTGAGGCCGCCGAAGCCGGGGCCACCGCGATGCTGGAAGGGCTGGGCGGCGACGAGACCCTGGCCGGTTACGGGGCCCACCATCTGGTGAACCTGCGCGAGCTGCGACAGACGAGCTCCCTCGCTGCCGTGACGCAGCTGGCCCGGTCGGCCGGCGTGCTCACCCGGGGAGGGCTGCCCCGTCTGGGCGACCGCCTTCGCGGCCGCAAAGAAGTTTCCATCACGCTGCTGCTCAACAGGCAGTTCGTCGCTCGGCATCGCCACGAGATGTTCTCGGCCCCCCAGGACGATCTGCGCGAGCGACTGCTCGACGACATCTTCGTCGGGTCGCTGCCGGCGAGGCTGCGTTACGACGACCGCAACGCACACCGCTTCGCAGTCACCACACGGATGCCGCTGCTCGACAAGGAGCTCGTTCGCTTCGACTTCGGCCTCGACAGCGAGGCCCTGCTCAAGGACGGCGTGAGCAAGCGGGTGCTCCGCGACGCCGTGCGCGACGTGCTGCCCACCTCGGTCGTCTTCCGCCGCGAGAAGGTCAGTCTCACGACGGCGCACGCGGAGTGGATGCTGCGCCTGAAGAACCACATCTACGGGGTCTTCCTCTCCGAGCCGTTCGCGAACCGGCCCTACTTCGACCAGAGCGAGGTGCTGCACACGTTCGAGGGATGGATCAAGGACGGCAGCCCGGTCGACTCCCTGACCATCTGGCGCCTGCTCAACCTCGAGCTGTGGCTGCAGGAGTTCTTCGACGAGCCGGCGCAAGCCGCACCGGCGCTCGAACGGCAGAAGAGCGACTACGAGGCCAACGCCCGCAAACGGCTCGACCTCACCCTGGGCGACGGAACCGTCGTTCGGCGCTACCCGTTGCGCACCGAGCTGTTCTCGCGCGACGACGACCTGCAGGCCAGGACGCTGGCGCAGGTCGCCCACTTCTTCGACGGCCTCTTGACGGCCGGCTCTGAGCACGCTGCGGCGACGAGCGGCCCGTGGCACCTGTTCATCTCGGAGAAGATCGTCGCCATCACGCAGGGACGCTCGTACTTCATCTGGGACATCGAGGTCGGGCGATCGGCTCGGTTGCTCAGCAAGCACGTCACCCGCACCCCCGCTGGTATCGGCTTGGGATCGCCCTTCACCATGCAGCTGGCCATCCAGGAGGCCGGCCTGCCGAGAGTGCTCTACGCCGCCGTCGGCGGGGGAGTGGCCCGGGCGTTCGGTCGCCGAGGTGCCTTCTACGAGCTCGTCGGTGGCGACATCCGGGCCATCGACGGGCCCACCGAGTACTCGGTCTACCCGGCCAACGTGTCGGCCAAGCTCGCCCCGAAGGATCCCGACGCCGTCGCCGCCGCGCTCTCGGACGGCATCCGGGCCCTCGTGCCTGAGCCGTACCGCTCAACCTACGCCGGCACGGTCGTCATGGACGCCAACGACATCGGACGCAACGCCCTCGGTCAGGACGCCCCCGACTCCAAGGAGCGCTACGAGGCGATGTTCGCCGACAACCCGCTCGGTCAGGGGTCAGAACAGACGCCGATGGCACTCGTCTTCGTGCAGCCACCCGCCTAGAGCCGACCCCACCCCGGCCGGGTGGCCACGGGTCACGGGAGCCCGTGGAAGACGTCGTGGCGGATCGGGTCGTCGGGGCCGGCCGCCGGGTCAATGAACCACTCCCGGCCGAACACGAGGTCGTAGAGGGGCCTGGGGATACGCAGGAAGGCAGCAAGGGTGCGGTCGGCGCCACCGTCGGCGCTGGCCTGGGAAGCGTGGGCGCGCATGGAGGCTCGCTTCGCGGCGATGTGCCGGCTCACGTTGATGCGGTGGGTAATCTCGCCCCGGGCCGAGAAGGCGCGGTCGAAGCTCGACCGGTCGAACTCGGGCGGAAAGCGATAGACCTTGGCGGCGAGGTCGATGGCGCGGCAGATCGTGTCGCGAGGAACCGTCGCCTCGAGCAGCCTTGGTGTC
>JBDTVJ010000189.1:0-5125 GCA_040007275.1 Terracoccus sp.
CAGCTGATGGCCAGGCCGATCGAGGAGTTCACGGTCGACCTCCACTGCGTCACCACGTGGACCAAGCTCGGTACGACCTGGCGCGGCGTGCCGGTGAGCGCGTTGCTCGACGACCTTGACTCGGAGGCCGAGTTCGCCCTGGTGCACTCGTACGGGGGCTACACGACCAACCTCCCCGTGGAGGACCTCCTGGGTGGCAAAGCCTGGATCGCCTTCGAGTTCGAGGGCGATGACCTCGCGCCGGTTCACGGCGGACCGGCCCGGCTGCTGGTGCCCCACCTCTACCTCTGGAAGTCGGCCAAGTGGGTCAACGGCATCGAGCTGCGTCTCGATGACGAACCCGGCTTCTGGGAGACCCTCGGCTACCACGAGTACGGCGACCCGTGGCTGGAGCAGCGGTACGCAGGCGACTGATGACGCCACGGATCCGCTGGCAGCGCGCACGCCTGGCCGACAGTCGGCTCGAGACGAGAAGAGCCCGAACGCTGGTCCTCGACGTGCCGGAGTGGGTCGGCCACGACGCCGGCCAGCACGTCGACGTCAAGCTGACCGGTGAAGACGGGTTCACCGCTCAACGCAGCTACTCCATCGCATCGGCATCCGTGCCCGGTCGGTTGGAGCTCACGGTCCAGGCGGTCTCCGGTGGCATCGTGTCGCCCTACCTGGTCGACACGATGGAGCTCGGGGACCAGCTCGAGCTGCGGGGGCCTATCGGCGGCTGGTTCCGATGGACCGACCAGCTGGCCGAACCGGTGCTGCTCGTCGGAGGCGGCTCCGGCATCGCCCCCCTGATGGCGATGCTTCGGCAGCGCCTGCTCACCGGCTCAGCGGCGCCGTTCCACCTCGTCTACTCCGCCCGCACGCCCGATCACGTCTTCTACGCCAACGAGCTTCACGCGATCAGCCAGGGCGAGCGTGACATCGGCGTCGACCTCCTCTACACCCGGTCGGGGCTCCCCGGCGAGACCCGCTTGCCCGGTCGGCTCTCACGAGACGACCTACCCGGGGCAGCGCCGGGCGACCCGCCCACCCGCGTCTACGTGTGCGGCCCGAACGGGTTCGTCGAGAACGTCGCCCGGCTGCTCGTCGAGCGCGGACACCAGCCAGCGTCCATCCGGACGGAACGGTTCGGCTCCTCAGGAGGATGAATGCACTTCTCAGATGACCTCGCCCTCGACGGCAACGCCCTGGCCGGCCCGATGGCCGAGCTCTTCGCCGTCGATGTCACCTCGGCTCTCGTCACGTGCAACGGCTGTGGTGCGGTCAAGCCCCTGGCCGAGCAGGCCGCCTACGTCGGCGGCCCCGGTTCGGTGCTGCGCTGCTCCGGTTGCTCCGCGGTGCTCGTGCGCTTCGTGACGACTCGCCAGGCGGTCTGGCTCGACGTGCGAGGGTCGGCGTCGTGGAAGATCCCGACCGCCCCGGCCTAGACCACGCCGAGATCCCGGATGCCGTGGCCGACCTGCCTTACGGGTTCGGCAGGTGCGCGTCGAGCCAGTCGACGATCTCTCGCTCCACCTCGTCGCGGTTGGTCTCGTTGAGGATCTCGTGGCGCCCGCCCGGCCACAGGGTCAGCGTCACGTCGTGCAGCCCGGCCCGTCGGAGGTGCTCGGTGACGGCGGTGACGCCCTTGCCGTTGCCGCCGACCGGGTCCTGGTCGCCCGAAGCGAGGTGAACGGGCAGGTGCTTGGGCACCCCTGCAACCCCGCGGTCGGTGTTGACCGAGGCCAAGCCGCTGAGCAGGTCACGGTAGCCACCGGCGCTGAAGACGAAGCCGCAGTCGGGGTCGTTGACGTACTTGTCGACCTCGTCAGGGTCACGCGAGAGCCAGTCGAAGTCGGTCCGTGCCGGCTTGAAGGCATTGTTGTACTGACCGAAGCTGAGCGTGTTCATCAGACCGCTGGGTCGCGCGTGACCCCGTAGCCGGGCCTGCGCGCTTGCCACCGCAACGCCGACGCGGCCGAGCGCCCCGGCGCTACCGGCCGTTCCGGTCAGCACGAGGCCGGCGATCCCGGAGCCGTGCTCAGCGGCGTACGCCCGCGAGAGAAACGAGCCCATGCTGTGGCCGAGCAGGAAGACGGGCAACCCCGGCTGCTCCTCTTTGACCCGCCGGGTCACCGCAGCCATGTCATCGACCACCCGTGACCAGCCCTCGCGTTCGGCGAAGAGGCCTCGGCCGCCGGAGGTCTTGCCGTGCCCTCGATGGTCGTTGGCGTAGACGGCGTACCCGTGGTCGGTCAGGCGCTGTGCGAACCGGGCGTAGCGACCACTGTGCTCAGCGAGCCCGTGGGCGATCTGTACGACCGCCTTGACCTCGCCGGCGGGCAGCCAGCGGTGGACGAAGACCTCGGTGCCGTCTGTCGTCGTCAGCGTGAAGTCGCTGCTCTGCATGGGATCCCTCGATCTCAGGTGGTGACGTGCATCGTGGCGAGCCTGTGACTGCCCCGAACTCTACGGCCCGCCGAGCCGCTGAGGCATCGACTCAGTCGAGCAGCTGCCAGAAACGTTCGCGCAGGACGAACCTCGAGCGTTCGTCGATGTCATAGACCCCGAGCCGGTCAGACAGGTCGACGAGCAGCGCCTTGTCGAGCTCGCGGGGGATGTTCGGTCGCTCGGAGACCACGGTGCGGCGCTGCGCCTCGGTGATCGTCCTCTTCCAGGTGTCGACGACGCGACGCACGACCTCGTCGATGAGGCTGTCGTCAGGAGAGGGGCCCTGATGGTCGAATGAACCCAAGCCGGTGGTGCTCGAGTACACGAGCTCGGCCGGGCGGGTGAGCCGGTGGTCGACGTGCTTCGGCAGCGCGGGAAGCGTGGCTTTGCGGCCGGCGAAGTCGGCCGGGGTGGGCCTCGGTGCCGCTGCCGTGACGGCGTCCTTGGCCGGGGCGGGCGATGACCCGTTGGCGGGCGCGGTCCCGTTGGGAGCGGTCACCGCCTCGACGGCCTCGACCGGGGCCTTGCGGGCCCGGACGTTGCGGTCGATCGTCAGCGGGTCGATGACCACGATCCCGTCGGCTTCGCGCTGCAGATGGCGCGAGACTGCGTGTGACCGCCCTTGGGCGTTGGGGGCTGCGAGCAGCACGACCTGCACCCCGTGGCCCTGGGCCTCCTCGACGGCCTCGGTGAGGTCGTCGTCGCCGGAGACGAGGTACATGACGTCGGCCACCCGGTTACGCCCGTGGGTGGCCAGGTCGAGACCGATGCGCAGGTCGACCCCCTTCTGCTCCCCACCGGGGGACATCCGGCCCAGCCGTAGCTTGACCCGAGGCAGCATCCCGATCTGCTCCTGGTAGCCGTCGGGTGCGCCCCCCGGGCTCGAGCCGGCGTCGTACCAGTTGACCCGTAGCAGCGGCAGGCCGCTCTCGGTCTCGGCCTGGGCGATCAGGGCCTCGATGAGCTCTCGGTAGACGATCGTGACCCCACCGCGCAGGGAGGTGCCTGTCACCCGCGTGGCGGCAGAGGCCAGCAGGTAGCCGACATCCACATAAACCGCACAGTACGACCGCATGCCGCCAGCCTTTCACGAGCGGCGGGCCCTCGCCGCCCAGGCCGCGTCGTGAAGGGCCAGGTCGCGGCGCCGGATGAGGGAGGCGCGCGTGCGGCTGGTCAGCAGATCGGGCCGGCCCAGCGAGGAGGTGGCGGCGAACCGGGGCACGTCGAGCGCCGCCAGGAACACCTGGGCCCGTTGCGACGGGCTGCCCTTGAGGCCGAACCGCTGGGCCAGCTCGCCCGACGCCATGCCACCAGGGGTCGAGAGCAGGTTGTTGGCCTTGGCCGCGATCCAGCACAGGGCCGCCGCCGCGGTATCGGCTCGGCCCTTGCGTCGAAAGATCTCGGGGTCTGCGGCAGCCGTGATGGCGAGCACCCGACGACAGACGGTTCGCAGCTCCTCGTTGAAGTGGCCGGTGGTGACGTCGTCGGTCAGGGTCAGCACCTCGGCCACCCGGGGCCGGATGTCGTCGGGGAGGTCGGCCCAGCGAAAGTTCTCGTCGGGCAACGGGTCGTCATCCAGATCCAGCAGGGCGGTTCGGCCCCCGACGCGCTCGCTGCACGCGTTGAGTACGAACTCGGTGTGGTCCGTGTGGTCCGTGTGGTCCGTGTGGTCGAGGTCGTCGGGTTCGTGAGGGTGGTCGGGTTCGTTACTGACGATCTCGATGTCACCGACGCCCGACAGATCGGTGGTCCGCTCGTAGGCGCGCAGGGCCGCGATGAGGTCGGTCGCCTCTGGTGAGGTGGCATGTCTCACGAAGTCGGCACCCTCGCGGTCGACAGCGGCCAGCGTCGCTCGCCGTAGCGCCGGACCGAGGTCGTCGCCGCTCATCGACCACTCCACGAAGGCCCGCAGCACCTGCGGCAGCCGACGAGCCACGGCGGCATCGAAGAGGAACCGCGACGGTAGCCACTGGCCGAACAGCACCCTCAACCGGGCCGGGGTCCAACCGGCCGGCTCCCGCTCGCCCGTGCTCACCGCGAAGCCGGCGATCAGGGCGAGGCAGTGGGAGTCGCCTGCCGACTCCTCGTCGAAGTGGATGCGGGCGGCGTGAGCCGAGGCGACGAAACCCTCGACAACGGATGCCGCCCGGCTGTGGCCGTTCGCCTGGGTCAGCAGGTGCTGGGCGAAGCCGCCCCCGTCGTCATCCGGATGGGTGAGCGGCATCCGGTCGAGCAGCCAGCGCAGCATCGGTCGGGCACTGGGCCACGTGTCGCTCTCGAACGGGTCGGCCGACGCTTGGCCTCGGTCGGTCGCGCCCTCGACGATGGCTCGCGCCTCGCTGAGACCCAGGGGTTCGAGCTGCACGAGGTCAATGCCCTCCGAGAGCTCCCGAAGTCGTTCGACGACATCGCGAAAGGGCTCGGCGGTCGGGAACGCGTCCTTGACCACGACGCCGTGCAGGCTGTCGACGTAGACGAGAAAGGACGCGAGACCTCCACCGGGCCAACGGATCCCGAGCACGATGTCGAAGCCGTCTCCTGCGATCTCGGTCATCACCGCCGCGTCGGTGACCTCGGTCTCGTCGAGGTCGCGCAGCCACGGCGGCATGGGCTGGCGCCGGCTCATCAGCGCCCTTCGCGCCAGCACTCGCAGGTCGTCGTCACGGGTGAGGTGACCCAGCACGGAGAGCAGGGC
>JBDTVJ010000190.1:0-5060 GCA_040007275.1 Terracoccus sp.
CACCCACGCACCAGCGCGCCCCACCCGGTCGACACGCTCGACCGGGTGGGTGCCCGTCGCGCTTGTGGCCCTCGTGCTGGTCCCCGCCATCGCCGGGTCGCTGCGGCTGGTCGAGCTGGCCGGCGGCCCGCACCTGCTGCCCACGAACCCCCGCATGGCCGCTTCCCCTGCGCCCGTGGTCGTGCACATCGTCAGCGCCGTCACGTACGCGGTGCTCGGCGCGTTCCAGTTCTCCTCCCGGTTCCGGCAACGCCGGCCCGGCTGGCACCGGGCGTCGGGGCGAGTGCTCGTGGTGCTGGGTCTGGCCGTGGCGCTCTCGGCGCTGTGGATGACGCAGTTCTACCCCCGCCAGCCCGGCACCGGCGAGCTGGCCTACGCGTTCCGGCTCGCGTTCGGGTCGGGCATGGCCGCCAGCATCGTGCTCGGCTTCACTGCGATCCGCCGGGGTGACGTCGCCCGGCACCGGGCCTGGATGACCCGGGCCTACGCGCTCGCCCTCGGCGCCGGCACCCAGGTGCTCACCCTGGGCGTCGGCGCCCGGGTCTTCGGCGCCAGCACGCTCACCACCGACCTCAGCCTGGGCGCAGGGTGGGTCATCAACCTCGCCGTCGCCGAGTACGTCATCCGGCGGCGTCCGTCGAGGCGCCGACTCGGGAAGGCGAGGACGAGCACGGCGGTGGCGGCGTGAGCCCCCGCCGGCTGCCGGGCCAGGTTCCCGCCCACTACCAGCTGCGGATCGACGGGCACCTCGACGACCGTTGGTCGACCTGGTTCGACGGGCTGGTGCTGGCCCGCGAGAGCGACGGCACCACCAGTCTCACCGGCCCCGTCGCCGATCAAGCGCACCTCCACGGACTGCTCGGCAAGGTGCGCGACCTGGGCGTCACCTTGATCTCTGTAGAGCCCACGAGGTCGCCCCACCAGTCCTGATCGCACCCCGAGTTGGTGGTGCAGGATGCCTCTCAAGGACATCCGGTCGTTCGGTGGGAGTCAGGACCTACGCGGCTGCCGTGGCGCGGCTTCCGTCGATGTCTGAACGGGGTGCCGATGAGCTCCGAGGGCAGGTCGTCCGAAGGACGTCTTCCCACGAGGCCCCATTGAGGGGCCGTCCGTCTCCATTCGAGCTCAAACCCACGATCGTTGCGCCAACTAGTCGCATCGCCCTCAACTGTGAGCCAGCAACCGGCGCCTGGCACTCGGCCGGGTCACGTCGATTCCAGGCATCGACTGGCTAGGCTTCATGTGTCATTGCGGCCCGACGGACTTCCTCACGGACACGCCCCCACACCGCACGAGTTTTTTCGTGCTGCCAGGGGACTTGTTCGTGCATCTACTCCGGACCTCCGTTCGAGGCTTTTCAGCCTTGGAGGCACACTTGGCCGACCGCATTGCTGAACAGATGAGCATTCAGACGGGTCACCGTCCGTCGGCTAGCGAGTCGCGCTCTTGGCAACGTAGCCTCCCAGCGCTGCGGGCGGACCTCCTGTCTGCGGGGCTCGACGGCGTAGAGATGCTCGTTGAGTACCAGCTCCCGTTGACCAGCAAGCGTGCTGACGTCGTCCTGGCCGGCATCCACCCAAAAACGGGTGATCCCTCCTACGTCGTGGTGGAGCTGAAGCAATGGAGCTCTGCCCAGCGATTCGAGGACAGTGAGACCTTGGTGGAGGTCGAGCAGTACGGGCACCGTGCTGTGACGCACCCCGCCCTGCAGGTCGCCGACTACTGCGAGTACCTCTCGTCCTTCACCGTCCTGCTGGCCGAGCAGTCGCACTCGCTGGCGGGCGTTGCCTACCTGCACAACGCAACGGATCTCGGGGTCGCGGATCTCCTTGACCTGCGGCGACCCACGCACGGCGCCATTTTCACCAGCCAGCGTCGTGGGGCGTTCGTGGACTACTTGCGGGCGCATCTGGCCCCTGGGCGAGAGGGAGCGGAAGCCGCGGATGCCCTGCTGCGAAGCCGGATCGCACCGAGCAAGCAACTGTTGGCGGTGGCAGCGGAGGAGGTGCAGAGCCGCGAGCAGTTTGTGCTGCTGGATGAGCAGAGAGACGCCTACGAACACGTGTTGCACGCGGTGAGCCGGGCTCGCCGAGCCAACGCAAAGACCGCGATCGTGGTGAGCGGGGGCCCTGGCAGCGGCAAGTCCGTGATCGCGCTGTCCCTGATGGGTGAGCTCTCGCGTCAGGGACGAGCGGTGATGCATGCCACTGGATCACGTTCATTTACCCAGACCTTGCGCAAAGTGGCCGGCCGGCGGGCGCCTGCCGTAGCGAAGCTGTTCACGTACTTCAACTCGTTCATGTCGGCAGAACCCAACGATCTGGACTGCCTAATCCTGGACGAGGCTCACCGAATTCGAGAGACATCCGTCAGCCGGTACACCCGCAAAGAGTTGCGGAACGTGGGCCGCCCCCAGATCCATGAGTTGTTGAACGCCGCCCGGGTGCCGGTGTTTCTCCTGGACGAATACCAGGTGGTCCGGCCCGGTGAGATGGGCACTGTCGAAGACATCGAGGCGCACGCGTCGGCGCTAGGTATTGGGGTTCAGCACATCAGCCTCAACGACCAGTTCCGGTGCGGTGGTTCAGAGATGTATGTGCAGTGGGTGTTACGGCTGCTCGGCCTCGCACCCGGTGGACCTGTGACGTGGGCCGGGGATGACGGATTCGACGTGTTCGTGGCAGATACACCCGAAGAACTCGAACACGTCATGTCCAAGCACCAACGAGACGGCTACTCGGCGAGGATCGCGGCTGGGTACTGCTGGCAGTGGAGCGACCCTCGGCCAGATGGCTCACTGGTCCAGGACGTCCAGATTGACGGTTGGTCACGTCCGTGGAATCTGCGTGGAGATCGCTCTGTCGGTGGCGCACCGCCGGCCGCCCTGTGGGCTAGCGATCCAGCTGGGTTCGGCCAGGTCGGCTGTGTCTACACGGCCCAAGGCTTCGAATACGACCACGCGGGCGTGATTCTCGGGCCCGACCTGGTCTGGCGGGAGGGGAGTTGGCGAACGGTGCGCGCAGCCAACCGCGACCCCGACTTTCGCAGTAGGACCAAAGTCAGCGACGCCCAGTTTGAGCGCCTGGTGCGCAACGTCTACAAGGTGCTCCTCACTCGCGGAATGCAGAGCGTTAGCATCTACTCTACAGATCCTGAGACTCGTGATTTTCTGCGAAGCCTTCAGCGGCAGTGAGTCGCTATCCTTAATCGTTTTAGCGCAACTCGGGGCTTTAAGGCTCGAGCTCCAGCAGTCTAGAGCGGCAATCTCTCGATTTGATCTTTCAGGCTTCGGTAGCCGAGGCGGACCTACGCGGCTATCTAGACGTAGGTCGATCGTCGCACTAACCCGTACGAGGCGAAAGGCCGGGTTCTAGGCCAGCTCGTCTCCGGTGCGCTGCTTCAGGGCATCCCCGACGTGGCGCAGTTCGATCACAACACTGTCCTCTGGTCCGGCCCCGCTACGCGGCAGGCCGGAGCCGCGCCGGGGCTCGAGACATCGCCCGCGGATCCCAGTCAGAGCTCCTCAAGGCGGCAGAACGGGTCAGCGCAAAGCAGTCAAGCAGAGTCGAGTTTTTATACTTGGTTGGCGTAGAAACCTCCGTCATTGGAAGGTTTTGACCCCCGGACTGTCCGGGCCTCAGCGCAAATTATCAGCGCGGGTCGGTGCGCATCCCGAAGCCGGACCGCCCGGATTTGTCTTGAGCCACTGGTGAATAACGTGAGGTTTGCTGTCGCCGGTGATAGGGGGATGACTATCTACATCCAAGGGCATAGCGCGTTGTGCTGGGCTAACAAGTCGCGGTTAGGCATTATCTGGTTAGGTTTAAACTCGACATTTCGGCCGTCCAGCGACTGATAGGTGGTATCTGACCAGAGCCTCGGAGTTATGCGTACGGTGTAGTCATTTGCTTTGATGGTTAAAAGATGCAGATCAAAGAGTGTGTGGATGTCGGCACGGAGCAGCAACCCGTTGTCTGGGCGATCAGTGTGGTAGCCCTTGAAGCTGGAAATGTGGGCGGCCTCAAGGATGGGCTCGAGGGACGTTTCCGTGACGACGCAGCGTCGACCGTATGCCTGCAGTAGCGAATCGCGGAAGGCCTTTCGACCACGTCGGATTACTACAACGCGAGGGACGAACTCTCTTTTGTCTTCGTCTAGGCCAGAGACGTCCATGCGCGCTTCAGGATCGTCCGAGAGGCCGTCAAGCGCCTCCTGATACACGTCTATGTTTCTGATCATCAGGCCGAGCCGCTGCTCCAGCCAGCTCACGCCGGCCTGCGGAATAAGCGTTACCGGGTTCAGGCGGCCGGGAGCATGAGCGTTATCAATCATTTCCGCCCAGCCAATGCGAATATCGAGGTCTTGGAAGTCTGTGAGGTCGATCCGGTATCGGTATTGGCCCTTGCGCGAATCTCCCGGAGACCACGCGTGCGGAGCGTCTGCGGACAGTCGCCTCTTGCCAGTTGTGGCGCGCGCCTGTCCGACGACACGGCTAGCAGAACCAGTGACCCAGAAGTACACCGTGTCTCCTGATCCGAGTCCTTGCCAGTCCTTTTGAAGGTCCCAGAACCCGTTGCGCTTGGCGTAGTCCCAGTGCTCAGGAGTGTTCTTGTCGATAAGAATTATGCGCGTGGACATGCCGAGCCTCTCGAAGAGGCGGGGAGGCATGTCCGGGCGGAAGCCTGTCGATCCGCGATGTTGGGGATGGATGGGTAAGCTTAGATATATAACATGACGGAGAATCTCGGGCCACAGAAGTCGCTGCCGAACCCGTGCCCCGCCAGGTGAAATGCCGGTTCTGGAACCTGCGTAAAGGTCGGTTGAAGCCAACGTCGGACACCGGGGTCGACCGTCGCAGGGTGGCGGATTTTAGGTTCTGCTGTCGACCGCCGTGCCAGCGTTCGACAGAGACGACTCCCGGCCGTAGCGCAGCAGGGAGTTTTGGGCATCTTTGTGCCCGTCGAGCAGGGCATACAGCTCGCGTCGGTGCATCCCGGCTTCTAAGGGAGCAGAAAGCCATCGGAAGCAGCGAATCGTAGCTGTGCAAGTAACCGGCCGGC
>JBDTVJ010000191.1:0-5039 GCA_040007275.1 Terracoccus sp.
TTCCAGAGGATCTGCGGGTCGGCCACCGTGATCATGTAGATGCCGAAGAACATCCGCACGAGGTTCTCGTTGATGTAGTAGTTGATCGGGCCTTGCGCCTGCGGGCTCGAGCCGGTGAAGTCGAGCACGACCTTGTCACCGTGCCGGGTCAGGCTGAGCTTGAGCTCGTAGGGCCCGTAGCCGAGACCGTCGTCGTCGATGTAGTCGGTGAACGAGATCGTCTCGCCCTCCTTGAAGACCAGGGCCAGCAGGGTCTTCATGGCGCGGTAGTTGCGTTCGAGCAAGGCGTCGAGGGCCGAGTTGTAGGTGTCGACGCCGAACCGGGCACAGGCCTCCTGGATCCGCCGGGATGCCGTGCGGCAGGCGGCCACGATGCCGTTGAGGTCGGCCCGGTTCCAGTCGGGCTTGCGCACCTGGTTGAGGATGATGCGAAGAGCGTCGTCGTCGAGCACGCCCTTCTTGTAGAGCCGGAAGGGCGGGATGATCACGCCCTCCTCGAAGATCGTGCGGGCGTCGGTGGGCATCGAGGCCGGCGTCTTGCCGCCGACGTCGGACATGTGCCCGAACATCGACGACCAGCCGACGATCCGGCCCTCGACGTAGATCGGCATGACGACCAGCCAGTCGTTGGCGTGGCTGATGGCGGCGCCGCAGGAGTAGGGGTCGGATGTGAGGAGCACGTCGCCCTCCTCGATGTCGCCGTGGAAGTTGTCGAGGAAGTCGGGGATCGAGAGGCCGAACTGGCCGACCATCATCTTTCCCTCGGCGTTGGCGATGAGCGGGAACTCGTCGTGCTGCTCGCGGATGCCAGGAGAGAGCGCCGTGCGGAAGAGCACCTCGTCCATCTCGTAGCGGGCGTTGCGCAGGCCGTTCTCGATGAGGTCGAGGGTGACGAGGTCGACCTCGACGGAGCGGAACGGTTCGTCGGAGGTCTGGATCAGTCGGGCCATGGCTCAGTTCTCCGTGTTCTCTGTGTGCTCAGCATGCTGGCTGCTCAGGGTGTTCTGGGTGTTCTGCGTGTTCTGGCCGGGCTGGCCGTGCTGGCCGTGCTGGCCGTGCGGCGTGGTGGGGCGGATCAGCAGGGCCCCGCTGCGGTGCACGGTGGCTGTGTGACCCGGCAGAACCAGGGTCGTGGAGTCCATCTCCGTGACGATGGCCGGCCCGTCGATCACGTTGCCGGCCTCAAGTCGGTCGCGGTCGTAGACAGCGGCCTCGACGTGAGCGCCGTCGACCCAGATCGGGCTGCGCAGGCGCAGGGCCGCGCTGGGGTCGAGGGGGCCCTCTGCACGCACGGGCGCACTCAGTTCAGGGCGGGGGCCGCTGACGGTGGCGCGAACCGTGACGAGCTCGTGCTCGTTCTCGAGCACGAACGAGAAGAGCCGCTCGTGTTCGAGGTCGAACGACGCCTGTAGGGCGGTCAACCCGGCTTCCTCACCGCCGAACGTCTCGATGTCGATGACGACGGGGATCTCGAACCCCTGGCCGTGGTAACGCAGGTCGGCCGCGTAAGTCAACACATGGTGCTCCTCTGGCACGCCCTGGGCGACCAGGGTCGAGCGGGCCTCGGCGGCGAGCTCGTCCAGGATGGCTCGAAGGCTGGTGTCGGTCATCTCCGTGAAGCGGCGGACCAGGGTGCGAACCGACTCGTCGCGAAGGTTCGTCGTCGCGTCGCCGTAGGCGCAGAGCACCCCGGGAGAGGGCGGGATGATGACCGGCCAGGAGCCCATCAGCTTGCCGAGGGCGTTGGCGTGCAAGGGGCCGGCACCACCGAAGGCGACGAGGGCGAAGTCGCGCGGGTCGTACCCCTGCTGCACGGAGACCAGACGCAGGGCCCCGTACATGTTCTCGTTGACGATGTCGATGATGCCCGCGGCCGCTGCCTCGACCGAGGCGAGGCTGGTCGCGTCGGCAATGGTGGCGACGGCCTTCGTGGCCGCCTCACGGTCGAGCGAGATCTCGCCACCGGCGAGCTCGCTGGGCAGGTAGCCCAGCACGACGTTGGCATCGGTGACCGTGGGCTGCTCGCCTCCGGCCGCGTACGCCGCCGGGCCGGGGGCTGCGCCCGCCGACTGGGGTCCGACGCGCAGCGCCCCGGTGAGCGGTGGAACATGCGCGATCGACCCACCGCCCGCTCCGACGGTGCGCACGTCGACCGACGTGGCCCGCACGGTCAGGTCGCCGACCTTGGTCTCTCGACCGACTCGCGGCGTGAAGTTCTGCACGAGGGCGACGTCGGTCGAGGTGCCACCCATGTCGAAGGTGATGAAGTCGGGGAAGCCCGCCTGCTCCGCGACCCAGGTGGCGCCGGCCACTCCTCCGGCGGGACCGGAGAGCAGCAGGTTGACGGGGTGGTCGGCGGCGAACCGCGCCGAGACGAGGCCCCCGTCGCTGCGCAGGATCGACAGGCTGCCGGCGATGCCGGCCTCGCGCAGCTGCGACTCGAGGTTGGCGACGTAGCGGGCCACCCGGGGTTGCACGGCCGCGTTGGCCACCGTGGTGAGGGTGCGCTCGTACTCGCGCAGTTCGGGCAGCACCGACGAGGAGATCGAGACCGACAGGCCGGGCAGCACCTCGGCGGCAATCTCGGCGACCCGCCTTTCGTGGGCGGGGTTGGCGAACGAGTTGATCAGGCTGATGCTGAGCGCCTCCACCTGTTGCTCACGCAGCACCGCGAGCTGCGCGCGAACGTCATCCTCATCGAGCGGGGTCACGACCTCACCGGCGCTACCGATCCGGCCGATGACCTCGACGGTGTCTTCGAGCGCGGCCAGGGGCTCGGGCTTGGGCCAGATGATCCAACCGGCCAGCCCGCCCGGTACGAACGACCGTGCGATCTGAAGCACCTGGCGGAACCCTTTGGTGGTCACCAGTCCGACCCGGGCGCCCTTGCCCTCGAGGATCGCGTTGGTGGCCACGGTCGTCCCGTGCAGCACCTCGCTGATCTCAGCGAGCGTGACACCAGCTGCGCTGCAGGCCCGCTCGATGCCGCGAAGTACCCCGATGGACTGGTCATCGGGGGTGGAGGCCGTCTTGGCGAGATGGGTCTCGCCCGTGTCCTCGTTGATCAACAGGATGTCCGTGAACGTACCGCCCACGTCTACCCCCAGCCGGTAGGTCATGTGCTCTCCTCTAGATCACGCCGGCCGAGTGCAGCGACGCGATGTCGTCGGCGCTCAGGCCCAGCAGGTGGTGGTAGATCTCTTCGTTGTGCTCGCCGAGCTCAGGCCCGACGCGCCGTACTGCTCCTGGCGACTCCGAGAGCTTGGGAACCACGTTGTGCATGGCGAACTCCCCCAGCTCGGGATGGGTGAGCCGCACGATCGCCTCACGGGCAGCGAAGTGCGGGTCGGCGAACATGTCGCGCGCCCGGAAGATCCGCCCGGCCGGTACCCCGCCGCCGTGCAGTGCCTGGAGCAGCTGGTCGGCCGGGATCGTGGAGCTCCAGCGGGCGATGCGCCCGTCGAGCTCTTCCATCGACTCGCCGCGGGCGCTGTGGGTGGCGTAGCGGGGGTCGTCGGCCAGCTCGGGCTCGCCCATGACCTCGACGAGCCGGCGGAAGACGGTGTCCTGGTTGGCGGCGATCAGCACCATCTCGCCGTCGGAGGTCGGGTAGACGTTGCTCGGCGAGACGTTGGGCAGGGTCGTTCCAGTGCGTTCGCGCTGGTAGCCGGCGACCTGGTACTCCGGCAGCAGCGACTCCATCATCGCAAGCACGGCCTCGTAGATCGCGGAGTCGACCACCTGCCCACGACCGGTGCGAGTGCGGTGGTGGAGGGCGACGAGGGTGCCCAGGCAGGCGAAGGTCGCGGCCAGTGAGTCACCGAGCGAGATGCCGGCACGAGCCGGGGGGCGGTCCGGATCGCCTGTCACATAGCGGATTCCCCCCATCGCCTCACCGATCGAGCCGTATCCGGCGCGGGCGGCGTATGGGCCGGTCTGGCCGAACCCGGTGACCCGGGTGATGATGAGGCGGGGGTTGATCTTCCACAGCGCGTCGGGCGAGAGGCCCCATCGCTCCAGCGTTCCGGGGCGGAAGTTCTCCAGCAGCACGTCGGCGTCGACAACGAGGCGCCGCACGAGCTCTTGGGCCCGGGGGTCACGCAGGTTCGCGGTGACCGACTTCTTGTTGCGGGCCACCACCGGCCACCACAGCGACTTGCCGTAGGGCTTCTCGCGGCCCCATTCGCGCATCGGGTCGCCGCGACCAGGGTCCTCGATCTTGATGACCTCCGCCCCGAAGTCGCCGAGCAGCTGCCCGCAGAACGGACCGGCCAACAGCTGGCCGATCTCGATCACGCGAAGGTCATCCAGCGGAAGGCTGCCCGGTTCGGTCACGCCTGACCCCATTTCGTATACATTATGGCCCGAAATGGGCAACGGCCCACGCTGGCTGATGCTCAAAAAGTAGGTGACGGACGCAGCTTGGTCAAGGGTTGTATCGAAATTGCATACAGTTATGCCTTCCTTGTTCCTGACTCGGCCTGATACGTTCGGCCCACCATGGACAGCGACCCCAACGGGCTGACAACGCGAACCCGCGACGACCCCGTCGCCACCACTGACGCGTCCGCCTCGGGACGGGCCGCCGAACGCGCCTACACCGCCATCCGTTCGCAGATCCTCGCCGGGGAACGCGGCGGAGGCGAATGGCTGCGCGAGGGTGAACTGGGCACGGCCCTTGGCGTCAGCCGCACCCCGGTGCGCGAGGCCCTGCGCCGGCTGGCCGCTGAAGGACTGGTCAGCCACGAGCGCAACCGCGGCGTTCGGGTTCAGAACTGGAGCGCCCACGACCTCGAGGAGATCTTCAGCCTCCGCACGGTTCTCGAGCCGTGGGGCACCGCGCTCGCTGCCGTGCGCGGGGTCGCCGACACCGAGCTGCTCGACGAGCTCGCGCACCGGATGGACCACGCCGCGAGCGGGCCGACCCCCGACGTCGAACAGATCGCGCCGCTGAACAACCGGTTCCACCGGCTCATCCTCGAAGCGTCCGGCAACGCCCGGCTCGTCACCCTCGTCGCGTCGGTCGTCGACGTCCCTCT
>JBDTVJ010000192.1:0-4969 GCA_040007275.1 Terracoccus sp.
GGTTGGTCAGGCCGAGCACCATGTCGAGGGTGGTCGTCTTGCCGGCGCCGTTCGGTCCCAGGAAGGCGACGACCTCGCCCGACTCGATGCGCAGGTCGATGCCGCTGACCGCGCGCACCCGCTCGCCGTGGGCGCCCTTGAAGGTCTTGACCAGGTCGGTCAGCTCGATGGCGGCGACCGTGGCGGCAGGGGGGTTCGGGTTCATGTGACCAGTCTGCCGACGCGGGACCGCCGTGAGATCAGGCAGGCGTCACGACCTACCCATGACAGGTGTCAGGGTGTCGGCGGGCACCGGTCTGTCGCACTACCGTGGCCGCATGGACTGGACCAAGGTGGGCCTCGCTCGGTGGCGGCGAGCGCGCGAGGAAGGCCCGCTCAAGATGGTCGTGCGTGAGCGGTCGGTGGTGGCATGAGCGGGCCTCGACGGTTCCGGCACGGTTTGGTCATCGGCAAGTTCTATCCCTTCCACGCCGGCCATCAGGCCCTCGTGCGCGCGGCCACATCGAGCTGTGATCGGGTGACCGTCGAGGTGATGGTGCAGGGCGTCGAGTCGATTCCTGCGAAGGTGCGGGTGGCGTGGGTGCAGGGCGAGCACCCCGGCGCCCGGGTCGTCGCGGCCTTCGACAACGCCGAGGTCGACTTCGACTCTGCCGAGGTCTGGGACCTGCACATGGCCGTGATCGAGTCGCACCTCGATGGTCCGGTGGATGCGGTGTTCACCAGCGACGCCTACGGTGCCGAGCTGGGTCGCCGGCTCGGGGCCAGCTGGGAACAGGTCGACCCCGGCCGGGCCTCGACGCCGATCTCGGGAACGGCTATCCGTGACGACCCGGCAGGCAACTGGTGGGCGCTGCCCACTCCGGTACGTCGATGGTTCACCAAGAGGGTCGTCGTGCTCGGCGCCGAGTCGACCGGCTCGACGACTCTGGCCCGCACTCTCGGTGAGCACTACGACACCGAGGTGGTGCCCGATTACGGCCGGGCGTGGACCGAACGTCGGCCCGGTGGCCTCGAAGCCCCCTGGCAGTCAGTGGAGTTCGACCTCGTCGCGCACCAGCAGGCGGTGTCGGAGGACGTGGCGGCCGGCCGGGCGGCTCGCCCGCTGCTCGTCTGCGACACCGACGTGCTCGCCACGACGCTCTGGCACGAACGGTACGTCGGTCGTCCCTCGCCATCGGTGCTCGAGGCTGCCGCCGAGCGGCCGACGCCTGCGCTCTACGTGCTCACCGGCGACGAGATCCCGTTCGTGGCGGACGGGATGCGTGACCGCGAGCACGAGCGCGCCGCGATGCAGCGGCGTTTTCGTGAGGTTCTCGGGCAGGTGCAGGCCGATTGCGGGGTGCCCTGGCTCGAGGTGCGGGGCACGGCCGACGAGCGGATAGCTGCTGCGGTGGCCGCCGTCGATGCCGTCGTCGCGGCCGGCTGGGACCTCGCGGCCCCCCTCGGCTGAACCGTCGACAGGACGGTTCGTGCTACCCGAACCGTCCTGTCGACGGCTGGGGACGGTCGAGTGGGCAGCTCATATCGTCGGCCGGATGCCGGAATGTGACGTTCAGAGCAACCGGGGCCAGCCGAGCACCCGCCCGACGCCAACGAGGCGACCTGTGATCGGCAGGTCCGTGAGTCACGAGCCTGCGGCGGATCCGCACACGCGGTCAGCAACCAGGGCGCTCCTCTGGTCGGTGGGTCCTCAGTGTCGTTGACAGGTGACCTTTTGGTCACCTATTGTTGGGCCGTGGACGACGACCTGGTGTTCAAGGCGCTGGCCGACCCGACGCGGCGGCTGCTCCTCGACGCCCTCTTCGAGCACGACGGACGCAACCTCGGCGAGCTCGAGGCGGTGGTGGCAGCCCGCAGCGAGATGACGCGCTTCGGGGTGAGCAAGCACCTGCGACTGCTCGAGGCAGCCGGTCTCGTGGTCACGCGCAAGCAGGGCCGGGTCAAGCTGCACCACCTCAACCCCGTCCCGATCCGGTTGATTCACGACCGGTGGATCGACAAGTACACCGAGCGCCGGGTCACGGCGCTGACCGAGCTCAAACGACAGCTGGAGGACAACTCATGAGCACCTCATCCGACACGACCACCCAGACCCCGGACGAGAAGGCCTTGCCCGCCACCATGCCCGCCACCATGGCCGCCTCGACCGACGCGGCCCCCGAGGTGCAGGTCTACGCGATCTACATCGACGCGCCGGCCCAAAAGATCTGGGACGCGATCACGACCGCCGAGTTCAGCAACCGGTTCGGCTACGGCGGCGTGACTGAGATCGAGCTGCGACCAGGTGGGGCCGTTCGCGACCTCACCACGGCCGAGATGAAGCAGATGGGCATGGGCGAGGTGGCGGCCACCGGCACCGTGATCGAGATCGACCCGCCGCACAAGCTGGTGCAGACCTGGTCGCCGGTGTGGCACGACGAGCCCGAGACCACGCTGACCTACGAGATCAAGGAGTACCCGGGGGGCGCCGCGTGCCTCACCCTGACCCACGTGCTCACCGGAGCGCCCAACACGGCCAAGGACGTGCGCGGCGGCGGAGACGCCGGCGCCGGTGGTGGCGGGTGGCCGTGGGTGCTCAGCAGCCTGAAGACGCTGCTCGAGACCGACCGGGTGATGCCCGGCGCCGGCGCCTGACCAATAGCGGTGCCCACCGGCATGGCGCTGCTGCCTCGAAACCCACGAGAAGGAGGCGCCGTGTTCGGGCTCGGCCGGGCGTCGGCCAGACTGGGGGCATGGCGCACTTCGAGATCACCATCGACTCCCCCCTCTCGGCGCCGGACGCCTGGGCAAGGATCCTCGACCTGCGCGCCCACTCCGTGGTCATCCCCCTCACCACCGTGACCGGCGAGACGCTGGATGCCGCCGGGCTGGCTCCCGGGAGCAGCTTCAACGCCCGCACGGCAGTGGGCCCGGCCGGCTTTGACGACCCGATGGTGTTCGACGAGGTGGTCCAGCCGACGGAGACCGCTGCCGGTCAGGCCCGGATCCGCAAGGAGGGAACGCTTATCCGAGGTCAGATCACCCTGACCGTCACCCCGCGACCCGGGGGGTCGGCCGTCGTGTGGAGCCAGGACATCGCTGTCAACCACGTGCCCAGCCTCGCCGACCCGGTCGTGGCACTGGTCGCCCGTGGCGCCTACGGCTCCACCCTGAAGAAGCTGCTCGCCCGGACCTGACCTGGCCCACGTGTTCGCACCGTTCGCTTGTCGCGGTGCGGCCCGGCCGCAATCCGTGGGTGCGTCCGCGGCGAACCACTGCCCATGACCCGCATCCGCTTCGCCCTTTCTGGCATCCTTGCCGCCCTGGCCGGGATCGCCTCCGGGCACCTGGTGGCGGCCTTCCTCAATCCTTCTGCCTCGCCGGTGCTCGCCATCGGCTCCACCGTCATCGACCTGACCCCCACGCCGGTCAAGGAATGGGCCATCGCCCACTTCGGCACCAGCGACAAGCTGATCCTTCAGGGGTCCGTGTTCCTCGTGACCCTCCTGCTGGCGGGTGTGGCCGGCATCCTCTCGGAGCGGCGTCGCGCCGTCGGTGTCGGTCTCGTGGCCCTGCTCGTCGTGCTCGCCGGCGCCGCCGCGCTGGTCCGGCCCACCGCCACGGCCCTCGACCTTGTTCCCGCGCTCGTCACACTCGCCGTCGGGGTGGCCACCCTGCTCTTCCTGCTGCGCCAGGCCGACGACGCGGTCCCGCGCGACACCGGCAACAGTCGGCGCGGCTTCCTGCTCGGCGCCAGCGGCATCGCCGTCGGTGCGGTACTCGTCGGCATCGGCGGCCAGCTGAAGATCGGCGCCCGAACCGTAGCCAATATCGCGCTCCCCAAGCCCAAGAGCCCCGCCAAGGCGCTGCCCACCGGCCTGGAGACCACGGTCAAGGGCGTCTCGCCCCTGCAGACCCCCACCGCCACGTTCTACCGCGTCGACACCAACCTCGCGGTGCCCCAGGTGGATCTCGACCGCTGGACCCTCGAGGTCGACGGCATGGTCGAGAAACCCTTCACCCTCACCTTCGCCGAGCTGTCGGCGATGCCCCTCATCGAGCGCGACATCACCATGACGTGCGTCTCGAACGAGGTCGGGGGTGGCTACGTCGGAGCCGCGCGCTGGCTCGGTGTCCGACTCACGGATGTGCTTGATCGGGCTGGACTGAGGGGCCGGCCCGATCAAGTACTCAGCACCGCCGTCGACGGGTTCACCATCAGCACCCCGCTGTCGGTGATCCAGGACGGACGCGACGCCATGATCGCCATCGGCATGAACGGTAAGTCGCTCACCGACACCCACGGTTTTCCGGCCCGCCTCATCACCCCGGGCCTCTACGGCTTCGTCGGGGCCACCAAGTGGCTCACCAAGCTCACCCTCACCACGTATGCCGCTGACCAGTCGTACTGGACCAAGCGGCAGTGGGCCACCGACGCGCCCATCAAGACCAGTGCCCGCATCGACACGCCGGCACCGCTGTCGACCATCTCGGCTGGCAAGACCGCCATCGGCGGCGTGGCCTGGGCCCAGCAGCGCGGGGTGGCCAAGGTGCAGGTTCGCATCGACGACGGCGACTGGCAGAACACCAACCTCGGGCCTGACGTGGGCATCGACTACTGGCGCCAGTGGTACCTGCCCTGGGACGCCAAGCCCGGCCTGCACCGCCTCTCGGTGCGCGCCGTCGACCGCCAGGGCGAGGTTCAGGGCAGCAAGCGCGCCACCCCGTTCCCCAGCGGCTCCAGCGGCATCCAGGAAGTCGTCGTCACCGTCGCGTGACCTCCTGACGGGCCGAGGTGACACACGTCACCCATCCCGCCCCAAAACTGCCCAATAAACCTGCAAACACGAGCAATCCGACTACACAGGCGTGACGAACACCAGATGACAGTGCTTCACCAGTCAGGGCCCGGATGGATCACCAGGGCCTACCCATCTACCAGCAGCACCACTTTCAAGGAGTACCACCGATCATGATGACCAAGACCCGC
>JBDTVJ010000193.1:0-4966 GCA_040007275.1 Terracoccus sp.
GCTGCGGACGCGGCATCCCCTGGCTCGGACTGAACGGGTTGTTGCCGGGGCGTGGTGCGGCGTCGCCACTGGGACGCGGAGCCCGCGTCTTACCCATTCCCTGGCTGGGGGCGAACGGGTTGTTGCCCGGTCGCGGCTGGTTCGGTCGCGGGGCGGGGCGGGGCGACGCGGGGACGCCCGAACTCTGCTGGCCACCGTCACGCGAGGACTGCACCCGTGCCGGCGCCGAAGGGGCCGTCGTTGGTGCGGGCGCGGGGGCACCCGGTCGCGCGGGCGCGGCTGGCGCTGCGGCGGCTGCTGCTGCTGCGGGCGCCGCCGGAGCGGGAGAACGCGTGGCTGCCGGGGCAGGAGCCGGGGCGGCCGGCGCTGCACTCGCGGCCGGAGCGGCCGGGACTGAGCGGGCCGGGCCCGGTTGCGCCGGGCTGGCTGGCGCTGACGCCGCTGACGTGACTGGAGCTGACGCCACCGGCGAGGGCGCGGATGGGCCCGTGCCCCTGGGGGCCGGTGCCGCCGGACGCTGCGGCGCCGAGGGCGACGCGCTCGTGCCGCCGGGCGTGCTCGGGACGGGCTTGGCCGCCGTGGCGGTGTCACCGCCGGAACGCAGCTCAACGGGAAACTGTTCCTTGATCTTGCGCACCACGGGAGGCTCAATGGTCGAACTTGCCGACCGGACGAACTCTCCCTGGCTCTTCAAGTGTGCGAGGAGAGCTTTGCTCTCCAGTCCGAGCTCTTTCGCGAGCTCGTAAACGCGGACCTTGGCCACATCTCTCCTGTCTCGGTCCGGCCTGACAGGAGTGGCCGAACCATCGTTAGTACTGGGGCTTGCTCATCGCTGAGGACTCATCGGGTGCTCATAGCGTTTCAACCCGCCTTGTGGTTCGTTCTGGTGATTGGTGCGCTGACCATGCTCACCGGACCAGCGGCGAAGCCGACCCGGGTGGTGCTGCTACAACGTGCTCTTCGCACTGATGGGCGCGAGACCGAGATGTTCGGCCACTGCACTCAGATCAACCGCTGAGCGCAGGCGCAGTGCGCGCCCGAACGCCTTGCGGCGTACTGCCTGTTCGAAGCACTCGGGCACTGTGTGCACCCATGCGCCGCGACCCGGCATCCGGTGTCTCGGGTCAGGAACCAATACGACCACACCCAAACGGTGCGGAGGTGAGGACTCCGTCGCCACGACCACTCGCAGCAGGTCCGACCAGCTATCCGATCCTCGGCATCCCACACATGTGCGGGATGGCTCAGCTCGGAGTCCAGTCCGGTCGGCCACGAACCAGTCTACCGCGTCGCGACAGCGTATAGAGCCATGGGTCCAGCGCTGAAGATGCGGCCACCCGGCGCATCGGGGCGCGCTCAGGTCGTCTCGGGCGCCGGGGCCTGGATGTCGGGACGGATGTCAATACGCCACCCGGTCAGCTTGGCAGCGAGGCGGGCGTTCTGTCCCTCCTTGCCGATGGCCAGGCTCAGCTGGTAGTCGGGCACGGTGACCCTGGCGGCACGCGCCTGGGCATCGACGATCTCGACCTTCTGCACGCGGGCCGGCGAGAGCGCCGCGGCGACGAACGACGCGGGGTCGTCGGAGTAGTCGACGATGTCGATCTTCTCGCCCCGCAGCTCGCTCATGACGGCGCGCACCCGAGAACCCATCGGCCCGATGCACGCCCCCTTGGCGTTGACGCCGGCCACCTTCGAGTGCACCGCGATCTTCGTGCGATGACCCGCCTCGCGGGCCAGCGCCGCGATCTCGACGGTTCCGTCGGCGATCTCGGGCACCTCGAACTTGAAGAGGGTGCGGACGAGGTTGGGGTGGGTGCGCGAGAGCCCGACCTGGGGGCCCTTGGCGCCACGCTTCACGCTGACGACGAAACAGCGCAGCCGCTCGCCGTGGACGTAGCGTTCTCCGGGGATCTGCTCGGCCAGCGGCAGGATGCCCTCGACGCTGCCGAAGTCGACGAGCACGTTGCGGGGGTCCTGACTCTGCTGGATGATCCCGGAGATGACATCGCCCTCGCGGCCCTTGAAGTCTCCGAGCACCGCTTCGTCCTCGATGTCGCGCAGGCGCTGCACGATGACCTGACGAGCGGTGGATGCCGCGATGCGACCGAACCCCGCGGGGGTGTCGTCGAACTCGGGGCCGGCTTCTGCACGCTGCGGCCGTTCGTCTTCATCGCTGGGAGGCAGCAGCTCGCCCTCCTCACGGGCCCAGACGACCACGTGACCGCTCTTGCGGTCGAGCTCGACCCGGGCGAGCCGCTGGCTGCCGTCGGTGCGGTGGTAGGCCACGAGCAGGGCCTGCTCGATCGCCGGTATCAGCACCTCGAGGCTGATGTCGCGCTCGCGCTCCAGAGAGCGTAGTGCGGCCAGATCGATGTCCATCAGTTCTCCTCATCGGGCTGCGACGATGACTCGTCCGGCGCCAGGTCTAGGTTCGCTGTCGTAGGGGGGCGCGTGAACTCGACCTGCACGGTGCCGCGCTCGATCCTGTCAAGAGCGAGCTCAAGGGTGCGCCCGGGGGTCTTCTTGGTCGGTGCCACCTCGATGGCGATGGTGTCGGTGTGCACGTCGACGAGGCGCCCGGTGTCGGTGCCGTCGGCGTGCACGACCTCGACGAGCCGGCCCACCTGTCGCCGGAAGTGGTCACGAGAGGTGAGCGACCGCCCGACGCCCGGCGAGGAAACCTCCAGAACGTAGGGCGCCTCCCCCATCACGTCGGACGTATCGAGGCCGTCGCCCACGACGCGCGTCGCATCGGCGACTGCGTCGAGGGACAGCCCGTCGACGGGGCTGGCAGTGTCGGCCGTATCGAGGCCGCTGATGTCGGTGTCGACCAGAACGCGCACGACACTGCGTCGGCCTGCCTGCGAGACCGTAACGTCCTCGACGACCAGCCCGAGAGGATCCAGAACCGGCTCGATGGCCAGCCTGATGTCGTGAGGTGTACTCATCGCCCCTCCTGTCTTCTCGAATGGTGAGCGCCGCCCAGCTCAGGCATGCACCTGTCTCGACGGCCATCCTGAAAAGAACGACCCGACCCGGCGCGCTGCGTTGAACCACTCTAACGGGCGTCTCGGACACGCGCGCACGGCTCGAGCCGTGCGAGGATCGCGCCATGAGTGCGCCGCCCCCACCCGCACTCGGCGACGACCACCGTGGCCCGTCGGTCAACGGGGTGCCCCGACGGTCCCTGCTGAGGCTGGCCGCTCGCGGCGTGGTCGCCGCGGGCCTGGCCGGGTCGGCGGCCGGGTCGATCTCCGGCTGCGGGCTGCGTCTCGACCTGCCGGAGCCGCCACCCCCCGCGCCGACGAGGAGGCCTGCTCCCGACGAGGCACTGCTGGTGTCGGTGATCGCGCAGCTGTCCCAGATCGTCACTGCCGAGAAGGCGATCGCGGCTGACCGTGCTGTGGGCGGCGCCACCACCGTCTCCACCCTGCTGCGCCTGCATCGGGAACAGGCCACGGTGCTGACCGGCCGGCTGACCAACGACGGCGTGCCGATGAAGCTGATCACCGCCCCGTCCCCCAGCAGACCAGCCCCACGGTCAACCACGGAGCTGGCGGCCCGGCTCGACTCGCTCGGCCCCTCGGACTGGGCTGGGCTGGCCGTCGCGACCACGCCCACTCGCGAGCTGCTGATCTCTGCCTACAGCCTGCGTCTGGCCGGAGCGGTCCTGCTCGGGCGGACGGTCGGCGTGCCCGCGCCACCCTCCCCGGCGCGGGAGGCCCTGCTCGCACGGACCCGTCCGCTGGTCTATGCCTTCGAGGTGGTCGCCGCCCAGTCATCGGGGGGCCAGCGCCGCCGAGCCGTGGCCACTCTCAAGAGCTTGCAGAACCTGGAGGAGGAGGTGGCGGCGGGCAGCAACACCGCACCGACAGGATGGTCGCTGCCCTTCCCGGTCACGACGGCGAACGCAGCGAGTCGGCTGGCCACGCAGGTGATGTCGGCCGCCGTCGCGTCCCTGGTCGCCGTGGCGGGCTCCAACCCGACGGCGGCCTCCCTTCGCGACAGCGCCACCTGGAGCGCCCGGGTGCAGTCGCTCGCCGTCGACTGGACGGTGCCGCTGACCGCCTTCCCCGGAACCGACGAGTGAGCAGCCGACGAGTGAGCCGCCGATGAGTACTGATCGTTTCGACCTCGTTCCCGCGCACTTCGCCCACGAGGTCAGCAGCTACCCCGCAGCGACCGCCGACGGCGTGACCGGCGAGGACTGGGTGCTCGATCTGCCAGACCTGCTCACCGACCTGCTGACGGAGTGGGAGCTCGAGCCGATCGGTCGCAGCATGAACGGCAGCTGCTCGGTCGTCGTGCCGGTGCGTCTGCTCGGTTCTGGCCGCGAGGCAGTCGGCGTGAGCGGCGAGGCCGTGCTCAAGGTGACGTGGCCCCATCCAGAGGCGGCTACCGAGCACCTCGCCCTGGCGGCCTGGAACGGCCACGGGGCGGCCCGGATGGTGCGCGCCGACCCCAGCCGTCACGCCCTGCTGCTCGAACGGCTGCACGACCGTGACCTGATGCGGCTGCCCATCGACGACGCGTGCGCCGTGATCGGTGACCTGCTCTCGACGCTGCGCCGGCCCCCCCATCCGCGGATGCCACTGCTCGACGCCTACGCCAACCGTCAGTCCGTCGAGCTGCGGGCGGCGCCTGCGGTCATCCCGCGCCGCTATCTCGACCAGGCCGCAGCCCTCGCGGAGGAGCTGGTCGCCCGGCCCGCCGCCGAGGCCCGGCTGCTGCACACCGACCTGCACTACACGAACGTGCTCGGCTCCTACCGGGCTCCGTGGCTGGCCATCGACCCCAAGCCGATGGCGGGAGACGTGGCCTTCGAGGTGGCGCCCGCGCTGTGGAACCGCGCCGACGAGCTCGGCACGGGTTCGCAGATCCGGTGGTCGCTGCGGCGACGCCTGGAGATCATCTGCGAACGAGCCGGTATCGACGAGGGCCGGGCGCGGGCCTGGACCATCGTGCG
>JBDTVJ010000194.1:0-4904 GCA_040007275.1 Terracoccus sp.
CCGACAGCACGAGCCCGACCGGTGTCCGTCGAAGCCCTGTCGGCCCCTCTCTTTCGCCGTCAGCCGCCGTCAGCCGCTGTCAGGTGGGGAACGTTGGCCCGGGGTGAGGCCCAGGTGCTCGGCCAGCGCTGCTCGCCCCCTGGCGCACCGCGACTTGATGGTGCCCTCGGCCACGCCGAGGATCACAGCGGCCTCTGCCACGGGGACCGCATGCATGTCGACCAGCACCAGGGCCGCCCGCTGGCCCTCGGGAAGCCTGGCCAGGGCTTCGTGAATGTCGAGGCTCACCTCGGTCGACGCGTGGTGGTCGTGCCGATCGGCCAGCTCGTTCGCTGGCAGCTGACGGGTGGGCTTGCGGCGGCGCAGTCGGTCGAGACAGGCGTTGACGACGATGCGGTGCAGCCAGGTCGTGACCGCCGCCTCACCGCGGAAGGACTCAGCACGACGGAACGCCGCGATGAAGGCGTCCTGCACGCAGTCTGCGGCCAGCTCGGGGTCGCGGGTGGTGCGCAGGGCCACCGCCCACATGCGGTCCTTGTGTCGCCGGAAGAGCTCACCGAAGGCGTTCGGGTCACCCTCGACGTGCAGCTGCAGGAGGTCCTTGTCGCTGACGTCGGCGAGGTGGCCCACCGCGCCCGGCGCCACGGTCAGCGCACCGTCACTTCGGAGATCTGAGCGCGGTAGTGGTTCGGGGCCTCGGCCGGGGCAGCCTTGGTGACCCAGACGATGAGCTTGGTGGCGCCCGTGAGGCCGTCTGGCGCTTTCAGCGTGACGGCGCCCTCCTGGCCCGTGACGGAACCGATCTTCTGGGCCCCGTCGATGGAGGCATTCGTGGCGGCGTAGACCGTGACGTCCTGCTTGGCCGGCAGCACGAGGTCGACGCCCGTGAGCACCACCGACCGGTCGAGGTCGAGCACGACACCCACGCCGTCCTTCTTGCCGTTGTAGGTGGCGCTGCCGTACCAGCGTGACGCCCAGACGGTCGAGGGATCGCCGTCGAAGACGAGCTTCACCTTCCCGTCCGATTCGATGCCCTGGGGGTCAAGAACCGTGCCTCCGGTGATGGTCACCGGGGCCAGGGGCGGCGCTGTCGTGGTCGGGGCCGTCGTCGTCGGCTGCGAGGTCGTCGACGGGGTGGGCTTTGGCCCACTCGCCGTGAGGGTGACCGTCTGGCCGGGCGCGGGTGGGTCGCTCTGACCGATCTTCATCACGTTGTTGACGCCGACCGCGAGGGCCACAAGCACGAGCACGGAGACAATGACCAGGGCTACCCGCGACGCCGCCTTGGAGGGGGCCTCGGCCGTGTCGCGCCCGAAGCCCGGCAAGGGCACCGGCGGCTCCAGCCGCGTGGCGGGCGCCTCGTCGAGAGCCTCGTCGAGATGGATGTCCTCGACGTCGTCGTCGTCGAGGGCATGGGCGGCGCGCCGCTCGGCCGCCTTCGCCGAAGCCTTGTCGGCCGCCGCTCTGGCGAAGGAACCGACGCGGTCGCCGATCGCTCCGGCCGCGGCGGAGGCAGCGGCGCCCGCCGCCGCCATGCTCTTGTGCGCCCCCGTCTCGCTCGGGTCGGCGCCGTCGGGGCCCCTCGCATCGGTGCCCTCGACCGCTGCCCCGGTTCGCTCGGGCTCCGGCGAGGAGGCGCCGCCACCCGGCCCCGGGCGGGCGGCAGACTGCGCCGACCCTGCGGCGCCGTGCGTGGCACCAGCGGCCGTTGCGCCACCGGCCAACGATCCTGCGGCTGCCCCGGCTACCGCGTCGGATGCCGCTGACCGTCGTCGTCGTGGGAGTGCGGGCCGCTGGCGGTGCGGGGTGACCTTCGTTCGGGGCTGCGACAGACCGATACCGCTGCCTCCGTCGTTCGATGGCTGCGTCGTGGCCCACGGCGCGATCTGCAGGGCAAGGTCACCCGGCGAGAGTGGGCCGCGGTCGTCGTTGAGAGTCATACGACAGATCAGGTCAAGGTCGTTCGGCACGCCCACGGCGATCTCGGAGGGAGGGGCGACACCACCTACGATCGTCGGGGCCGCGTCAAGGGACACCGCCGCTGGGCGGCCCGATGCTCGGGGATCGTCGCCCGGGCCGGTGGTTCGAGGGCCGGCAGACGGGATGCCCGCGGTGCCGCCCGGGGGCGGCCATCGGGCGGTGAGCCCGGCGTAGATGAGCTTGACGAGCCCGATCGAGTCGAGGCGCGAAGCCTGCTCGCCGGAGACGCTCTCAGCATCGATGAGCGCGGCGTCGGTGGCGATGCCGCGCACCCTCACGGCGCCGTCGGCCATCCGTAGCACCGAGTCGGGCGTCAGAGCCAGGTGGTGCAGTCCGCGTTGACGGGCCTTGTCGAGGGCGCTGGCGGCCTCACCCACGAGCCGCCGTACCTCCTCGGCGGGCAGTCCGCCCGAACCCAGCAGGTCGGTCATGGTCGCCGCACCGGTGAGAGGCTCTTCGACGATGAACCCGACACCTTGGTCGGAGCCGACGTCGAGCACCCTGACCAGTCGCGGGTCTTCGACCCCGGCAGCACGCCGGGCGGCATCAAGGGCTGCGGCGGCAGCGGAGGATCCAGACCGGAAACAGACGAGTACGACCTCACGCTCGAGGGTGTGGTCGCTGGCGCGCCACCGCTCGTGGCGCCCGCCCGTGTAGGTGCGTACCGTCACGGCGTATCGCCCACCGAGCACAGAACCAGGCCCGACCCCCTGCACGATGCCACCTCTCCTGGTCTTGAAGTCCTGATCGCGGTCTTGATCGCGGTCTTGATCGTGCTGACTCCGCCCGCGACGGCTTTGCGCACATCTTAAGGTGAGTCAGGGCGACTTCTCGCGCACGTCCCGATCGTGGCGCGCGGCCAAGGCGCCCGCATCGCTGATCTCATCGATGCGGGAAGTGCCCTTGACGATGGCTCGCGCCACCCCCAGGAGCAGCACGAGACCGACCAGCGCTCCGCCCACCCAGTAGACGGTGCCGTCGATGGGGTTGGCCGAGACGGGGATCACCGTCGATGAGCCGATCGGGGTGCCGTCAGCAGTGGTGAGGAAGGCGCGGATGTCGGCTGCCCCCGCTGCCACGGCCGTGACCGGCACCCGGACGACCCGCTTCGAGTTGGGGGCGATGCTGATGGGTCCCGGCTGCCGGACGATCTGCATGCGAGGGTTGGTGGGAGCCAGCACCAGGCGGATGTCCTCGACGTCGTAGGGGAGCCCGTTCTCGACGGTGATCTGCAGGGTCCCGTTCTCGGCGAGGAAGTTGACACTCTGCGCCACCACCTTGATGGCGCTGGTGGCCGCCTTGGTCTCGGCCTCGACGGTGACGCTGAGCTGGGTCCACGAGGCCGGCTGGTAGCGCCAGCGCACGCTGGCGAGCTCGTCGAGCACCTCGCGGTAGGTGCGCTGGAACTGCTCGCCGTCGCGGAGCACCGCGGCAACCCGGCCCAACCTCTCGCGCTGGAACTCCATCAGGGCGAGACGACCCTGGTTCAGCGTCGGGGGCGGCACGGTGGCAGGGAACGAGCTCACCGGCGGCTGCTGCTTCAGCGCCCGGTCGGATCCCGAGTCGGAGACCAGCGAGGCCGCATCGACGGGGGTGAGCCACGGGGCTGTCGACGTGGCGGCCATGAAGGCGGCCAGGCCGGCGGTGTCCGGGTCGTAGGTTCGTGGTGCCACCACGAGCAGGGAACGGGGCGTGCCCGCCCGTTCGCCGAGCAGCACGAGGGTCTCGGCCAGGTAGCGCTGCACCGGCAGCGCCACCGAGGTGCTGGCGGTGCCAGCCCTTCCGGACAGGTCGGCCAGCAATGCCGACAACCGAGCGTCGTAGCCGAGCAGGCGCATGCCGCCGGTCGCCACTCTGCGGGCGGTCGGTGTGTAGGAGGATTCGGCGCTGATGGCCTGTTCGTTGACGACAACTGCGGCCGCCTTCTCGACCCTGGTTCCGGCGAGCAGGGTGGTGAGGTGGCTCTCGCGTCCGGCCGGGAGCAGGCCGTCGACCGGCCAGATGATGTCGGAGCGCACGGGGTGGCCCACGGCGTCGGCGACGAGTGACGAACGGTCGACCAGGTCGCGTACGAGGGGGTTGGTCGGAGCGATGTCGACAGTGGCGGCGAGGTCGGCATCGGCATAGGGCAGGGCCCACAGGGTGCGCTCGGCCAGGGCGGCGACGAGGCCGGCGGAGACGGCGGCCACCCCGGCGACCCTGGGCGCCGCCTCAGCACCGGTAGGGGTGCCCGTCGTGGCGTCGGTGGTGGCTTTCGACGACGGATCGGTCGGCTGAGGCGGCTTAACGGCATCCGTGCTCGCCGTGTCGGGGGTCGTGCTTCGAGACGTTGGGGTCTGCGGACCGCCGGAACCAGACGGTGCGGGGGTGTTCGGGCCGATGGCCTCCGGCCCGAACACCGCGGGGTCGACCGCCAGGGTGACGGGCGAGCCCTTCGTACCGTCGATGATGCGCCTGATCCTCGACCCGGGCCCGATGGTCGAGCGCCAAGCCTGGTCACGCACCTGCGCGTCACGCGAGAAGAGCTCGACATCGGGGTCGAGGGTAATCGGCAGCACGGTCGCCACCTGCAGCTTGTCGTACTCCTTGCGGCCGTTCCAGGCCAGGAAGGTGCGCGCGATGCCCACCGGTTCGGTCGCCCCTGCCTGCACGACCTCGACGGAGACGGGCAGGGCGGCGAACGCCTTGGTGCTGCGCACGGCGCCTTCGGGAAGGCTCAGCGTGAACCTTGCGGTCCGCGACGCTGCAACCGTGGGCAGGGTGACCGAACCGAGCACGGGCCCGGACGCCGGGTCGGCGCCTGATGCCCAGACGTCGATCTGGGCGCGCTGCACCAATGGCGTGGCGCCCTGCACCAGCCGAACACGGGGGGAGGTGAGCGGGCCGGTGGTGGGGGCGGTGATGGTTCCGGTGATGGTCACCGC
>JBDTVJ010000195.1:0-4898 GCA_040007275.1 Terracoccus sp.
GCCTGGAAGAGCCAGGTCTTGACCACGAACGAGAGCGCCATGGCGAGCACGATGACAATGACGAGCTCGCGGATGCCGGCCAGCACGCTGCCGAAGAGGCCGCGGCGGCGCTCCTGGCCCTCCTCGCCGACCAGGGAGTCACCGCCTGAGGCTGGTGGCGTCTGGCGCGCCCGCTCTCTCGCCTGTTGCTCCTGTTCCTCCCGTTGCTCCCGTTGCTCCTGAGAGTCACGTCGCACGGCCTCTTGCCGGGCCCGCCACGCAGTGGCATCTTCGGGAGCGCCGGTGTTCTGCGACATTCACTCACCGTTCCGTGTGGTTCGTCGGGGTCCTGCAGCTGATCGTGATGGAGCTGATCGTGATGGAGCCGATCATCGGGCTGGGGCCGCAGCGGGGCTCTGGTCCAGCGAACCGAGCCGATCGAGCGGCCAGTATCGCACCCAAACCTTGCCGATGATGTCGTCTCCGGGCAGCGTGCCGCCCCCCGGGTCACCGAGATGCGAACGGGAGTCAGCCGAGTCGCCGCGGTTGTCACCCATCACCCAGAACCGGTCAGGGGGAAGGGTGACGTCGAACCGCGTCAGGCTGGGTTCCCCACCCGGCTTGAGGTAGGGCTCGGCAAGGGGGCTGCCGTTGACCTCGAGACGCCCATCAACGGCGCAGCACCGTACGCGGTCGCCGGGCAGGCCGATCAGGCGCTTGACATAGTCGGTCTCCTGACCTTGACCGATGAGGCTCTCGACGGCTCCCACCAGCGACCCGAGTGCGCCCCGGTCGACCGCCTTGAGGTGAAAGGCGCGCGAGGCGTCGAACACGACGATGTCGCCGCGCCGCAGATCCGTCGGGTCAGTGGCGCGGGTGACGAGGATGCGGTCCCCCACGAGAAGGGTGTCCTCCATAGACCCACTGGGGATAGCGAAGGGGGTCACCACGAAACTGCGCATGACGATGACGAAGAGCAGCAGCAGTGCCGGGCCGAGGAGCCACCGCAGTCGATGGCCGCGCCCCTGCCGGCCGTCCCCCTGCCCGCCAGACTGCCCATCAGCTGGCTCGGCCTCCGGACCGGTCATGGCACCGGGCCCACCCGACGGCATCCGACTGTCGGGCAGGCCCGGTGACGATGGTGACGATGCGGGCGTCAGCGGGGCTTGCTCGCGGTCTTGACGGGCACGTTGTCGCGCTTCTCGCGGATCTTGGCCGCCTTGCCGCGCAGACCACGCAGGTAGTAGAGCTTCGCGCGTCGCACGTCGCCGCGCGACACCAGCTCGATGTGGTCGATGATCGGGGTGTGGAGCGGGAAGGTGCGCTCGACGCCGACCCCGAAGGAGATCTTGCGAACGGTGAAGGTCTCGCCGACCCCGCCGCCGTGGCGACGGATGACGACGCCCTGGAAGACCTGGACGCGGGAGCGGGTGCCCTCGACGACCTTGACGTGCACCTTGACGGTGTCGCCGGCGCGGAAGTCGGGGATGTCGGAACGCAGCGACGCTGCATCGAGCTCATCGAAGGTGTGCATGATGCTTCACTTTCCCTAGAGGCGCCACAGGTCGCCCGTTCTGGTCATGCCCGTATGGGACGCGTCCGCCCCGGCCGCGTGAGCCACCCGTCAGGATGCCGTGAGGACGGCCTCCGCGCGGGGGCCCGACTCCCCCTGTGGCAGGGGCCGTCGATGACCGGACGCAAAGGGAAAGCATGCCAGAACGGCGGGCTCAGCAGAAATCGACCGTGTCTCAGGCCTGACTGGCTCTAACGTGGGCTCTCGTGGACATCACCCCCGGCCTGCCCGTCGCCGTATGCCTCGTCATCCTGTTGGCCGTGACCGTGGCCGCGAACCGGGTGGGCAGGATCGGGCTCGCGGGAGCCGCCGCCGTGGCCGGCCTGCGGGCCATCCTGCAGCTGGGCCTCGCGGGGCTCGTCATCACGGCGGTCGTGGGCTCCATCTGGTGGTCGCTGCTGGCGGTGGTCGCCATGTTCACGGTCGCGGTGCTGACCACGGCCCGGCGCGTCGAAGCACCTCGGTCGTGGCCATGGGCAGCCCTGGCGATGGCGTGCGGGGTGCTGCCCGTCATGGGCATCGTGCTCGCGACGCGCACCATCCCCTTCACCGGGATCGCCCTGATCCCCGTCGCCGGCATCGTGCTGGGCAACACCATGACGGCGCACACGTTGGTGGGCCGGCGGGTCTTCGCCGCCTTGCGCGAAGAGCGCGGCCAGTACGAGGCGGGTCTGTCCATCGGTCTGACCGCCGACCAGTCCATCGACGAGGTGATCGCCCGGCGGGTGCCCGAGGGGCTCATCCCGAACATTGACCAAGTGCGTACGGCCGGAGTCGTCACCTTGCCCGGCGCCTTCATCGGCGTCATGCTCGGAGGCGGCACCGCCGTGCAGGCCGCGACCGCCCAGGTGCTGGTGCTCTTCGCGATCATGGCCACCCAGTCGGTCACGGCCGGCGTACAGGCCAGGCTGATCCGGGCTCGCAGACTGCTGCCCGACGACCTGAGAGTCACGCTTGTGTCGTGATCACCGCCGGGTGGTCATCACTGCTGGGTCGTCATCACTGCTAGAAGCCGCTGCCGCCGAACCCGCCCCCACCGGAGGGACCGTAGCGGTTCCGCTCACGCTGCTGCTCCAGGGTGGTGACCAGGTCGCACCGTCGACAGACGATGACGTCCTGGTGCTCCCGGCGCTCCTTGGCCCACCGGTGCCCGGTCAGCTCGCAGATCAGCCGTTTGGGGTTCATGACGCTGCCTCCGTCCGGGCGAGGCACAGTGGCCTGACGGTTACCAGGCGCGAGGCGATCGTCCCACCCTCACGCCAGTGTCCCCCCGGCACGCACCGCGCACCAGAGACCTCGCCGCTCAGCGCCGGCGCTTGACGAGCTCGACGGCTCCGGGGAGAGGGGCGTCTCCGGGCGCCACCTGGTACCCGGCCCGCTTGTACATCCGCAGGTTGCGTTCTGATCCCGCTCCGGTGTTGAGCGTGAAACGACGACTACCGGTCGGGGCCGTCGACTCGGCGAACTCGAGCAGCCGGCGGCCGAGGCCCCGTCCCTGCTGGTCAGGAGCCACGCAGAGCCGGCCGATGTAGAGGGTCTCGCCCCGCAGCTCGGTGCGCACCGACCCGATGAGCCGACCGGAGCGGCGGGCCACCCACGTCGTGGTGGTGTCGAGGCTGGCCCGGAGCACGTCGATCGACTCGTGCAGAGCCGGGATGGCCAGCGTGTCGCCCTCGATGGCTTCCTGCACCCAGCAGGCCCGCACCAGGGTGAGCAGCTCGGGCACGTCGCCGGGGGTGGCCGTCCGCAGCTCGACGTCGGCGTGACCGAGCGAGGGGTGGAGCAGGTCGGGTCGGCGGGCTGCGGTGCGGGCGAGCCGCTGCTCGTGGCGCCAGGCCGCGATGGCGGCGTGGTGGCCCGAGCGCAGCACCTCGGGCACCGCACGGCCGTTCCACGGGTCGGGCTTGGTGTAGAGGGGGTACTCGAGCAGGCCGTCCTCGTGTGACTCCTCGACGAGCGACGCCGCATTGCCGATGACGCCCGGCACGAGACGGGCGATGGCCTCGACCATGGCGAGCACCGCCACCTCTCCCCCGTTCAGCACGTAGTCGCCGAGGCTGACGACCGACACCTCGAGGCCGAGCTCGTCGCGAGCGTGCTCGTACACCCGTTCGTCGATGCCCTCGTACCGGCCACAGGCGAACGCCAGCCACGGCTCGCCCGCCAGTCGGCGCGCCATGGCCTGGGTGAACGGCATCCCGCCCGGGCCGGGCACGACAAGGTGGGGCTTGCTCCCTGAGTCGCCCTGCGCCAGAACGGCATCCAGCGCCTCTGCCCACGGCTGGGCCTTCATCACCATGCCGGCACCGCCGCCGTACGGCGTGTCATCCACCGTGCGGTGACGGTCATGGGTGTAGTCGCGCAAGTCGTGGACGGCGAGGTCGAGCAAGCCCTCTGCCCGGGCCTTGCCGATGAGCGACAGGTCGAGGGGACGCAGGTAGTCAGGGAAGATCGAGACGACGTCGATCCTCATTCGAGGCCCTCGCGGTAGAGGTCGTAGAGGCCGGCGGGTGCGTCGACGACGACGTGGTCGCCGGCCACCGTCGGCACGAACTGGCGCACAAAGGGCACGTACGCGGTGACGCCGTCGTTGAGGGTGAGCACGAGCCGGTCCTGGGCGCCGCCGATCTCGAGGCCGGAGACGGTGCCGACCACGACGCCGACCGGGTCACGGGCCTCGAGCCCGATCAGGTCGTCCTCGTAGAAGGCGTCCTCGTCGGCTTCGTCAGGCTCGGTCGCGAGCGCCGGCGCGAGCAGGCGCGTGCCGCGCAGCCCCTCGGCCCCGGTGCGGTCGGGCACCTCCTCGAAGGCGAGCAGCCAGACACCGTTGTGCACCCGGGTCGAACGCACCGTCAGCTGACGTGGCACGCCTGACCCGGGGGCCGCCTCGGTGTCGATGACCTGCCCATCGGGAAAGCGACGCTCGGGCTCGTCGGTGTGCAGCTGCACGGTCACCTCGCCGTACAACCCGTGCGGTTTGCCGATGCGGGCGATCATCAGCTGCTTCGCGCTCATGGGCGAGATTCTTGCAGGCACCCGGTCACCGCGAGAGGGTGGGCGCTCGAGACCCTGGTGAAGGTCCGGAGGCGCCCACCCTCTGGTGGTGCGATGGTGCTGTGATCAAGGTGGTGTGATCGCGTGCTGTGATCGCGTGCTGAGGTCGTGGATGGCGCTCAGCGGGCGCGGTCGGTGTCGACGATGTCGACCCTGACGTTGTTGTTGCCCGCGAGGGCACCGACGACGGTGCGCAGCGCGCCGGCCGTGCGACCCGACCGGCCGATGACCCGACCAAGGTCATCGGGGTGCACCCGAACCTCGAGCAGCTCGCCGCGGCGCAGCTCCTTGC
>JBDTVJ010000196.1:0-4809 GCA_040007275.1 Terracoccus sp.
TCTCCTCAGCAATGGCCATACCCCATCATCGCTGCGACCAGATCAAATGGCGTGGTTATTTACTGACGTATCCTTAGCTCACCCGGATGCCGTGTTCATCGGCGCCGGGCCCGGCGCGGCCGACCTGCTCACCCTACGAGCCGTTCGGCTCATTCGTGAGTCGCCGGATACCTCTGCGCCGGCACCTACGTCGGCCAGGAGGTGCTGGCCCACTGCCCTCAGGCGGCGCGGCGCGGCACCCTCGCCGACATCATCGCCGGCGCCCCCGATGGGCCCGTCGCCAGACGCCCAAGCGTCGACGGGTAACGTGCCGCCATGATTCCCGCTTCTTCTCGGCCCGGTCCCCGATCGTGAGCCGGCCGTCCGGTGGTTCCGACGACGTCATTGCCCCCAAGGGCTCTCGGGCGGATCCCGAGCTGGAGGAGACCTACGATCGCCTGGTCGAGGAGGGTCACGAGCGGCTGGACCGGCCCCTGCTTCCGCTGATCTCGACCGGTCTTCTGGGCGGGGTCGACGTGGGGGTCGGTGTGTTGATCTACCTGGTGGTGGAGGCGAAGACCGGCAACCCCTTGCTCGCTTCGATGGCGTTCTCGATCGGTTTCGTGGCCCTGCTCTTGGCCAACAGCGAGCTGTTCACCGAGAACTTCCTGGTGCCGGTGATCTCCGTGGTCGCCAAGGTGGGGACGTTCGCACAGCTGATCAGGCTGTGGGTTGTCACGCTGGTGGCCAACCTCGTCGCCGGCTTCGCCATGGCGGGAATGATCGTGGTGGCGCTCCCAGACGTGCACGAGGTGGCGGTGAAGACCGGATCCCACTACGCCCACCTCGGGGTCTCGTGGCGCTCGTTCTTCCTCGCCGTGCTCGCCGGGGCGGTGATCACGTTGTTGACGCGGATGCAACACGCGACCGAGAACCTTGGGGTGCGCCTGGTGCCCGCCGTGCTGATGTCGTTCGTACTCGTGGGCGCTCAGCTCTTTCACTCGGTGCTGGACTCGATCCTGATGTTCGCCGGGCTCTTGACCGGCAAGGCCGACTACGGCTACCTCGACTGGCTCGGGGCCCTCGGCTGGTCCGCGTTCGGCAACCTGGTGGGTGGACTCGTGCTCGTGACCGGCATCCGTCTGCTGCGAATCCCCCACCGGCTCGCCGAGAGCCGCGAGCAGGGGCAGACCGGCTGAACCGGCCCTCGGTCACGCGCTCACACCAGGATCACAATGGGGCGGGCGCGGAGCCGACCGGCAAGATCGCCTTCGATCGCTGGTCGCGGTCGCCGGCCGGTCCCGCAGCGGTGCGCTCGCCGGGCTGGTGTCCGGCACGATGGAATCTGGGTCTTGGGCTCGGTTTTGCAAAGAGCCAGAAAACTGAGATTTGAGACTTACTCATCAGTATTTTTGAGACTTTGAGACCGATTGCAACGGACTTTGAGACTTGAGGCCACGTGCTGCGCACGAGCCGGCTCAAAGAAGAAAGTTGAGGTTGAAGGTTTGGGCTCCCGGCTACCCAGGCAGGTGCCGACGACGCGCCAGCTGGAGCTCACATCACACCCAGGCAGTGGGTTTCGCCACCTACCGCTGGTTTAACTCTCATGCCGACTAGCCTTTTTGCCCCTGGCGGGGCGCCCGTTCTGGGCTGAAAATGGGTGTGTGGCCGTCTGGGTGACGTCGTTGTTTCTATGGTCCTTTGAGGCCGTCGAATAGCCGGACGGTGGGAGTCGCGTGGTGGGCCCTTCATTGTTGCCGATGTGGGTTGTCGAGCACGAGGACTAGTTTCGTTGGTTGCCCTGGCGGCTCCTCCCGGGCGGTCACGCCGTTGCTGGTGTTGACCGAGCAGGGAAGGGAGTTGAGGTGGGATGTTTAGCGAGTCGCGCGACGATGAGCAGATCATCGAGCGGGTCGCGGCCTTGGACATCGGTAAGGCCGAGGTCGTGTGTTGTGTCCGGTTACCGGCCCAGCCGGGCACCAAGCGTCGGGTCCAGGAGGTCACGACCCATTCCACGATGGTGGGCTCGTTGAGCGAGTTGGCGAACCGGTTGGTCACGCTGGGCGTGCAGCGGGTGGTGATGGAGGCGACCAGCGACTACTGGCGCCCACCGTTCTACCTGTTCGAGGCCCATGGTCTCGCGCCGTGGCTGGTCAACGCCAAGGACGTCAAGCACCTGCCGGGGCGCCCGAAGACGGACGTGCTCGATGCGGTGTGGTTGTGCAAGGTCGCCGAACGCCAGATGCTGCGCCCGAGTTTCGTGCCACCGGCCCGATCCGCCGGCTGCGAGATCTGACCCGGTATCGGGTCGATCTGGTCGGGGTGCGCAACGCGGAGAAGAACCGGGTCGAGAAGCTCCTGGAGGATGCGTGTATCAAGCTCTCGGTGGTGGCCAGCGACATCTTCGGGGTCTCGGGTCGGGCGATGATGGCCGCGCTGATCGCGGGGGAACGCGACCCCAAGAAGCTGGCCGAGATGGCCCGGTCACGGATGCGGGTCAAGATCACCGCACTGCAGGAGGCCTTCGCGGGCCTGCCTACCGGGACCTTCGATGAGCACCACCGGTTCCTGTTGGCCCGGATGCTCTCGCGGGTGGACCGGGCCGAGGCCGACATCAGCGCCCTTGACGCCCAGATCGAGGCCCACCTGGCCCCTTTCGGTGATGCGGTCGACCGGCTCGATGAGATTCCCGGGATCGGGCCGGTCGCGGCCGCGGTCATCATCGCCGAGATCGGCGTGGACATGACCCAGTTCCCCACCTCGGGGCACCTGTGCTCGTGGGCGAAGTTCGCGCCCGGGATCAACTCTTCGGCAGGCAAGAGCAAGGGCAACGGATCGACCGGGCACGGCAACCGGTACCTGGCCCGGGTCCTGGGCGAGGCGGCGGTGGCGACCTCACGCACCCACACGTTCCTCGGCGCCCGGTATCGACGCATCGCCCGACGGCGTGGGAAGAAGAAGGCCATCGTCGCTATCGGGCGTTCCCTGCTCGTGGTGATCTGGCACGTCCTGGCCGATCCCGACGCCCGGTTCATCGACCTGGGCCCCGATCACTTCGACCGTCACGTCGATACCGCCGCCAAGAAACGCAACCACGTCCGTCAGCTTGAAGCCCTCGGCTACCGCGTCACGATCGAACCCGCCGCCTGACCGAACCCTCACCCCACAAGCTCGTCCCGGCTCCGCCGGGAGCTGTCGCGCGCCCAACACCATTCCATTTTCGGACTAGCGGACGTTATACCGAGGACCTCACAAGTGCTCTTCGGCACGCCAAGCTCCGGGTCTGCGCCAAGTGGAGTAGGTGACGGCGGGGGCGGTCCGAGGTCGTACGGGCTGTGTCTCCAAGAGGCGCGCGATAGCCACAGCGGTCACTCTGTCGCGCTCCGCCGGAGTCCAATCGGGGCCACCCATCGTCAGCCACAGCAGGTGGTCGGCTTCATGGACGAACGTCACATGCGCGTCCCCGGAGCCCGTGCTCGCCGGTATCAGACCTCGCACCACCCACGTCCCAGCGACTTCGCCCGGGGTGGCACCCCCGCATACCTGCATCGCAGCATTGGTGAAATTATGTGCGCCCGCTGGATCGTCGACGGGCAGTTGGACCAGCGTGTACTGCAACATCGTTTCGCCCGAGTCCGGCTTGGTGGTCTTCCCTGAGCTGGTCGGTATCGTCAGTGCCATCGAACCCTCTTGCTGGCTGACGGCCTTTATGGCCAGGAAGGAGTTCTTCGAGTCGAGGCCCGTCCACGGGAAGGGCTCAGAACAGGCGGGTTCTTTGGGTAGCCGGGCCGGGCAGCGGGCTGGGTCTGACCCTCGACGGAACTCAACGGTGGGCTTGTCAACGGTGATTCCACCTGGCCACAACTCCTTGGCGCGCAGCGGCGGCACGGGAAGCACGCGGGCATTGAGGCACGCGCCTCCCTCCTCGATGGCGGTCAGGGTCGGTGATGGGGTGGGCGCCTGTGTGAGTCGAGGCGGCCTCGGGTACCCCTGGCCGGTTGTGCAGGCGGCCAACGCGAAAACGGCCAGAACCAAGACCAACGTGCAAGCGGCCAACGGAAGCGCCCGGGCAGGTGCACCCCCTCCCCATCGCTTCATGGGTGGAGTCCGCCCAGGTGAACTCCGAGTGGTGCGGGTCGATGACCGGTTGATGCCACTTCTACCAGCAAGAGCTCGAGCGCTGAAGGACGCGAGCCTGCAAGCAGGTAGCCGCGCTTCAGCCGCCACTCTTCGAACGCTCACCGGTTCACCTTCCCACTGACGGGACTCGATGTTAGCCGTCCGGTGATCCCGCCCTGCGACTCTGACCCTTACGCCGTTTACCGGTCTAAGTAGCCGCGTTGAGAGCGCGGTTCTGCCGGGTGCACCGGTGCCCGGTTGCCTCGCCCGCGCGGCCCGGGGAGACTGCCGACGTGGACATCACTTGGCCCCTATCTGACGGCTGGCTCACCATCCGGCCCTTCGGCGTTGACGACGCTGAAGCGTTGCTTGTGTACCGGCAGCTGCCCGAGTGCCAGGAGTACATGTCCAACACCGTGGACACACTCGAAGAGGCCCGGGCCTTACTGTCCGAGCGGATCGCACGTCCCGAGGTGATCATGGGCGCACTGACGATCGGTGGTCAGGTGGTCGGAGACATCGGCGGGCGCCGCTACCGGCCGGAGACCCTTGGCCACGACCCGCACGGCTGGGACTTCTACCTCGGCTACACAGTGCGACCAGACAGGTGGGGCCAAGGCATCGCCAGCGCCGCCGTCGCCCTCCTCACCCCGGCCCTGCACCACCAAGCCGGCATCCGCCGGGTCGTCGCCAAAGCGTTCGCCCGCAACC
>JBDTVJ010000197.1:0-4783 GCA_040007275.1 Terracoccus sp.
GAGCACCACGATGGCAAAGCCCGTTGTGCGCAAGCCCAAGAAGAAGGCCAACCCGCTCAAGGCGGCGAAGGTCGAGAACATCGACTACAAGGACACTGCGCTGCTGCGCAAGTTCATCTCCGACCGCGGCAAGATCCGCGCGCGTCGCGTGACCGGTGTGTCCACCCAGGAGCAGCGCCTCATCGCCACGGCCGTCAAGAACGCCCGTGAGATGGCCCTGCTGCCCTACTCGAGCTCGGCTCGCTGAGCCGGTTCGGGAACAAGGAGAACACCATGAAGCTCATTCTCACGCACGAGGTCACCGGCCTTGGAGCAGCCGGTGACATCGTCGAGGTCAAGGACGGCTACGGCCGCAACTACCTCATGCCGCGCGGCTTTGCCACGCCTTGGACCAAGGGCGGCCAGAAGCAGGTCGACGCCCTCACCAAGGGCCGTGAGGTCCGCGAGATCAAAGACCTCGACTCCGCCAAGGGTGTCAAGGGGCGGCTCGAGGCCACCTCGGTCAAGGTGGCGGCCAAGACCGGCAAGTCCGGTCGCCTGTTCGGCGCCGTCAGCAATGCCGACATCGCCGCCGCGGTCAAGGCCGCCGGCGGTCCTGAGATCGACAAGCGCAAGATCGAGGTCAAGACGCACATCAAGAGCGTTGGCGCCTATGAGGCGACGGTGCGTCTGCACCCCGAGGTCTCGGCGAACCTGAAGTTCGAGGTCGTGTCCTCCTGACCCAGGAGTGACTCCACGAAGGGGCCAGTTTCCGCTGCGGCGGAAACTGGCCCCTTCGTCATCCCCCACCCAGCTCACCTCCAAAGTCGAGTGGCCACTTCCGTACGGCCTGCCCTTGTACGAATCTGGCCACTCGACGGGCCGATCCAGTCGAGTGGCCACTTCCGTGCACGTTCGTCCACACCCCCGCGAGGTTGCCGCGCTCGCCCACAGCCGTCGACCGGGCTGCGTCACGGATGCCGGCCAGCTCCTACCGTCGTGCCAATGACAGCAGGAGGAGATCATGGACGAGATCGTGAAGAACCAATGGCTGGATCAGGACGACAGCAGGGTCAGCGCTGCCGGTCTGCTGAACCATCTCTTTCGAACCGTTCGAGATGGGAGCGACCTGGTGCCGGGCGAACTGCTGGAGTTCGACGGCCATGACGAGGGCTATCTCGTGGAGCAGGTGCCCAACCCCGGCGGGATTCTCTTCGGGGCCAGTCGGCACTACGAGCGCCCGATGTGGGCCTCGGTCGCGGCCCTCCAACTGACATGGTCGGTGAACGGCTTCTTTCCCTGGGATGCTGGCTACCCCTACGGGCTGTCGTCGCAACCGCGTCCAGGCTCCTTTTCTGCGCTGGTCGAGGAGGCAGGTGACACCGGGCCGTGCTCGTGTCACCGGTGCTCGCCGTGAGTGACCGGCCCGTTGAGGGGCCGGGCGAAGCCGGGGGGCCCTTCACGGTGCGAGATGGGCTGGCGTCGGGTCTGACGATTCGGGTGCTGAACTCCGATCAGTACCTGCGGCCTACGCGGGGGGTTCGCATCGTTACGCCTCCTGCCTCCCTCGCCGTCAGGGCGGCGGCCTTCCTCAAGGTCTTCCCGGAGAGGTCTTCCTTCTCCCACCTCACGGCGGCCCGCTTGCATGGGCTCCCACTCTCGTACGCCATGGAGGCCGACGACCGCCTGCACGTCGTGCGTCCGATCACCCAGAGCCGGATCAGGCGCGCCGATGTCGTGGGCCACCGGGCGTTCCACCCCCGGTCCATCACCGCGATCAGTGGTTTGCCGGTAGTAGACCTCGCCGACACGTGGGTCGACCTGGGCGAGCTGGTCGGGCGCGGAAAACCCGTCGGGCTTGATGACCTCATCGTGGTCGGCGACGCCATTGCCACCCGGCTGGACGGCATCCAACTACTTCGCGAGGCGCTCGCCAGGCGGGTCAGGCCTCGCGGCAAGGCCACCCTGTTGGAGGCACTCGAGGAGATCAGGGTCGGGTCGGCTTCGCCGCGCGAGACCCTGGCTCGGCTGATGCTCGTACGTTGCGGGTTGCCAGAGCCGGTTCTGAACCTGCCCATCCCCGGCCCGCACGGGTCGCTCCTGGGGATCGGAGACCTCGTCTGGAAGGAGCTGAAGGTGATCGGCGAGTACCAGGGGGCGGCGTTCCACGACGGGGAGGAGGAGCGAAAGCGGGACGGTGTGCGACGGGACGGCCTCGAGGGTGACGACTGGAGCGTGGAAGAGATCTGGAACGCAGACATGATCACGACGAGCGCCCGGCACGACTGTGTGCGCCGCTTCGCGAGCGCCCTCGGGTTGGACGAGTCCTGCGTCAACCTCGCAAACTGCGAGCCCCGGTTCTTCTCGCGGCACGCCATGGATCTGGCCCTCGTGCGCGAGGAACGGCGGTCGAGCAGAGCGAATCGGTGAGGACCGTGTGTACGGAAGTGGCCACTCGAGCTGGGTTGGCGTACGGAAGTGGCCACTCGAGCTGCGTTGGCGTACGGAAGTGGCCACTCGAGTGGGGGTGCGGGAGGATCAGGCCGACTCGCGGATGATGAGGTGGGTCTCCATCATGGTGACCCTGGGAGCGGTCTCACCGGCGAGGAGCCGCAGCAGGGTGTCGGCCATGACGTGGCCCATCTCCTGCGCCGGCTGGGCCACCGTGGTCAGCCCCACCCGGCCCCGGGTGGCGTAGCGGCTGTTGTCGAACCCGACGATCGCGACATCGGTCGGCACGCGCAGGCCGCGTTCGGCCAGGGCCAGCATGACCCCGCTCGCCATCAGGTCGCTGGCGACGAAGATGGCGTCGAGGTCGGGGTGTTCGTCGACCAGCTGCAGCGCGGCCCGGATGCCGCCGGCCTCGGTGAAGTCGCCGCGGGCCAGGCGAAAGTCGTCGAGCCCCGCCGACAACACCGTCTCGCGCCAGCCGGCTTCACGGTCGACGGATGCCGGCATGTCGGGTGGCCCGGTGATCGTGGCGATCGCCCTTCGGCCGAGGTCGACCAGGTGCTGGGTGCCCTGGCGCGCGCCCCGCTGGTTGTCGACGTCGATGTAGTAGTCACCGGGGTGGGCCAGGTCGCCGAGCGGTCGACCACCGAAGACGACGGGCAGTGAGCGACCGAGCGAGGCGAGGAAGTGGTCGCCCGAGTGGTGCGAGACGACCAGCGCCCCGTCGACGTTGCCCCCGAGCAGGTAGCGCCGGGTCTTCTCCGACGGCGAGTTGGGATGGGTCAGCTGCAGGTTGAGCACATAGTCGCTGTCGCTCAGCCGGTTGCTGATCCCCTGCACGACGTCGGCGAAGTAGGGGTCACCGAAGAAGCGGTGGGCATCTTCCGGAACGACGAGGGCGATGGACATCGTGGCCCGGGCCACGAGCGAGCGGGCTGCCCGGTTCGGCACGTAGTTGAGCTCGGCGATGGCCGCTCCCACCACCTCGAGCACATCGGCACTAACGCGGGGGGAACCGTTGATGACACGCGAGACGGTGGCCCGCGAGACGCCCGCCACCTTGGCGACCTCCTCGAGGGTGGGTCGCGCGGGCAGGGTTTGGGAGAGGGGGTGCGCCGGCCCGCCAATGGCCACCGTGCCCTTGGTCATTGCGGATCGTCTCCTACGGTGAGCGCCCTGGTGGCGATGATGTCGGCATAGTCGAGGGCGCTGGCCTTCGGCGTGCGAACCTGCGTGTCGTAGTCGACTCGGACGATACCGAACCGCTTGGCGTAGCCCCAGGCCCACTCGAAGTTGTCGAGCAGCGACCAGTAGAAGTAGCCCCGCACGGGCACGCCGGATTCGATGGCGTCGAGCACGGCGCCCAGGTGAGCACGTAGGTAGGCGGTGCGTTCATGGTCGTCGACGAAACCGTCGGCGTCGGGCACGTCGTCGAACGCGGCGCCGTTCTCGGTGACATAGAGCTGCACGTCGCGAGGCCCGGCATACTCCTTCTGGAGCCGGACGAGCAGTCGGGTGAGACCGTCGGGTTGGATCTCCCAGTCCATCGCGGTCAACGGCAGTCCGCGCGGATGCCGGAACGAGGCGGGGGCGGCCGGGAACGCTGAGCGGGTGTGGCGTCCCCCGTTCACGCTGTCGGCCAGGGCGTTGGCCGGCGCCGCGTGCCCGATGGCCTCGCCGTTGTAGTAGTTGACCCCCAGCACGTCGATCGGTGTGCTGATCATGTCGAGGTCGCCGTGCTTGATGTGGGTCTCCAGCCCCAGCCCGCTGACGTCCTCAAGAAGGTCGGCCGGGTACTCGCCACGGAAGATGGGGTCGAGGAAGATGCGGTTCATCTGGGCGTCGATGCGGCGGGCGCCGTCGATGTCGCGGGGGTCGTCGGGGTCGAGCGGGTCGGGCACGGTGAAGTTCAGGGTGAGTCCGAGCCTGAGGGAGGCGTCGCGCGCTCGCAGAGCAGAGACGGCTTTCCCGTGCGCCAGCATCAGGTGGTGCGCGGCGGCCAGCCCATCCTCCGGCGAGGTGCGGCCAGGGGCGTGGATGCCGGCGGTATAACCCAGGAAGGCAGCGCAGAAGGGCTCGTTGAGGGTGGTCCACGTCGAGACCCGGTCGCCGAGCCGGTCATGCACGGCCAGGGCGTAGTCGACGAAACGGTCGGTCGTCTCGCGGGCGGTCCAGCCGCCACGGTCTTCCAGGGTCTGCGGGAGGTCCCAGTGGTAAAGCGTCAGCCACGGCGCGATGCCCGCCCCGAGGAGCGAGTCGACCAGTCGCTCGTAGAAGTCGAGGCCCTTGTCGTTGACTGGGCCGCCGTCGGGACAGACCCGGGCCCACGAGGTGGAGAAGCGGTAGGTCTGCA
>JBDTVJ010000198.1:0-4688 GCA_040007275.1 Terracoccus sp.
CCTACATCGCCATGCACTGGCGCGGCCACAGCACCCAGATGCAGTCGCGCGCGGTGTACACCGACGTCGTCGGTGAGGTGCTCTACGAGCTGGGGGTTCGTCGTGACGAGCTGCTGGCTGCCGGCCTCGACGCCGCACGGCTCGTGCTCGACCCCGGTCTGGGCTTCGCGAAGAACGCCGACCACAACTGGGCGCTGATGGCGGCCCTGCCAGAGCTGCACGACCTCGGCCAGCCGATCCTGCTGGGCGCCTCCCGCAAGACCTTTCTGGGTCGGCTGGGGCGTGCTGGGCACGAGCTGCCAAGGCCGGCGCCCGACCGCGATCTCGAGACGACGGCGACATCGGTGATGGCGGCCATGGCCGGTCTGTGGTGCGTGCGCGTGCACGACGTCGCCTCCACCGTTCGGGCCCTCGCGGTCGTCGAGGCGGCTCTGCTCCACCTTCCCGACGAGGATGCCGCCCCGTGACAGACCCGACCCACCCCACCGATCGCATCCTGCTCCAGGGCGTCTCGGCGTTCGGTCACCACGGCGTGCTCGACTTCGAGAAGCGCGACGGTCAGACCTTCGTCATCGACGTCGCGATGACCCTTGACCTGGCCCCGGCCGGCCGCTCCGACGCGCTCGAGACCACCGTCAGCTACGCCGACGTCGCGACGTCAGTGGTCGAGCGCATCACCGGTCCGTCGTTCGACCTCATCGAGCGGCTGGCCGAGGTGATCGCCGACGACGTGCTCACCCATGACCTCGTGGATGCCGTCGAGGTCGTCGTGCACAAGCCGCAGGCTCCCGTCGGCCACCCCTTCACCGACGTGCAGGTTCAGATCGTGCGCTCGAACGCGCCTGCAGTGGTGATCGCCCTCGGTTCGAACCTGGGCGACCGCGGCGAGACACTGTCGGCTGCGGTCGGTTCGCTGAAGGGCTTGGCCGGTCTCACCGTCACACGTGTCTCACCGCTCGTGGAGACCGACCCCGTCGGCGGTCCTGAGCAACCGCCCTACCTGAACGCCGTCGTCGTCGGCCGTTCGACGCTGCCTCCGGCCGCACTGCTGGCCGCGCTGCACGACATCGAGCGTGACCACGGTCGAACGCGTGACATCCGCTGGGGCGCGCGAACGCTCGACCTCGACCTGATCGCGTTCGGACGGCCCGGTTCTCGTCACGAGGTGGTCTGTGACGAGCCGGCCCTCACCCTGCCGCATCCGCGGGCGGCCGAACGGGCCTTCGTGCTCGTGCCGTGGGGCGAGGTCGAGCCTTCGGCCACGCTACGAACGGCACCCGGCGTCGACGGCATCCGTCGGGTTGGCCTCCTCGTTGCGGCACTTGACCGCTCAGGTGTTCGCCCCGGGCCCGCGTGGGAGCAACCGTGAACCCGCACGCCGGCGTCCGCGTCACGACTCTCGTGCTCGCGGGCTTGGCCACGGCGGTTCTCGCCTGGCTCGGGCTACGCATGCTGGCTGGCTCCGGCGTTCTCGAGCCGGGCTGGGTCGGCCTCGCGGCGATGCTCTTCCTGGGCGGGGGGCTGCTGGCGGCGGGCTGGCAGGTGCGGCAGGTTCGTGACGGCCGGGCCCTGGCCCATGTGACCCCGCTGCGGGCCGCTCGAACCCTCGTACTGGGTCAGGCCGGAGCCCTCACCGGCGCCGTACTGGTCGGCTGGTACGCAGCAAATGTGCTCGTGCTGCTGCCCGACAGCGACGTCGAGTCACAACGCTCACGGCTCTGGCTCTTCACGGCGCACGTCGTGGTGGCGCTGCTGCTGGCGGTCAGCGGGATGCTCGTGCAGCGGTGGTGCCGACTGCGCCGACGCGACGACGACGACGAGAACCTGGCCTGAGACGCGTTCTCGGCGGTCGACCAGTGCCCGCGCCGACGGGCGCGTGACGAGTAAGCCTTCGCCTGCCGGGTGTCATGAGCCGAGCTGGTCGAGCCCCTTCTCGAAACGGGCGACGGCCGCGTCGACGTCGGTCAGCTTGTCGAGGCCGAACAGCCCGATGCGAACCGTGGAGTAGTCGGCGGGCTCGCCGCAGTGCAACGGCACCCCGGCTGCCACCTGGAGCCCGACCTGTTTGAACGCGGCGCCGCTCTTGAGCGCCGGGTCGTCGGTGTGCACGACGACCACGCTCGCGGCGGCGACGTCGGCGTCTGCCACCGACGGCAGGCCTCGGTCGGCGAGGAGGGAGCGCACCCGGCGGCCCAGCTCGAGCTGGGCGTCTCGAGCCGTGTCGAGACCCAGGTCGAAGGTCTCACGCATGAGCGTCGCGTTATGGGCCAGGGCATCGGTGGGCAGCGTCGCGTGGTAGGTCGCCTTGCCCTTCAGGTAGGCCTCGGCGACCCCCAGCCACACTCTGAGGTCGGCAGCGAAGCTCGACGACCGAGACGCCTGCACGGCCTCCCGGGCGGCTGCGCCCAGCATTACGTACCCGGCCGCCGGCGAGCCGCTCCAGCCCTTCTGGGGCGCGCTCAGCAGCACGTCGACGCCGAGCTCGGTCATGTCGACCCAGAGGGCGCCCGAGGCGATGCAGTCGAGCACCAGCAGGCCGCCGACGTCGTGAACGGCCTCCGCCAGCGCCCGCACGTAGTCGTCGGTGAGCAGCACCCCGGCCGAGGTCTCCACGTGGGGCGCGAAGACGACCGCGGGCCGCTCCGCCCGGATCGCGGCGGTGACCTCGTCGACGGGCGCCGGGGCCCAGGCCGACTGGTGCCCGGTGCCGACGGCACGGGCCTGGCACACGGTCGCCGACTTCGCGATCGCGCCGGCGTCGAGGATCTGGGTCCAGCGGTAGCTGAACAGGCCGTTGCGCACGATGAGACAGTGCTGGTCGGTGGCAAGCTGGCGCGCGACCGCCTCCATCGCGAAGGTGCCGCCACCGGGCACGACCGCGACGGTCTCGGCGCTGTAGGCGGTCTTCAGCATGCCCAGCAGGTCTTGCATGACGCTGATGAACCGCGCCGACATGTGGTTAAGGGATCGGTCGGTGAACACGACGGAGTACTCGAGCAGGCCGTCGGGGTCGATCTCGTCGCGAGGGAGGTCCATGGGCCCAGCGTTTCACAGTGCTCTGAGTCCGGCCAGGGTTGTCGCGACGCGGACGAGCTCGCGGAACGCTTCGCGATCCAGGTCGAGACCTGGGGTGACTTTGACGGTCAGCATCCGCTTGTTGTCGCTGGGCGCGACAAGGCCTGCGGGATCGGGCAGCTCGCGGCCGCGCAAGAAGTACACGTTGACCCAGTCGTTCGCGCAGAAGTAGAAGATGCCGATGATGATCATGACGAGCGCCAACCATTTCGTGACCGCGGCACCGGCGTGGTCGAAGTAGGGCTGTCCCCACTTCAGATGCTCCCCGAGCCCCGGCGTGGCCCGGATGTCGTGCAGCAGCCGAGCGCAGGCCTCCCGCTACCAGTGTCGAGAAGCCTCCAAGACTGCACAACCCTGAGCGTGGCACCTTGCCCGAAGAGCCCGTCTGAAACCGGCTAGGAAAAGTAGCTCGGCCCACGCACTACCAGTGGAATGGGCGGCCAAGGGCCGAGCGGACCCTGAATCAGTCAGCGTCTTTCGCGGCGATGTGACGCAGGGCGTCGCGACTGAATCGCAAGCTCCATCGCGGCAGAAGCGAACCGAGAGACAGCAAACTCACCACGCCAGATTCCTCCTGGGCGCGATGCTGAGCGTCATGAACCCTGACATCGTCCAGCGGCTGAACCGCCGGCAGCGAACCACCACCGTCATGGCCCGCCTTAGCGACCGGGGAGTGAGAAGTCCTTCGTCTGATGGCCGTGGGCCGCTCCGACCGCGACATCGCGCGGGAGATGTACCTCCACACCAAGACCCGTCGAGGACTACGCCGAATCCGGCTTTGCCCACCTCGGACTTGCGAGCTCGGCGGACGGCAACATGCGCGTGCTCGCGGTTCTGAGCTGGTTGCGCGCGGACATCTGGATGACCACTGCACAGCTCGACGTGTCGCTGGGAGGGAGCTTGTGGGGCAGGCAGCAACCGGCGGCACGTCGCCGCGGTCATGTGTGTGGGGCTCCGCGGACGGTGTCATCGAGAATGCTTTCCTGGTGCCTGGTCATTGTGCCCGTGCGGTGTGGTACTCCCGCGGCTCAGCCTCACCTCGGGTGGCACCGCCCACCATTGGTCGGGTAGGTCCACGACTGCGGCGTCGAGCCCCTCCTCGACCACCCGCGACAGCCGCAGCAGGAATGCCGCGATGCCGGCGGCACCCTGCATCCAGCCGGTTCCCGGCGGGAGCAACGGAGGCTGCCGCCGGTGCTCGATGAACCGCCAGCGGGCGCCCGTCTCGTCGACGACGGCGCGCTCGACAAGCGCGTCGCCAAGGTGCCGCGCGAAGGCCACGTACTGGTCCGCATACACCTGGCCGTCTGCCTTCGGTGCTGCCTCGGACTGTGCAGCGTCCAGGAACGCCGCGCCGGCGCCCGCAGTGCCGCAGCAGCGGCCGTCGTTGTCCCAGAAGCCCGGGTGTAGGCGCTCTGGTATACCGGAGGTCCTCATCGAATGAAGGCACCGGCGGCGCCATTCCTTGGGCGTCGTCTCGCCGATCGGGCCGGCGCCCACGTGCTCAAGGGCGAGGAACGCGTATGCCGTGCCGCTGGGGCCGTGGCACCAGGAGTACGTGTATTCCTCGCCGTCCCTCGGCAACCAAGGTATGCAGACGGGCAGGCGGAAAC
>JBDTVJ010000199.1:0-4687 GCA_040007275.1 Terracoccus sp.
CGCAGGATCAGCTGCGCGGCCCGCTCGGTGATTCCGACGTCGACGGCGAGATCCCGGATGCGCGCGTGGGGGTTGCGGCTGATGGCGACCAGCACATGCCCGTGGTTGCTCAGAAAGGTCCACGCTCGTCTCGTCCCCTGGTCCATGCCTCAGCCTAACCGGCAGAACCCCTTGAGCGCGTAATGCAATACGTGCATTGCATTACGTGTATTGTGGTTCTCATGACCTGGTTTCTCTGGACCCGTCGAGTGGCCGTTCTCGCACTGCTGGCGGGTGTGACGGCCGCCCCCACCGCCTTTCTCGGGCATCCCTGGCAGATCGCGCACACCCTCGGGCCCGTCACCGTCGGTCTCTACCTCGACGTCACATCGACCTTGCTGCTGGCCTTCGTGGGCCTGCTCGTCTGGGTCGTCACGACCTACTCGTTGACCAATTTGCGTGGACGCGAAGGCCTGAGACCCGCCGGGAGGGCACTGTTCACGGCGCTGCTGGGCCTCGTGGTGATGGTCTCGAGCGCGAGCCTCGTCACCGTCGCGCTCGGGTGGACCGTCAGCGGGCTGTCCGTCAGCCTCGTCGTCGCACACACCGGCACGGGTGGCGCACCAACAGCGGCTCGCACGATGCGGCGACACCTACTGTTCGGAGATCTCGCACTATGGGCCGCCGTCGTCGTCGGGCTCACCTGGTTGCCGTCGCTCGACCGCACCCGCCTCGACGAGATCACGAGCGGAGCGCCCGTCGTGGTCGTCGCCTCGCTTCTCGTCATCGCCTGCGTGACGCGCAGCGGCCTGATCCCGTCACACCGGTGGCTCGCCGAGACCGCCGAGGCACCCTCACCGGTATCGGCGCTGCTGCACGCCGGCGTGGTCAACGGCGCGGGAGTGCTCGGCGTGCTCGCCTGGCCGCTCTTCCGGGCAACCCCCCTGGTTCTGCTCGGCCTGCTCGTGCTCGGAGCGGCCTCGGTCGTGATCGGCGCCTGGGCCGGCCGGGTCCGCTCCGACGTCAAGGGTCGGCTGGCCTGCTCGACGACGAGCCAGATGGGCTACATGTGCGTCCAGCTCGGCTTGGGGCTACCCGCGATGGCGCTCATGCACCTGTTGGGGCACGGTGCCTACAAGTCGTGGATGTTCTTGCGTGCCGGGGGCGCCGTCGCCCGGAACCGCGACCAGGCCCCGGCCGGCCCGATCCCCGCTCGCCGTCTCGCCCCGTGGCTCGCCGCCACGGCGGCGGCCGTGGTCGCCGGCGCCGTCGGCGCTGCTGCTGCCCGCGAGCTCGTGGCCACGGCGGGCTTGGCGGCCCTCGTCCCCGTGACCCTGGTCGCCTTGTCGGCGGCGGTGGCCGCGCACGCAGCCGCTCGCTTGCCCCGGGCCACGGGCGCTCAGAGCCTGGTCGCGGTGGCGGTGGCCGGGATCGTGGCCGGACTCTACGGCTGGGTGCTCGTCGGCTGGGAGCGTGCCCTGACGCCGGTACTCCCCCGGGATGCCGTCTGGGGCCCCCTCCCGGCGACCCTCCTCGTCACGGGTGTCGTGATCGCGGGCGCGGCCGTCGCCCTCGGCACCCGCTCGCTGACCGCCAGGCCCGATTCACCCCTCGCGATGCGGCTACTTCCGACAGCTCTGGCGCCGAGGACTCGCCGCCGGTGCTCCGCCTCGCTGCCCCGGTGCGCCGACGCGCACACCTCGCGCTCCATGGTGCGCGGACCGGTGGCCGGCGCGGCGGTGATGGCCGCCGCCGCGACCGTGGGCACCTCGTGGCCGCTGCGGAACATGGTGGCAGCCAACCCGTTGGCTCGTCTCGAGTCGATGCCCTTCGACGACGCTCTGGACGTCGCGAGCAGGGCGCATGCACTGGCCGGGACGGCCCCGGTGACCGGTCGAGCGCCGCTGCGCTACTACCTCGAGCTGTTCGACTCCGGCCGGATCGACACCGACCACCTGAGGGCTGCACTCGACGAGGCCGCCGACCCGCCCCCCCACGGCACGCACAGCCCAGACGCGGTCGGCTCGGGCACGGTCGGCTCCGGCACGGTCGGCTCCGGTCAGGCCACACTCGGCAATGAGGATCTGGTCACGGACGTCCAGCAGCTCGTCGCTGCCACGCGGTCGCGGGTCGCCGCCCGAGCCGCATCCGACGAGCCGGTCCGCCCCGTCTCGGTACTGAGGTTCTGCGCCGCCCTGCCACCGTCATCCGGAACCCGCGCCACCGAGCTGGTCGATGCTCACGCCGCCCTCTGGGCCCAGCGTGCCTGGCCGACAACACATTCCGATGCGCCCGGGTCGTCTGCTCTCCATCCGACGGGCCCTTGGGACCGTTGGCGCCGGGCTGCTGCTCGGTCCAGCTACGACGCGGCGACCGGCATCCGAGGTGCGGCCGCTTGGGCGAGGACGCTGCCCCAGGACCCGGCTGCTGCCATCGAAGAAATGGCGCGACGAGTCGAGCTGCCAGCAGACCTGCTGCTCGGCTACCTGGTGGCGACCCTGGCGTCCGCCCCGGGATGGGCCGGGCACGCCTCCTGGCGGGCCCGCCGGTCCGGCGAGGTGGGCCCTCTGGTGCAGCTCGCTGCCCTGCGAATGGCGCACGACGTGCTGTTCTCGGGGGCGGTCTCGCCCGGCCGGCCACGAACAGACCTTGTGCTGTCGACGGTTGCCGACGAGGCGGTGGCGCGGCCCGACAACACGGCCAGTGACACCACCGCCGAACCGGCGCGCATCTGGCAGCGCGCCCTCGAGATCGGCGTCGAGGAGTGGCTGCTCACCGAGATCATGGGGTTTGACGCGACCTCCGATCCAGACGCGACCAGCACCGAGCCTTGCATCGAACCCGGCGCCGAGACCACACCCGCGGGCATCATCGGTCGGCCGGAGAGCCAGTCACTGTGGTGCATCGACGTCCGGTCCGAACGGGTCCGGCGCCACCTCGAGGAGTCGGGCGACCACCGCACCTACGGATACGCCGGCTTCTTCGGTGCGGCGGTGCGCTACCTCAACGCCGACGGAGTGGCCCACGACCAGTGCCCTGCGCTCATCGAACCGTCGTTCACCGCTCGACGCGGGCCCACCCCGCTGCGGTTCCGGCAGGTTCTGCACCGCTCCGTGACGGCCGTCAGCGCCACGCCCCTGGGGGCGCTGGTGGTGGCCGAGGGCGGCGGCATCCTGGCCGCGCTGTCGTCCACGAGCGCGCTGGTCGCCCCGGCGACGGCCCGACGGTTCGTGCGCGGCTGGATCGGTGAAGACCCACGCACCGACCTGGCTCCACTGGTCACCGACCTCGGTCTTCGCGAGAAGGTCGACCTCGCAGCCGCGGCTCTGCGGAGCACGGGGCTGACCGAGAACTTCGCACCCCTCATCGTCGTGTGCGGCCACGGGTCGACGACCGAGAACAACGCCTTCGGCACTGCCTACGACTGTGGCGCCTGCGGCGGCAACGACGGTCGCGTGAACGCAGTACTGCTCGTCGACGCCCTCAACGACGAGCAGGTACGGGCCCAGCTGGCGAACCAGGGTCTACGCCTGCCAGCCGACACCCTCGCGGTGGCGGCTCTGCACGACACCTCGACCGACGAGATCACCCTCGCCCGGCCGGGTTTGCACCCCAAGATCGAGTCATCGTTGGCGGCAGCAGGCCGACGCGCTGCCCTCGAACGGCAGCGGTTGCTGCCGGCGTCGGGCCGAACCACCCGACCGATGTCACGCCCTGTCGATCGCCGGGCCGCCGACTGGTCAGAGCCCACCCCGGAGTGGGGTCTGGCCGGCAATGCCGCCATCGTCTTCGGCCCCCGACAGCTGACCATCGGGGCCGACCTCGGCTCGAGGGTGTTCCTGCACGGGTACGACCGTCACGGTGATCGAGATGGCAGCGTGCTCGAACAGCTGCTGACCGCCCCGCTCGTCGTCGCTCAGTGGATCAACGCCCAGTACTACTTCTCCGCGGTCGACCCCGACATGTTCGGGGCCGGCGACAAGACGACCCACAACGTCGTCGGAGACGTCGGGGTGCTCACCGGCGCCCACGGCGACCTGCGCACCGGCCTGCCCTGGCAGTCCCTGTTTCGACAGCCACCGGGCACAGGGCCGCTGTCGCAGAGCCTGGCTCACGAGCCCGTGCGCCTCCTGGCCGTCGTCGACGCCGAACCCGACCTCGTGGCCGGCATTGTCGAGCGGCACGAGACCCTGACCCAGCTTGTCGGGAACGAGTGGATCCGGCTGGTCTGTCTCGACGCCGGCCGGGCCATCGCCCTGCGGCCCGACCTGACCTGGCGGCCCTGGCGGATGCCGTCAACGGTGTCCCTGCCGCCCCTACCGCCTCCCCTGCACGAGGGAAGGAGCGTCGACGCGTCGGCCCACCACTCCGGCCGAGCCTGATCACCAGTTCTCGTGCGGGTCGACCCGAACGGTCACGACCTCATTCGCTTTGCGTGCCGAACGGACGGCTCGCAGCGAGCTCAATGCCCGGGTCAGCTCGAGGGTGCGGTCGGAGGCGATCCGTATGAAGACGTGCCAGTCGGGGCCGGAGTCAGCGCGTCGGTCGCTATGACTCGCCTGACTCGCCTGACCCGCCTGACCCGCTTTGCTCACCGTGACCGGCATAGGCCCGAGCACCGAGGCGCCCGTCGGCAGGTCAAGGTGCGTGAGAGCGTCGTCCAGGGCCCGACGCGGACCGGTCAGCTGCGCGAACCGGGCCGCCGGGG
>JBDTVJ010000200.1:0-4653 GCA_040007275.1 Terracoccus sp.
TCAACGATGTCACTCGAGCAGCAACCCCCAACCGCAGCAGGATTGATCCGGGGTGTTGACAGCCGGGCCAGGCTCGCCAACAATTGCGAGAACGTGAGGGGAGTATCCCCGCCGAGCTGCATCGTCAATACGGTCGCCACCACTGGCTGATCCGGTGCAGCAGGTCCAGACCATCGGGCCCGGGAGAGACCTCCGTGGATGAGAACCCACGGAAGGCTGTTCATGGACGTTCCCCTCTGGGCCTGGTTCGCAGTGCTGGCTGTGATCTTGGCGATGCTGGCTGTCGACCTCGTGGCGCACCGCGGCGCGCATGTGGTCTCGGTGCGAGAGGCTGCGATCTGGTCAGGAGTGTGGGTCAGTCTCGGGCTCGGCTTCGGTCTGGTCGTGTGGTGGGCCTACGGCGCCCAGTCCGGCGGGGAGTACTTCGCCGGGTATCTCATCGAGAAGAGCCTGGCCGTTGACAACGTGTTCGTCTTCGCGTTGATCTTCACCTACTTCGCGGTCCCGCGGGAGCTGCAGCACCGGGTGCTGTTCTACGGGGTGCTGGGCGCGCTGGTCTTCCGGGCCATCTTCATCGCCGGCGGCGCCGTGCTGATCGACCGGTTCTCGTGGGTGCTCTACCTCTTCGGGGCGTTCCTGCTACTCACGGGGTGGAAGATGTTCCGCCACCGCAACGAGCACATGGACCCGAGCCGCAACCCGGTCCTGGCTCTGATGCGCCGGTGGGTTCCCACCACGGCGGAGTACCACGGTCAGAAGTTCTGGGTCCGCCGGGCCGGGGCCTGGGTGGCCACCCCGTTGTTCACCGTGCTGGTGCTCATCGAGACCACCGACATCATCTTCGCCGTCGACTCCATCCCCGCCATCTTCGCCGTGACCCGCGAACCATTCCTGGTCTTCACTTCCAACGCGTTCGCCATCCTTGGCCTGCGCGCGATGTACTTCCTGCTCGCCGACCTGATCGACCGGTTCGTCTACCTCAAGGCCGGTCTGGCCGTGATCTTGGTCTTCGTCGGCGTCAAGATGCTGCTCCTGGACCTGTGGAAGGTCCCGATCTGGCTCTCGCTCAGCGTTATCGCCACGACCCTCACGGTAGCCGTGGTCGCGAGCCTGCGCGCCACCCGCACCCCGGACACAGGCTCGGTCACCCCTGATTCGCCCACCTCTGAAAGGACACCGTCATGACCACCGCCTCCGCGCCCGCCTCCGCGCCCGCCTCCAGTGCCACCGCCCCGGCGGGGCGCCGCCCCCCGCTCATGCGCTGGCGTGAGGTCGCCGAGCTCACTGCACTGCGCGGCTACCCGTGCATCTCCGTGTTGATGCCGACCACCCCGGCCGAACGAATGACCGACGAAGACACCGCGACCCTGACGGGGCTGGTCGCGCAGGTCAGTGAGCGGCTCGGTGAAGCCGACGGCCTACTGGGAGCCACGCACCTGATGGCCGAGCTGCGCGCCATCACCACCGGCCTGCGCCAGGAGCCGACCACCGCCGCCCTGGCCGTCTACGTCAACCTGGCCTACTCCCGAGTGCTACACCTACCTGCTCCCGTCAAACCCAAGGCCGTCGTCGAAGCCACCTTCGCCACCCGTGACCTCGTTCGGGCGCTGCACCGCGCCCCGCCGCATCTCATCGTGACTCTCCGGCCGGGCTGCGCTCACTTCTTCAACGCCCAAGGCACCAGCCTGTACGCCGGGGACGTCATCTCGACGGCGGGATGTGACCACGCCAGCTGGGTGGCTGACCCCCGCACCCTCGAATCGCAGGCGACTGCGGCCTTCCTCGGTGAGGTTGACCTCGCACTGAAGCGCCACCGCGAAGCCCACCCCCGACCTCTCGTGCTCGGTGGTGCCTGGGGGCTCACGGCCGCCCTGCGTCAACGCTCCCCCAACCTGCACCGGCTCGCCGGCACCCTGGCCCCGGCGGAATGTGTCAGCGAGCACACCATGCTGGCCGCCTCCTCACGCCTGCTTGAGGCTTACCTCGTCACCCGGGAGGCCGAGGCGCTGGCCCTGGTCGACACCACCGCGGCGCAGCGACCCGACCAGCTGGCCACCGGCATCCGCGCCGTCTGGAACGCCGCCCGGACCAGCCGACCCCGCATGCTCGCCGTGGAAGACGGGTACACCGTGCCCGGCCATCCCAGCGGACCCACCGATCCCGAAACAGACATCGGCCAGAACCTGCAACACGGCGTCGCGGGCGAGGCTGACGACCCCGAGCAGGTGCACGACCTGATCGACGACCTCATCGAGATCGTCATCCAACGCGGCGGCGAGGTCGCCCTCGTGCGCGACGGCCACCTGAGCCGGCACAACCGCGTCGCCATCGTCACCCACCCCCGACCCTGACTCAACCAGCCTCGCCCACAACCCAACCCACCAGAACAGGAAGCAGATCATGAACCTCAAGGACCGGATCGCCCAAGCCACCCGCAAAGCCACGGAGATGGTGCAACAGCACCGCGGCGCCATCGACTCCACCATCGACAAGGCCGGCACCCTGGCCAGCTCCAAGACCGGCGGCAAGTACGAGGAGAAGATCCGCCAGGGCAGCCAGGGGCTGCGCACCGGCCTCGACAAGCTCGCCCCGGCCCAGCCCGACACCCAAGCGGGCCCGACGGACCCGCCCGCCACCGCGACCCCAGACGCCCGTCCCACGTCGGGGTCGGAATCGAGGTCGGCAAGCCCGGACTCGCCAACCCCGGAAAGGTGAAACCGACATGCCCCACGCGACCCCCCGTCCTGCCCCACCTACCGACCTGAGCTCCTCGGGGGTGTTGGCCCTCCAACAGATGAGCTGCTACCCCAGCGTCTCGCTCCTGCTGACCACCACCCCCGGGCCACGCCTGAGCAGCACGGATGCCGCCACGTTGGACCAGCTCGCCGCCGAGGCGAGAGCCCGCCTGGCCCAAGAAGAGCAGCAACCCGCCCCCGAGCTCTTCCACGCCGTGGACTCCCTCGTCGACCTCGCGCGCAGGACCCCCGTGAGGCAGGCGCTGGCGCTGTTCGCCAGCGAGGACTACTGGACGCGGATAGACCTCGATGTGCCTGTCGAGAACCGGTGCGTCATCGACCCGACGTTCGCCACCCGCGACCTGGTCCGCTCCCTGCACCGCACCCCGAGCCACATCGTGCTGCTGCTCTCGGCCCACCAGGCGACGCTGCTGCACGGTTGCGGGCGGTGGCTCGAACCAGCCGGCGGGCCGGCGTTCCCGGTCCGCCGGGACGAGTCCTCGAGACGGCACCGCGCCAAGAGCGGCACCGCGTTCCTGAAGGCAGTCGACCAGGCGTTGGGTGCCCACCTGCGCGCGCACCCGTCCCCGTGGGTGATCATCGGAGCCGAACCGGCCGTGGCGCAGTTTCGCCGGATGACCCAGAACACGACCCGGCTCGCCGGTGTCGTCACCGGCAACCATCTCAACGCGCCCCTGAGCGATGTGGCAGACCTGACCGGCCCGGTCATCACCAGCTACCTGCGCTCCCGACAGGACGAAGCCCTCGCCCTGCTCGAGCAGCGCACCGGACAGGACCGGGCCCTCTACGGCATCGACACCGCCTGGCTCGCCGCACGCTGGGAACGCCCCGAGATGCTCATCGTCGAAGAAGGCTTCTTCTATCCCGCCCGGGTCAGTGCCGACGGAGACGGTTTGGTTCCCGCCGCAGACGCCGATCACCCCGACGTCCTTGACGACGCGGTCGACGAACTCATCGAAACCGTCCTGCTCCGCGGCGGGTGGGTCGCCCTCGCCGCCGACGGTGCGATCCCGCAACAGGCCCGGATCGCGCTGACCACCCAACGCTGACCCGCCCGGTCGCGGCCAAGCCGGCGCGTACGCTGCGAAACCAGCCGTTGGTGCCTCGGCTCGACGGGATGCAGACGCTTGAGGGTGTCAGCCGGCGCGGGTTGCAGCACCTTCCGGCCGACGCGGGGCTATGTCCGAACGTGAGCACGTCCGTGTCGAGCGGGCAAGCCCAGACCCCACCGGCTACCTTTGTGTCGCGACCCCGCGCCGGGGTGCCGGTAGCGAACGGGGGTCTGTCGTGGTGCGGAAGCTGGTCTGCGCGTTGGTGGTCGGGGCCGTGGCGCTCGCTGGATGCAGCACGGGCCACGAGCCGGCTCCGACGGATGCCGCGAGCCAGGCCGACGGTCTGTGGCAGAGCCGAACAGCTCACCTGGGTGAGAGCTCCAAGGTCGTCACCCTCATCGCCGACGCCGGCTTCGGTTCCATGGGCGCGCAGACGCTCACCCTGCACACCGACTCCGCCCCGTATGCGCTGACGGTGGCCTACACCGCGCTGGACAAGCCGTTCAGCAACGTCGACTTCACCCGGCCGGCCACGCTGGTCCTTGGGACGATCGCGAACCTCGACCGTGTCGAGGTCACCTCCGGCACCGACAGCTTTGAGCTGACGTCCGCGCAGGCCAGCGCCAAGCTCGGCTTCGATGTCAAGCAGCTGGGCCGGAGCAAGAACAAGCTCCTCGCCTACTCTCAGGCTCTTGGCGACTGACGCTGCCCGGGGCATTGCTGCCCATCAACACCGGCACGTCACGAGGTTCTGAAGTGGTCGCGGTGTTCCCCCGGCGTGGCGTTGAGGCGTCGGCGGAAGGTGCGGTTCATGGTCTCGGGGGTGCCGAAGCCGCAGGTCCGCG
>JBDTVJ010000201.1:0-4642 GCA_040007275.1 Terracoccus sp.
CCGTGCTCGTGGTGGGCGTCGTGCTCTCCGGAGCCTTCCTCGGGGTGAACAACACGCTCATCACCGAGACCGTCATGAAGATCTCCCCCGTTGAGCGTGGCGTCGCCTCGGCCGCCTACAGCTTCGTGCGCTTCGGTGGCGGGGCCGCGGCCCCCTGGCTCGCCGGCACCCTGGGCGAGAAGTCGATCCACCTGCCGTTCTGGGTCGGTTCGGGCGCCGTGGTGCTCGCGGTGCTGGTGCTGCTCACTGCGAAGAGCATCTTCCACACCCTCGACGCCGAGCCCGGCCACGGCGCCGAACCGGTCGCCTCGAGGGTCGAGGCCGAGGCCCTTTCCGTCGGCGACGCCTGAGTCGCCACCCGCCCCTGCCGGAACAGGCGCGGCCCGGGGGTAGACCAGAGCAGGTCGGCTCAGAGCAGGTCGGCTCAGAGCAGGTCGACGAGCCCGACGGCGCCCCTTCTGCGGCGACCGCCACGAACGTCGTACGAGTCGAGCAACAGCTCGGCCAGCTCACGACGGTCCAGCCGGTCGAGGCGCGCCCACAAGCTCACGCGGAAGCGAAAGGTGTCGATGCGCACGAACGTCTCTCGGTGCGCGGCGAGGGCCGGTTCGCTGTCCATCTCGCCCGTCCAGACCTGCACCAGCTCACGGCCCTCGTCATCAACGCGCAGCCGTGCGAACGGGTGCCGCCCCGCATACCAGGCGGGCGAGCCCTCATGAGCCTCCCCCAACAGCGCCCCCGGTAGCCGCGCCGCCACGTGGCAGACGTCGGGCCAGCTCGCCATGCTCACCTTCCCCCGCCGACGGCCATCATCGGCCCATCATCGCGGATGCCGCTGGGCCGGCTTTCAGTGAAAGGTGACGGGCTTGCCGGCCTTGATGTCGGCGTACCCGTCGGGGTCGGCCGCGAGCGCTGCCTGGCGGGCCCTGCGCCGGAACCGCAGGATCATCACCAGTCCCAGCGCCCACACCGGATACTGCACCGTCATGGCGACCCGGAAGGCGTCGACGTCCCAGGTGGAGGGGCCGCCCGGTGCCACGCGGTCGAGCACGATGCCGACCATGGCCACCCCGGCGAGGGTCGCGATGAACCCACCGGTGTTGACGATGCCCGAGGCACTGCCGATGCGCGTCGGGGGGTTGAACGTGCGCGCCAGGTCGAAGCCGATCATCGAACCGGGGCCACCCACGGCGATCACCACGACCAGGGTCACCAGCATCCAGGTCGGCGCCCTGCCGGGCCACAGCAGCACCGTCGTCCACGCCACGATCGCCGCTGCGACGATGCCCAGCACGAGGGTGCTGCGTGAGAACGGGAAGCGCATCGTCATCGTGCCGATGATCGGGCTGGAGACCATGGCGGTGGCCGTCATCGCCATCAGCAGCACGCTCGCCGTGGCCTCCGAGAGACCCTCGCCCGCGACGAGGAACGGGAAGCCCCACAGCATCGTGAACATGTTGGCGGAGAACTGGGAGGTGAAGTGCGACCACAGACCCAGCCGGGTGCCAGGCACCAGCCAGGCCTGCTTGAGGGTGCGGGCGACGGCGCGCAACCGCAGCTCGTCACGGCGCTGGTCGGCATACGGGCTGTCCTTGACGATCACCACGAGCAGGATGCCGGTCACGACGCCCAGTGACGATGCCACGGCGTACGAAGGCGTCCAGCCGAACCGGTGCAGGGAGAGCGCGAGCGGCCCGGCGGCAGCCAACGCCCCGATCTGACCCAACAACCCGGTCATCTGGGTGACCATGGGGGTGCGACGCGGTGAGAACCAGAGCGCCACGAGACGCAGCACCGAGATGAAGACCATCGCGTCGCCCATCCCGAGCAGCACCCGACAGACGAGGGCGGCCTCAAAGGAGTCGACGAAGGCGAATGCGAACTGCGACACGGTGAGCAGGGTCAGGCCCACCCCGAGCAGCTTCTTCGACCCGAACCGGTCGAGCAGCGCCCCGACGGGAATCTGCATCGCCGCGTAGATGGCGACCTGCACGATGGTGAAGGTCGACAGCTGGGCGCTGGTGATGCCGAAGCGCTCAGCGGCATCCAGTCCGGCCACCCCGAGCGACGTGCGGTGGAACACGGCCAGCACGTACACCGAGATCGCCGTACCCCAGACCGCCCAGGCGCGTCGCCCATCGAGGGCATAACGCTGGGCAGGCCGGTCGTGCTGGGTCATACGGGCCTCACGGACGTGCGGTGCTCAGACGAGCAGGTCTCTCAGTCGCTGGCGCTCGTGGCGGCCGACTTGGCCGTAGGCGCCTTGGGAACGCAGTCGACAATGGCCTTGGCCACGGTCTTGGCCATGTCGGGCTGGAACACACTGGGGATGATGTAGTTCGGGTTGAGCTGGTCGTCGGTGACGACCGAGGCGATGGCCTCGGCTGCCTTGATGAGCATCTCGGTCGTGACGTCGGTGGCCCGCGCGTCGAGCAGTCCGCGGAAGACCCCGGGGAAGGCCAGCACGTTGTTGATCTGGTTCGGGTAGTCGCTGCGACCCGAGGCCGTGACGGTCGCCTTCTGGGTGGCGAGGTAGATGTCGACCTCGGGGTCGGGGTTGGCCAGGGCGAACACGATCGGCTGCTCGCCCATCTCGTCGATCCAGTCGGCATCCATGATGTTGGGCGCGCTGACGCCGATGAACACGTCAGCCCCCTGGAGGCCATGACGAAGGGTGCCCGTGAGCCCGCGCGGGTTGGTCTTCTCGGCCAGTGACTTCCACGCCGGGGTGAGGGTGTCGTCGTCCTTGTTGAGCAGCCCGGCCCGGTCGGAGACGGTCACGTCGACCGCGCCGGCCGCCAGCAGCAGCTGCACAATCGCCGAGCCGGCGGCCCCACCGCCCGAAACGATGATCTTGGCGTCAGGCAGCGCCATCTCGATGCACCGAAGGGCGTTGGTCAGCGCCGCCAGTACCACGATGGCGGTGCCGTGCTGGTCGTCGTGGAACACCGGGATGGAGAGCCGCTCGCGCAGTTTCGCCTCGATCTCGAAGCAGCGCGGGGAGGAGATGTCCTCGAGGTTGATGCCGCCGAAGCCCGGGGCGATCAGCTCGACCGTACGAACGATCTCGTCGACGTCCTTGGTGTCGAGGCAGATGGGCCACGCGTCGATGTCGGCGAACCGCTTGAACAGGGCCGCCTTGCCCTCCATGACGGGCAGGGCCGCCATCGGGCCGATGTCGCCGAGCCCGAGCACTGCGGTGCCGTCGGTGACGACCGCGACCGAGTTGCCCTTGATGGTGAGGCGGCCCACGTCTTCGGGGTGCTCGAACAGGGCCTGGCTCACCCGACCGACGCCGGGCGTGTACGCCATCGCCAGGTCTTGCCGGTTGCGCAGGTTGACCTTGCTCTCGACGCTGATCTTGCCTCCGAGGTGCAGCAGGAACACGCGGTCACTGACCTTGTGCACGTGCACGCCCTCGAGCGTCTCGACCGCGTCGACGACCTCGCTGGCGTGGTCGGCGTCGGACGCCGAACAGGTGAGGTCGATGACCAGCCGGTCGGGGTGGGAGTCGACGATGTCGAGGGCGGTGGTGATGCCACCTCCGTCGGCCACCTTCATCGCCAGTGCCCCGATGACGGCAGGGTCGGTGCCGGCATGGATGCGCATGGTGATCGAGTAGGACGCCGTGGTGGCGCGGGCACGCTGAATCGACTCTGACACGAGGAGCATCCTTTCACGATTCGGGGCAGGCGCACGTCGGCATCTCGCGACGCCCGCGTTCGGGCGCCACTCCCTCCGGACGGATGCCGCACCGCACCGACACCACCAACCCCGCCACGGTCCGATCCGCGCGGCCCAGCAGCATCCCCGGCCACCGCAACCCCGCCACGGTCCGATCCCTGCGGCCCAGCGGCATCCCCGGCCACCGCAACCCCGCCACGGTCCGATCCCTGCGGCCCAGCAGCAACCCCGGACGCCCCAACCCCGCCACGGTCCGATCCGCGCGGCCGACCGTGCCGTCTTGCCGCTGTGGGCGAGGATGTCGTCGTGACGACTGCCAGGGAGACCACCGCCGAGCACGAGACGGGGCTGACGAGGGCCGAGGTCGCCGACCGCGTGGCCCGGGGCCAGGTCAATGCCCTGACCGAGCGCACCTCGCGCTCGCTGGCGGAGATCTTCAAGGCCAACGTGCTGACACGGTTCAACGCCATCCTCGGCGCCCTCTTCGTGCTCGTCATGGTCACCGGCTCGTTCGCCGACGGCCTCTTCGGCGGCGTGCTCGTGCTCAACTCGGCGATCGGGATCGTGCAGGAGTACCTGGCCAAGCGCAAGCTCGACCGGCTCGCGCTGCTGAACTCGCCCACGACGAGAGTGGTGCGCGACGGCGAGATCGCCGACGTGCCGACGAGCGAGGTCGTGCTCGACGACCTCATCGAGCTGCGCACCGGCGATGAGGTGCCCGCCGACGGCGCCCTGACCAGCGCGACCGGTCTCGAGCTCGACGAGTCGAACCTGACGGGTGAGGCCGACCCCGTGCCACACGCCGCCGGTGAGCAGATCCGCTCGGGCACCACCGTCGTGTCCGGCTCGGGCCGGTACAGCGCGAAGGCGGTGGGAGCCGACGCCTACGTCAACAAGGTCGCGGCCGACGCGCGCCGTTTCACCCGGACGAGGTCGGAGATCCAGGACTCGATCAACA
>JBDTVJ010000202.1:0-4637 GCA_040007275.1 Terracoccus sp.
ACGACGCCCTGGCGCTCAAGGACGCCGACATCGGCGTCGCGATGGGCAACGGCGCTCAGGCCACCAAGGCCGTGGCTGAGATCGTGCTGCTCGACGGCCGGTTCTCGCACCTGCCTAGGGTGCTCGCCGAGGGACGCCGGGTCATCGCCAACGTTGAGCGGGTCGCGAACCTCTTCGTGGCCAAGAACGCGATGAGCCTCGTCGCGATCCTCGCCGCCGCCATCGCGCTGTTGCCCTTCCCGTTCCTGCCGCGCCACCTGACACTCGTCTCGGCCGTCACGATCGGCATTCCCGCGTTCTTCCTCGCGCTCGGGCCGAGCACGCGCCGCTACGTTCCCGGCTTCCTCGCTCGGGTGCTGCGGTTCGCGGTGCCGGTGGGGGTCGTGGCTGGGTTGTCGGTGTTTGCCTCGTACCTCATCGCGAACCGGAACTACGGTGTTCCCGGCAACGAGTTCCTGCAGCGGTGCACGGTGGCGCCCAGCCAGTCGACGGTGCCCGATCTGGCGTGCTGGCAGACCGGCACCGGGGCGACCATCACCCTGCTCGTCGTGTTCTTCGCCATCCTCATCGCGCTGGCCCGGCCGCTGATCGCATGGAAGCTGGCGCTTGTCGGGGCGCTCGTGGTGGTGGCCGTTCTCGCGTTCGTGCTGCCGGCCGGCCGGGAGTTCTTCGGGTTCGACGCACCGGCCGGCCTGGTCTGGCAGTCGCTTGCTGTCGGCGCCGTCGGCGCCGCAGTGGTTGAGCTGATCCACCGCTTCGCCCCGGTACGGGGGCTGACCCACCCCGACCAAAGGTGACCGGCGAGCGCGCGGGCTGGTGACGCTTTGGCCACCGCCGCCGGTAGATCGTAGACTGGAAGCGCACAGGGATCTGGTGTGCCTGAAGGGCGGGTAGGCACACGCCTGCTTCGCGCACCCCGCGAAGATCCCTCGATCCGGAGCCGCCCGTGTCAACGATCGACTCGTACCGCCGCCTCTTCGACCTGACCGGCACGACCTACGTCGTGGTCGCGTTCCTCGCCCGGATGCCGCTCGCGATGAGCCAGCTGGGCATTCTGCTGCTCGTGGCCGGCCGGACCGGCAGCTACGGCGCGGGGGGCTTCTGCGCCGGCGCCCTGGCCGTTGCCAATGCCGCCGGCGCCCCGCTCTGGGGGTCGCGCGCCGACCGCCTCGGCCAGCGGCGGGTGGTGGCGTTCCAGTCGCTCACCGGCGCCGGCGCACTGATCGGGGTGCTTGTCGTCGTCCACGCGGGTCTCCCCTGGGGCGTGGCGGCCGCGGTGAGCGCCCTCACCGGGCTGCTCCTGCCCCAGATCGGCCCGCTCGCCCGGGTCCGGTGGCGCCCGATCACGGCTGGAGCCGGCACATCCCAGGCTCGCCTCGTCGATGTCGCCTTCTCGTACGAGGGTGCGGCCGACGAGGCATCGTTCGTGCTCGGCCCGGCGCTGGTGGGCCTCGGGGTCTCGATGGCCAACCCGACGGTGGCGCTGGTGATCGCAGCCGTCGGTCTCGGCGTCTTCGGAACCTGGTTCGCCCTGCACGACACCGCGCGCACCACCCACGCCGCGACCGCGAGCGCCGGCGCCGACGCCGGGCGCCTGCTTACCCCGGCGCTTCTGGTGCTCTGCGGGGCCCAGCTGCTCATCGGCACAGTGTTCGGCTCGGTCCAGACCGGCACGACGGTGCTCGCCACGGCCTCCGGTTCACCCGGGCTGACCGGCTACTTCCACGCCCTGCTCGGCGTCGGCAGCGTCGCCGCCGGCCTGGGGATGGCGGCGCTCCCGGCATCCTTCTCGCTGCCGGCGCGGCTGCGCTGGTTCGCGACCGGCCTGCTCGTGCTCACCGCCCCCCTGTTGCTCGTGCACTCCCTCGGCGGCCTCGTGCCGGTGCTGCTCGTGCTCGGCTGCACCATCGCGCCCTTTGTGATCACAACCTTCACCCTCGGGGAACGGGTCACCCCTCCCGCACGAACCGGGGCCGCCATGACGATCCTCGCCGCCGCAACCGGGCTCGGTTACGCCATCGGGGCCGCGGTCGCCGGCCGGCTGGCCGACTGGGGCGGTCACACCCCGGCGTATGCCGTGACCGTCGGGGCCGCGGCGGCTGCCGTGTTGCTGTCGTGGGCCGGGACCGGCATCCTGCGCGCACATCTGCGTGAGAGCGCAGCGACCGCCGATGACGCCATCGCCTGACCGGAGCGCCATCGTTCAGCCGAAAGGTTCACCGCCCCGGGCGACGGTCTCGGCACGCTCAGTACGGCAAGGACGCGACGTCCTGAGCTGCGACGAAGAACCGTTGAGTCATCCCCGGTGGAGTCCCGCTCGTGTCCCGTCGTTCGTCACCCCGCCCGGGGTTGCCCCCGGAGGCGTCCGTCTGCACTGGGCGCGACGAGTCACTCCACTTCGAGGAGCCGAGTGACCTCGCTGTAGAGATAGCGGCGGTGGCCACCGAGGGTGCGGATCGCGGTGAGCTGGCCGGCCTTGGCCCATCTCGTGATCGTCTTGGGGTCGACCCGGAACATCGCCGCGACCTCAGCCGGCTTGAGCAACGCTTCGGGATCCGTGCTCTGGATCAGCCCGGGGTTGGCCACGACGGCCTCGGCGACGTCGGCGAGGCTCTGGTTGTTGCGGAGGGCGTGACCCTGGATGAGCTCGGCGGCGTCGTCAACGCTGACGCCGCGCGCCCTGGCCACGACGCCCTTGGCCTGCTCGCCGGTGATTCGGCTGGTGAGGGAGCGCTGGAGCTGCGCGGCAGTGAACTCTCCATCGCGGAGGCTGCGTTCCTGGAGCAACCCGATGGTGGCGATGTCGGCGAGGGCCTGAATGATGCGGACGTCGCCGGGCTCAAGGAGGCCCGTGTGGGAGCTGAAGAGGCTCAGCGCCCCGATGACGTCCGTGCGGTGCCTCAGCGGGAAGGCGTGGACGGAGCGGAACCCGGCGGAGACGGCGTTGGGGGCGAAGGCGGGCCACCGGCCCGCTGCCTGGGCGAGGTCGGTGTTGATCACCGGGATGCCGGTGCTGAAGCAGTCCAGCCAAGGGCTCTGCTCGTTCTCGAGGCTGAACAGCTCCGTCAGCTTGTTCGAGCCCTTCGAGGCGGCGGTGAACTGCAACCGACCGTCCGGGTCGGCCAGCAGCAGCGCCGCAGACGAGGAATGGCTCATCGACGCGCTGCGCGTGGTGACCAGCTCGAGGAACTCGATGGGGTCGAAGTCATCGACCAGGGTGTCAGTGATCTCACCAAGGACCTCGGCGAGATGTTCGACCGCGATCATGATGTGCTGACCTGTCGCGGCGTGCTCACTGTCGCGAACGGGAGGCAGGAGGGACGGTGCCGATTTCGCCTGGGTCTGAGCGTGATGGTGGACATCTCGATCTCCGATCACATCGTTTCTCGTTGCGTCGTCGGGTCTAGGGCAACACAATCCGGACAAATCATACATCAAACTCGGCACTTGCACCTATTTGGGCCGCTTCCAATTAACATGAGTTCAGCAGGCGACGACCGGCCTACATCGTTCTCGACAGGTTGCAGGCCGCCCACAGTCGCCTCAGCATGGCCCGTCCCTCGAGCAGAACGCACAGCCCGCCCCTCGGCACCCCCGCTGCAACGGCGACCCAGTTACGTGGGCAAGTTTGGGGCGTCAACGCTTCGCTTCCTCAAAGATCAGCAGGGGCGTACCGTGAATCCGACGGTTGGTGCCTCCTCATGTTGCCCCGGCCCCCCCGGTAGCAGATCCCCCAGCGAAGTGTTCGGGAGGCAAGGGAAGACATGACCGGTGGTGAAGACACGGTGTGGCCTCGCATCCAGAGGAAGTTGCTCAGTGTCAGCGCCGATCTGGACCTGCTCAGCGCTCCAGCGTTGAGCAGGCACTGGTGCCGGGTGCTCGCCGCCGGGGGTAGCGAGGTCGCTGTCAAGGGCCTTCGCGTACTGCCGTGGTCACGTCGACGCATCCTCGAGCTGAGCGACCTCCGTGACGCCTTCACAACGGACGCTCCCAGTCCCCGGCCCTTGCTCGGTGATGACCTTCTTACCTCCTACCTCTTACCGCTGACCCGGCCCGGGACGCGGTCCGCTGCCCACCGGATAAGGACGGCGCCCGTAGACTTCCCGAGGTCTCCATGTGTGCCCGCCCAGGAAAGGTGTGAGCATGTCCATCTGCCGGCGGCTCCCCCTGCGCGTTGGTTCACTGACGAACCGATATCCCTCCTCAGCGGTTCGCCACGTTGCCGGTGAATGCGGTCGCCGTGAGTGACCAGAGTGTGCAACCTTTCGGGTTCGTCGACCAGGACGGGAGGATGGCCCGCCTCGGCCGGTTGATCGATGCCGAGCTCGCGGAGGGCGGATTCCCTCAGGGGATGCGCGGAAAGTTGCAGGGACTGTGCCTGGTGCTGACCCGGGTCCTGGCGGCGTCTGCTGCCGGGGTGAACTTGATGACGGAAGGCCAGCTTTCCGGGGGGACGGCAGCGGTATGGGGGCCGAACAGCGACGAGCTCGAGGAACTGCAGTTCTCTCTGGGCGAGGGTCCCTGTAGCGACGCGTTCAGATCGCGCCGCCCGGTCCTGGAGCCCGACCTGCCCGGGCGGGGAATGCGGCGCTGGCCCGGATACGCCCCCGCCGCCCACGACTACGGGGTCCGAGCGG
>JBDTVJ010000203.1:0-4630 GCA_040007275.1 Terracoccus sp.
AGATGGGCATGGTGATGAACCTCGACAAGTGCATCGGGTGCCACACCTGCTCGGTGACCTGCAAGCAGGCGTGGACGAACCGGGCCGGTACCGAGTACGTCTGGTTCAACAACGTCGAGACGCGGCCGGGACAGGGTTACCCGCGACGCTACGAGGACCAGGCGACCTGGAAGGGTGGCTGGGAGCTCGGCAAACGGGGCAACCTCAAGCTCAAGGCCGGCGGCCGGGTGCAGAAGCTGTTCGGCATCTTCGCCAGCCCCGTCATGCCCAAGCTCGCCGACTACTACGAGCCGTGGACCTACGACTACCAGACCCTCATCACGGCACCGCTCGGAGACGACTTCCCGGTGGCCCGACCCAAGTCGCTCATCACCGGCGAGAACACCAAGATCACGTGGTCGGCGAACTGGGACGACAACCTCGGCGGCGCCAGCGAGATGGGCGAGCTCGACCCCATCGTGGAGAAGCTCAACAACTCCGTGCGCCGCGAGTCGGAGGAGAAGGTCAAGTTCGAGCTCGAGAAGACCTTCATGTTCTACCTCCCGCGCATCTGCGAGCACTGCCTCAACCCCTCGTGCATGGCCTCGTGCCCCTCGGGCGCGATCTACAAACGCGAGGAAGACGGCATCGTGCTCGTCGACCAGGACCGCTGCCGCGGCTGGCGCCAGTGCATCACGGGCTGCCCGTACAAGAAGATCTACTTCAACCACAAGAGCGGCAAGGCCGAGAAGTGCACCTTCTGCTACCCCCGCATCGAGGTAGGCCTGCCGACGGTCTGCTCCGAGACCTGCGTCGGGCGGCTGCGCTACCTCGGTCTGTTCCTCTACGACGCCGACCGCGTCACCGAGGCGGCCGCCACGCCTGACGAGCGTGATCTCTACGAGGCTCAGCTCGACCTGCTCCTTGACCCCAACGACCCGCAGGTCAAGGCGGCGGCGAAGGCGAACGGCATCCCCGACGACTGGATGGACGCGGCTCGCCGGTCACCGGTCTACGCCCTGGCCAAGACCTACCGGGTGGCGTTGCCGCTGCACCCGGAGTACCGCACCATGCCGATGGTCTGGTACGTGCCGCCGCTCTCGCCCATCGTCGACGTGCTCGCGAACCAAGGGCATGACGCCGAGAGCCGCGAGACGCTGTTCGGCGCCATCGATGCCCTGCGCATCCCGGTCGACTACCTCGCCGAGCTCTTCACGGCCGGCGACACCGACATCATCACCGGAGTTCTGCAGAAGCTGGCGGCGATGCGGGCCTACATGCGTGACGTCTCGCTGGGGCGCGACGGCGACCCGTCGATCCCCGAGTCCGTCGGCATGAGCGAGGAGCTGCTCTACGAGATGTACCGCCTGATGGCGATCGCGAAGTACTCCGACCGCTACGTGATTCCGACCGCGCACGTCGAGCGGGCCCACGAGCTGGAGGAGATCGGCTGTTCGCTCGACTTCGACGAGGGCCCCGGCATGTACGAGTCGGGCCCGTTCGGCGAGGCGAGCGGCAAACCGGCGCCGGTGGCCGTCGAGACGTTCAACGCGCTGAAGCGACGACAGACCTCCGACACGGCGATGACCAGCGACTCCAGCGGCGAGCTGCAGGGGCGGGTCAACCTGCTCAACTGGGACGGCAACGGCGCACCGTCCGGGCTCTTCCCCAGCGGCAAGGGGCAACGGTCGTGATCGGTCTTCGCCGGGGCGCGCGGGCCGGTCGTAGCCCGGCTGCGGATGACCGCGTGGTGCACCAGGTCGCCTCGTGGTGCCTCGACTACCCCGATCCCGGGCTCATCGAACGGCTCCCGACGATGACGAGCGCCCTGGCGGAGCAACCTGACTCGGCACCGGCGCGGATGCTGCTGCCGTTGCTCGAGCATCTGGCCTCGCGGCCGCTCGAGGAGCTGCAGCGCAGCTTCGTCGACACCTTCGACCTCAGTCGCAAGCACGCCCTCTACCTCTCGTACTGGACCGACGGCGACACCCGTCGACGCGGGGAGGTGCTCGGCCGGTTCAAGTCCGCCTACCGCGCGAGCGGCTTCCTCGTCGACACCCACGGTGAGCTGCCCGACTACCTGCCGATGGTGCTGGAGTTCGCGGCCTGCGCCGACCCGGTGGCCGGGGCGGCCCTGCTGCAGGAGTACCGGGCGAGTCTTGAGCTGCTGCGCATCGCTCTCGATGAGGTGCAGAGCCCGTATGCGGCCGTCGTCACGGCGGTATGTGCCACCCTGCCGGGCGAGTCGCCGGCCGATCGGGCGGCCGTGATGGTGATGGTCGGGATGAGCGGGCCGCCCACCGAGACCGTCGGCCTCGACCCGTACGACCCGCGGCTGCTGCCTCTGCAGCCGGTCGCAACAGCAGGAGGTCAGTGATGGACGCCTTCCTCTGGGGCGTGCTGCCCTACCTGTGCATCGCCAGCCTCGTCGGGGGCACCGTCTGGCGCTACCGCTACGACAAGTTCGGCTGGACCACCCGCTCCTCGCAGCTCTACGAGTCGCGGTTGTTGCGCATCGGTTCCCCCCTCTTCCACTTCGGCATCCTGCTCGTGTTCTTCGGTCACGTGGGTGGGCTCATCATCCCCGAGACGTGGACCGATGCGGTGGGCGTCAGCGAGAGTCTCTACCACTTCAACGCGCTGCTCTTCGGCGGCCTGGCCGGGGTCTGCACGTTGGCCGGCATCCTCATTCTGGTGTACCGGCGACGCACTACCGGGCCGGTGTTCATGGCAACGACCAAGAACGACAAGCTCATGTACGTCTTGCTCATCGCGGCCATCGTGCTCGGCCTGTGGACGACGCTCGTGAGCGTCGGCGCCGGAAGCGAGGCGCACAACTACCGCGAGACCGTCTCGCCCTGGTTCCGCTCGGTCTTCTTCTTCAGCCCCGACGTGGCCTCGATGGCGGCGGCGCCGATCCAGTTCCACATCCACGCGCTCGTCGGCATGGGCCTGTTCGCCCTGTGGCCGTTCACGCGACTGGTGCACGCCTTCACCGCCCCGCTGCACTACCTGTTCCGCCCGTACATCGTCTACCGCAGCCGTGACCGTGACGGCTCATCGGGCTCACGGTCGGGGCGACCGGGCTGGAGCGGCGTCGGTACCACCGACCGCGACCGGCAACGCTGACACGGCTCGTCGCCTCGCCCCCTTTGCACGCCCCGACACATCACCACCCGCCCACAGCGCAGGAGACATGATGAGCCGATCGACCCCCACCCCGGGTGCCGCCACTCCCGACCTGACCGACCAGGGCAAGAACCTGGCTCTCGCCACCTGGGCCTTCGCGATCACGTTCTGGGCCTGGAACCTGATCGGCCCCCTCGGCGTGCGCTACACGCAGGAGATGTCGTTGGGGGGCACCCAGAAGGCTTTGCTCGTCGCGACCCCGGTGCTCGTCGGGTCGGTGGGCCGTATCCCGGTCGGCGCCTTGACCGACCGGTACGGCGGCCGGTTGATGTTCCCCGTGCTCACCTTGATCACGGTGCCCTTCGTGCTCCTGCTCGCGGTCGCCGGCAACGCGAAATCGTTCCCGATGATGATCCTCGTCGGGTTCTTCCTCGGCATCGCCGGCACCACGTTCGCGGTCGGGATCCCCTTCGCGAACTCCTGGTACCAGGCGAACCGGCGCGGTTTCGCGACGGGCATCTTCGGTGCCGGCATGGGCGGCACGGCTCTGTCATCGGCGTTCACGCCCCGGTTCGTCAACTGGTTCGGCTACACGATGACCCACGTGATCATCGCCGTCGCCCTGGTCGCCACGGCGGCCCTGTGTTGGACGGCGATGCGTAACTCACCGACGTGGGCGCCCAACACCGATCCCGTCATGCCGAAGTTGAAGGCCGCCATCGCGCTGCCGGTGACCTGGCAGATGTCGCTGCTCTACGCCGTGGCGTTCGGCGGCTTCGTGGCCTTCTCGACCTACCTGCCGACCTACCTCAAGGACGTCTACACCTTCGACCTCACCTCGGCCGGTACCCGCACGGCGGGGTTCGCCATCGCCGCGGTCGTGGCCCGACCCCTGGGTGGCGTTCTCTCCGACCGCATCGGGCCCCGGAGCGTCATGGGCATCTCGCTGCTCGGCACGGCGGTGCTGGCGATCGCGGTCGCCTTCGAACCGCCGCTCGAGATCCCCGCTGGCATCACCTTCGTCGTGCTCGCCTTCTTCCTCGGCCTGGGCACCGGTGGCGTGTTCGCCTGGGTGGCGCGCCAGGCCCCGCCGGAGCGCGTCGGTACCGTGACCGGCCTCGTCGGTGCCGCTGGCGGCCTCGGCGGCTACTTCCCGCCGCTCGTGATGGGCGCCACCTACGAGATCCTGCTACCGGGCTACGGTGTCGGCCTCACCCTGCTCTCCCTCGTCGCCCTCGCCGCGCTCGCCTTCACCTACCTCGGCATCAAGACGGGCAGGGCCGAACGGGTCCCAGCCTGAGCGCCCAACTGACCCACTGACCCGCACCCACCCCGGGACGCGTATGGAGCGGGTTTCTCCGGGAGTTTCAGCGCCCGCTCACATGAGCGATCGCAGCTCGATCGTCTCGCCCGGACCGACGAACTGCGAGACGATCTCGTGCGCGCGCCCGGGGTTTGCCACGTCGATGATGAAGAAGCCCGCGAAGTGCTCCTTGGCCTCCGAGTAGGGCCCGTCGGTCGC